>JBCCNK010000237.1:0-5693 GCA_039025875.1 Pseudomonadota bacterium
TAATTGTGGGGTCTTATACTTGGTTGCCCCATACTTACTATAACGAGGCATCTTCCTTGAAAACGCCACTGATCGACGAGCTTAAAAATCTCCGCCAGAAGATCACCTGGCAGCGCGAGTGCATCTGCGAAGTGATGGACTCGCATCAGTTTGTCGAGGCCGCCGATGTTTACGACATTATTCAGCGGCAGCACAAGAGAGTTCCCATGGCGACGATCTATCGTGTACTGGGTGAACTCGAAGGCCACGGGCTGGTAGAGCGCGTTACGGTGGATGGGCGCAAGGCCTGCTTCGCACGCACACCAGAGACCAAAACAGTGCGACTCGTCGACAGCAAGACCGGGGACATCGCAGATGTGAACGCCAGCACCCAGCTAGAGGGCGCCATCCGGCGGCTCGCAGAAGAAACCGGAGTCGCGATACGCGACTACAACATCAACGTATTCGTTGACAGACTACCGCCGCGTCAAACGGTAACGCCAAGTTAACTCGCTAAGCCTGGCTAGGCTCCTGCCTAGCCTAGCGCCAGCTAAGCTTCAAGAAGGCCGTAAGTTACGTCGCGAGCCAGGAAGCGTTTAAACGTAAGACTGAACTTTCACTCACTAAAAAAGGAGAGGCAATTCAATGAACGCGGTTCATCCAATTGAAACACCCACAAGTCTCCAAGCGGCAGAAAGCCTGCAGGACATTCTCGCCGAGCTAATCGACCTATCCCTTCAGCTCAAAGAAGCCCACTGGAATGTGGTCGGGCCACGTTTTCGGTCGGTGCATCTTGAATTGGACGAGATACTGCTTGTAGTCCGGGATGGATACGACGAAATCGCTGAGCGGATCCGTGCGTTAGGGCATGCGGCCAGTGGTGGTGTCGCCGTTATAGAGCAACGATCAAAGCTGACCCCGTTCCCGGAGGGAACCGTAAAGGACATGGAAGTCGTAGCATTGATCAGCGAACGACTGGCCCAGGTATGCGAAGGCACGCGCGTGCACATACCCATACTTGGCGAACTCGATCCCATTTCGGAAGATATGGTGATTGGGCTAACGGGCAACCTTGAAAAAGCAAAGTGGATGATGACCGCTCAGTTTGAAGAGGGTTCTCGCTAGGTTTTCCCACCACCATCGTTGAGATCAGCTACCATGACGTCTATACATGGCTTTTTTGCGTGACGTCTCTGCGTGGCTTCACTGCTTGGCTTCATTAAAAGCCCCGTAATTTAAAAGCCCCGTAATTTCGGGCTTTTTTTGCTTCCACCTTCCGCAGACCAACGAGACTTTTGACATAGTAAGCTCGCTCGACCCGGCATAGACTGATGCTAGATCACCTGATCTCGCGGTGATAGGCCACCTAACCGTCGGTGTCAGTGAGCTTCTAGCTCTGAAGCGAGTAGCAGCAACTGTGAGGCTAAAACTTCGATAAGGTCAACCAGTGTTAGACACTCGAGCCACGCAGCGGGTAGTCCCTGGACCCCAGAGAACGCACCTGCAAGCTGACCGTATATCGCGGCGGTGGTATCTGCGTCGTCATCTAGGTTTGCGGCAGCAAGCGCTCCGTCGCGGAAGTTGTCGGTGACCCAAAAAACCCAGAGCGCGGCCTGTAGTGAATCCACGACATAGCCTGTTACGCGTATTTGCGGAGGCTGCATCGCTTTGTAGCTCCCCTTGGCTATGCGGTCGATATTGGCAGCCAGCCCACCGGTCGGCCGTGACACCAGGACCGGATGCGCCATGGGCTCAAAAATATCGCGCTTACTTGCTCCACCCAGTGCCATGCAGATGAGCCCGCAATAGAATCGACAGGCGTCGACTGCCTCCTCAACAGCATGGGTAGTCATCGACATCGCTGCAGTGTTCTCAATCGCCACCTCCGAGCATCTCAGAAACGCCATCGGTATCGGTGCTAATCTCATCAGGCTGCCGTTTCCTGCGCTCAAAGGGTCAGTAGAACCCGCGAACGGATCGTTCGTCCGTTCGAAGCGATCAAGTGCTGCGAGTACCGTGTAACCGATGTCAAAGCACACCCTGTACTACTCCAGTAACCCTCTTTCATCCATCGTAGATAGCAATGCATCTGGTCTGC
Source organism: Pseudomonadota bacterium (assembly GCA_039025875.1). Classification (GTDB taxonomy): domain Bacteria; phylum Pseudomonadota; class Gammaproteobacteria; order Pseudomonadales; family Halieaceae; genus Congregibacter. The sequence continues at coordinate 2,078 of JBCCNK010000237.1, forward strand.
AGCATCGAACGCTTTTTTCGCACAAGACTGTCTGCCAAGCATAGAGCCGTGGACGTATCGTCCGTCCATTGGCCGGGCTTGAGAGAGAAAGGATCACCGCCGACCATATCGGTGATGGGCTCAAAACTTCCGGGTAGCTTAAAGTCCAAAGCTGTACCTAGCGCATCACCCGTGGCAACGCTCAGCGCTATCAAATGGTGAACACGGTCAAAGTTATGGCTTTTGAGTGTAGCGGGAAGGGGGTTTGATGCGGGTCCTGATGCTACAGTCACAACGCTAGACGGATCGAATAAACTTGCGATAGAGCGGCTGAACTTACTCGCCTAAAACGCGTTTATTTTATGTAAAAGTACTTCGAACTGATCGAGGCTGTTTCTCCTTAGTGGAAAAAGGTGAACAGTCAAAGAGTACAAACGATTACATTAGCTTGCGATATCTAAGCCAACATCGGTTAATTGATGCTGGGGTCCTTTTATCTTTTCAAGAACTCACTTTTTGGACTTGCAGGTGAGCGGCTGACTAGTTGTTTAGTTTCAGAGATGTTTTTTCTTCATATTGAAATTCAAGTTTCACTCAGAGCATAGATAGGTCTAATGGAGCTTAAACGTACACAGTTGCGCGAACGTCCACTGGGGGCAAACGGCAGCTTCGATGCTGTATCTAGAGTATTGCTGCGGCACTACCGATGGAGACTCCGAAGGGGATCGGCGGTGAGACAACGAGCCCGGGAGATTCGCGAGTCCGACAGCAATGGTTACTCAATAAAGGAATACCTCCGAACCAAGTCGATTTTCGTACATGTACCGAAGACAGCAGGGGTGTCGGTGAACGAGGCGATATATGGGTCGCTGGGCGCTGGACACAAAACACTGAATGATTATGTTCTGCTTCTTTCACCAACTGATTTTCTAACTTTTTTTAAGTTCACTATCGTCCGCAACCCGTGGTCCAGAGTTGTATCTGCCTACAACTTCCTGCGCGCGGGTGGATTCAATGCGGTGGATCGTAAGTTCTGGGAGCTGGAACTTGAGCGATACGAAGACTTCGAGGACTTTGTAAAGAATTGGCTAACACCGGCAAACATCAAAAACTCAATACACTTCAAACCCCAGTGTGAATATGTATTTGATTACTCGGCGCGCATTACGGTCGACTTCGTGTGTTACTACGAAAATCTCGAGCAGGACTTCGCGTATCTAAGTTCTAAAATACCTGTTCGAAGCGAACTCAGTCATAACAACGTTGGACCAAGCGGAAGTTCGATCGAATACGCCGAAGTGTATAGCGACGAAACACAGCGGATAGTGGGTGATCTCTACGCTCAGGATGTTTACACCTTCGGCTATAAGTTTGATGAGCGGGGTGCCAATGAACTGAGACTTGAAGGGCGACGAGACCCAAGGGTTTTCATAAATCGTTATCGAGACTACCTAGCCTCTTTAGCATGAGCGTCACCTCGAAAACTTAGAGTCTCTGCAAAGCAGGGCTTTCATGGATGTTACCCAACATCGGTGGAAATAGTGTCTCCCACCGCCACCGATCCGTCTTGTACGATCCGACAGAGAACACCGCGTAGCCGATAGCGGCGGTTCCCTTTGTGCGCGACAAAACGCAGGGCTTCATGGCCGTAGCGATGAGCCCATTGATCGCATCCATAGTTGGGCACGTCGCTCACCTGAACCATAGCCGTTCCGACTCGTAATCGTTGCCCGACAGAGATATTGTCTTCACCAAGGTCGATGTCGGCGATTATCGTATCTCCAGGGTGAATTGCACCGTCCACTGTACAGATCAATTCGTAAATCCGCTGGGGCAAGATGCTCACCTGGACGTCCGGACTGGGCGAACCGTCTTCGAGTGATAGCCAGGTACCTCTCTCCCAGTTATCGCCGATAGCGCCGCGCTCGACGCTCAGTTCTATTTGCTTCGGGAACTCTCTTGCACCTTCCTCTGGTCGTATGCAGACACAGGTCACGGGGCCTGCCGAACGAGGCGCGGCAAGAAGGTGCTGCTTTTGCTCGTTCAGTTCATCTAGATTTTTCATGGACGGGCTACCATTCTCCGAGGAGGACACTGACATCGCAGAGGGGCAGAAATCCTGCAATTACGGCACACTAGCCTGCCTGAGACACCTTGTAAAATCTCAACGCCCCACTAGCGATCCCGCTAAGAATCTCTATGAGTCAAGACGTCTTTTTCAGCCACGCCTCAACCGACGCTGCGATAGCTACTGAGTTCTGTGCGGCTCTTGAGTCAGAGCAGATTAGCTGCTGGATTGCACCGCGTGACGTGCTCCCGGGTCAGGAATACGCACAGGCGATCGTTGAGGCCATTGATAATGCGAAGCTGATCGTCCTCGTTCTGACGGACGAGGCGACAAGCTCACCGCATGTGTCTCGAGAGATCGAACGGGCTGTTTCAACGAGCAAACCCATAATCACTGTGCGGATGCGGGGAGTGACTCTACCGCCTTCACTTGACTACTACTTGAGCCAGTCACAATGGCTGGAGGCCGAGCCCGCGAAGCCGCAACTGCAGATTCCCCAACTGAAGGATGGCGTTAAACGGTGGCTGGCACGCATGAAACCCTCGCGGCTCGCAGATTCTTCGGCGGAGGCCTCCGCCGTCAAGCGTGAGCCCGAGTTTTCCGAGTCTGAGCGGACCCGCCGGTCAACTCGCACTATGAGCAAAGTCGCGCTGGCTACCGTTCTGTGTATTGCCACTGTTTGTGGTATCGCTTTGGCTGTACTGCTCCCGCGACCCGATACGGAGTCAGTAGTAGGGTCGAACGACACTATTCGCCTCGCAGTAATCCCCTCGCTAGTGGCTGTACCGGATGAGCGCATATTTTTGATTCGCGGCGTTAGTGAAGCGCTGACTAACTACCTCAGTCAGGTCCCGGATCTATCGGTAATTGCCGGCGCGTCTTCTTTCGCTGCCGCATCCACCGGCGAAGGCCTCCGGGCAATCGGCGAACAGCTGGGGGCAACTCAGATTGTGGAGGTCAGCCTGCGCGAAGATGGCCGAGGAGCCGAGCTCACGGTGCGCCTCACAGATACCGATTCTCTCGTCACCAGGCTCGCTGCCAGTATCCAGGTTTCAGACGGCGCGATAGGTGAGGGGCTCAACGGGCAGGTGTTGGCGATTGCTAGGCGCATTCAAGGTCAGCTGGGAATTGGCCAGCTGGCGCTCAGCACGGACGTCAAGAACATCAACCCGCGTGCTTACGAAAGTTTTCTCCGTGCCCTGGAAGCCCGCGCGCTGGTTATGTCCGACAACCGTTCTCGCGCACGGTCGATGCGTTATCTCAAGCAGGCCACCCAGCTTGAACCTGATTTTTCTGATGCCTGGGCTTATCTGAGTTGGAGCTATGTAGGCAGCTTTGGAAGTCCCCTGTCACGAGACTATGAGCGCTACGCGCGAGAGACCGAATCCTCTCTCGCCACGGCTCTAGCTCTTGATGCTGAGAATCCGATGGCTAACGCCGCGGCCGCAACCTGGTATTCAGCGGCGCGCCTTGACTTTGAACGCGCGGAACGCCACCTCACCATCGCGAAAAAACTCGCCCCGGATTCGGCGTACACCCAAGGGGCCATCGCAATATTCAGCGGTCTGA
>JBCCNK010000238.1:0-5657 GCA_039025875.1 Pseudomonadota bacterium
GTCAGTGCAGTAATTCCCAGAGATCGTTGAGTATTCGAGATCCGGATACTCAGTAAGCAGCCAGGCCTGCAGTGCATCGGCGGCGCCGGTGACCATGTTGTGCCCCGAAGCGTCTCCGGTGACACACTCAAAACGTAGAAAGAGGAGATTGCCAACCAGTTGACGGTTTAACTTGATGAGGCGGGTAAAGCGGCTCGTTGATGCCACCACGGCTTCGAGCTCATCTTGCCTGCTGGAGATCGATTGCCAGGCTTCTACTGCGGCCTGCGCATGCTTCGCGCGCAATGCGATAGAGCGACTCATACGCTCATCGACGAGCGTACAGCGAATACCGTCACACATACGGGAAACTTTGGCGCCACGTCCCGTGGAAGGCCAGAGCGGACTTTCGTAGGTGGCCATCGGGACACTGACTTCTTCATCGACTACGTCGCCGATGAGCTTGATTGGTCCAATCCATTGGGTAGGTACCGGCGTCATGTACTCGCCAGCACTTCTCAACTTCTGCCCCGCCATCCAGTTCCCCTGTTCCCCTACCTCGTCTTCACTCGATTTGGCGCTTTTGGCAGTAGCGCGCGTCGAGTTTCCCGACGGAATGCACCTGTCGGTGTCTCCTAGCGAGTCGACGTGAGGCGTTGACTCATGTGTCAACTTTATTGTGATGATAGTATGTAAAGCTAAGTTTACAACTTTTTGCAGGAGAGGGGTGCATAAAAAAACATAAGGTCCGGCGCCGCTCTTTATCCCAGGGAGCGCCGGTGGCAATCCCTGCAACGGAAGGTCGTATTGCCAAACGTCAGCACCAGGCTTACTCAAGCAGGCTCAGGCAAGCGAGCGCACGTTTCGGACTTCGTTTACTGCTGATCATCCCGGCTTGTCGAAGAATAAGTTGCGATTACGGCCGCGAAAATTTTGTTCGCACAGTCGCTTCGCTATCGGGTATGCCGCTCGGTGTGTTAATACAGTAGCCTGTAAGAGTCTGGAAGTTTATGGAAGTTGTGCGGTGAAAACCGGCTGTGAGAGTGCTAGTTAGGAAGTTATGAAAGAGCAAGACGTGTTGCGCCGTTGTTTTGTGGTGGTGCTGATACTGTTTTTGATTTGCAGCGTGGTCGTACTTACGCTTGACCTGCAACTGCGAAACGAAATAACCCCCGAAGGCATCGTGGCCTTTGAGTTCTGCGGCTTTACGGCGACCTGTTCGGACGCGTTGCGCGCATGGTCTGAGGTGCAGGTTCGCACGCTCATTCTGCTGCTTGGCATCGATTATCTCTATCTCCTTCTCTTCCCGGCTACGCTGGTGCTGGCGATTGCACTCGTGCGCCGAAAGCTGAACGAATACAGTCAACCCATCAGCCCTTCGTTGCTCGTACTCGGGGCGGGTATCTCCGCCGCAGACGCCATTGAAAATGTGGGGTCTCTGAGCATGATTTTCTATGGGGATGCGTCGTTTCCTGCTCTGCTGTCTGCCCTGTGTGCGACGATGAAGTTCCTGCTGCTGGGCGTCGGATTTCTGTGGCTCGTTCTACTTCTTTTGCGGCTTCGTGCCCTGCGTTAAATTTCCAGACAGGCGGGGCTAACCGCCTGAGCCGCTAGACCTGATGCCCTTCGGGGGTTGGAAACCGGTTACAACCGGACTGCACTTCACAAGAGGAGTGAGAGCATGCGCTGGGACCAGATAGATCAGCAGGTGTGCTCAGTCGCGCGAGCACTGTCGGTTGTTGGGGAACGCTGGACACTCCTCATACTTCGAGACGCGTTTCTGGGTGTGCGTCGGTTCGAACGCTTTCAGGAGAGCCTTGGTATAACGCGCCATCGCCTGTCGGAACGTCTTGGCAAGCTGGTTGAACAGGGTGTGCTCACTCGCGTGCGGTATTGCGACAAACCGGTCCGTTATGAGTATCGCCTCACGCGGAAGGGCCTTGCTCTGTACCCGGTGCTGATGACCTTGGGACGCTGGGGCGATGAGTGGATGGATCGAGGTGAGGGGCCTCCGATTGAGTATTTCCATCAGACCTGCGGTAAGAAGTTTCTCCCGGAGCTCACGTGCAGCGAGTGCGGTGAAGTCTTACGGCCGCACCAGGTCACTGCCATGGTTGGTCCGGCGCTTGCGCACCACGTCCAGGATGTGCGAGTTGGCGAAACGTCTATCCCCACCTTTCCGGTACTCGACGCCCAGCCCGAACAAGGCAACGGCTGAATCGATTTTCCGGTGAAACGTCTCCTATGTGAGGCGGTAACAGCCATCTCGCCTGGATAAACATCGTGTAAGCAAGTCAAGGACCTGGTAACTAACGATGGCTCGTGTGCTGTCTGATTCCGCTACCGGATTTGCTGTGACAAATTCCCACGGCTCTGTGACTCGTTGCGTCCCTACTTCGCAGTAGAATCCGGCGCTAAGACTGGCCTCGCACCGCAAGACCTGGACAGTCACGTCCGGGGCAGACAACTAAAACACACGGAGCCCGCAATGCAGACTACTCAGACTATTCAGAGTTCAGTGCGTTTCAAACCCTCAGTACTCGCCCTGGCACTTGCGGCCGTCGTGCCGGCTTACCTACCCGGTAGCGCTCACGCTCAGCTGGAGGAAGTGCTGGTAACGGCGACCAAGCGGACTTCTTCCGTGCAGGACTTGCCGTTTTCGATCAACGCGCAGACGGCCGAAGAGATTGAGCGCAACAACGCGTTCACTTTGGAAGATGTGGCACGGAACGTGGCCGGGCTTGCGATTCAGAATTTAGGTCCGGGACAAAGCCAGGTTTCCATCCGGGGTGTGTCTGCGGGACAGATTGTGCGGGACCAGCCCGGCGTCAAAGAGCAGGTGGGCGTATACCTTGATGAAACGCTGATCTCACTATCGCTGTTTACACCCGATCTTGATCTTTACGATCTGCAGCGACTTGAAACACTTCGGGGGCCCCAGGGCACGCTGTTTGGCTCTGGCTCGGTGGGAGGAACAATTCGTTTTATCACCCAGCAGCCCGATTTTGACGCCGTCAGCGGCTCGATCGAAGCCAATGCCAACATTCTTACCGATGGCAACGAGGGTGGGCACCTAAAAGGTCACATCAACGTCCCGGTCAGTGACAAGGTCGCGATCCGGGCGGTCGGCTATGCAACAGAGTATGCAGGATTTATTGATGCTCTCAGCGAAAATGGACAGGTCGCTGAAGACATCAACACCGGGAACCGCTACGGAGGCCGTTTCGCTCTAACCTGGCAACCTACACCGAATATGACCATTACCCCTCGGGTTGTTTACCAGGAGATTGAATCCGATGGTTTCAATCGTCAGGAGGAGTTCAACCTGTTTGCGAATCCGTTCACGACGACCCGACCGGCGATTCAGCTCGGTGAGCGGGAGCAGTACCTGCTCCTCAACGAGGAGTTCACCGACGAAACACTGATTGCAGATCTCGTGATGAACTGGGATTTGGATAACGTCACGCTAACCTATGCGGGCAGCTACACCGAGCGTGAGATACTAGTGAGTCGCGATGCGAGTGCGCTCACGGGCTCCGTCAGTGTGGATCTCGGATTTCCGGAAGATCAGGTCCTGAGACCATCGAATCTACAAGACACGACGGATCTTGAGCAGGAAACGAACGAACTGCGTATCGCATCAAATGGAGACGGTCCGCTCTACTGGGTGGCGGGTGTCTTTTACTCAGAGCTCGATCGTGACTACGCCCAGTTTCTGCCCACACCGGGATATGACCTGGTTGTTGACTCAGTGCTGGGGGAGGGCACGTCCGCGGCTCTCGCTAATGGGTTCCCCGCCGATTCACCTTTCAACTCGAGTTTGCCGTACGACCTAACCCAGGTCGCTATCTTTGGTGAGGCGACATATGCCGTTACCGAACGTCTTGATCTGACTTTTGGCGGACGCTGGTACCGTTTTGAAGAAGAACGAGATTTTATCAGCGGTGGCTTGTTTTCCAACGGCGATAGTCAGACGGATCGCACCGAGTCGGAGGGGTTCAACCCCAGGATCATGGCGAGCTATGATTTGAGCGATGACATGACCGTTAACGCGCAGGCTTCCCAGGGTTTTCGTCTGGGCGGTGTGAACGATCCGCTGAATCGCGCACTTTGCAACGAAAGCGACATCGTGACATTCGGAGGCTTTCAAGACTACGACGATGAAACGATGTGGAACTACGAGCTGGGATTCAAATCTCAGTTCAGCTGGCTTCAGTTCAATGCGGCGGTGTTCTATACCGAAATCGAAGACTTGCAGGTGACGCTGGATGCCGGGTCCTGCTCATCTCGAATTTCCTTTAATGTCGAGGACGCGTCCACTATCGGTGCTGAGTGGGAGGTGGTGGCGTATCCGACTGAGAACATTTTGCTGACTTTGAATGGCAGCGTGCTCGAGGCGGAGTTCGACTCCACGGTGCGTGATGGTGATGGCGCTGTTCTGGGCGGAGTCGAAAAAGGTAATCGACTGGCGTCCGTGCCCGAACTTCAATTCTCGGCGTCGGCCACCTACACCTTTGATGAGGGCTTCTTCGGGTCCGACTCGGCTTATGTCAACGCGATGCTCCAGTACATAGGCGACCGCTTCACGCAACCGGGTGATCAAGTGCCGGGCGCCGGAGTATTCACCTCCAATCTCGCCTTCGGGGGCGCTACCGGAACTGAGGTCACGTCGCTCGACCTGGAGCTGCCTGCTTATGAGTTGGTGAACTTAAGCGCCGGTGCGACGTGGGGAACCTGGGATGCGGTGCTGTATATCAACAACCTGCTCGACGAGAATGCGTTACAGTCGTTTGATCGCGAGCGTGGCGGGCGCGCGCGGCTTGGTTATCGCGTCAATCAGCCTCGCAGCTTCGGTGTGACAGTACGCAAGCAGTTCTAGCCCGAACTATTCATGAATCGCCACGATGATTGCGTCGATCATTGTTCGCATAAGGCGTTTGCCGACCGAGCGGAATGCCGGTGGATTTTTCCGAGGTTGGTAAAGGCCTCGTGCGGACAAGGATCTGTTAAGGGCGCGAGCGTATTCAATGATAGTTCGGGCTAGCGCACGATTTACTAAAAGCCCGGCTGCTCAAAAGCAGCCGGGCTTTTTTGTGACCGGTGCGTTACTGCCGTTCGGTCCAATCCCGCCGTTCACACGGTAAACTCTCGGTTATAAATAGTCTGCACAAGTTCTAGGAGACTTCGCATTTGGCTGCGCTAAAGATTGGCCTCGTGCCGCAAATCATTCTGGGAGTCATCATCGGCACGATTGTCGCTCTGGTCGCGCCTGAACTCGCGATTGCTCTGGGCATTCTCGGGCAACTGTTCGTGGCCATGCTTAAAGCGGTTGCACCGATGCTGGTGCTGGTGTTGGTCATGACGGCCGTCGCTACCCAACCCTGGGACGCTCAGGATTCGGGGCGCATAGCACTGACTTTGGGGTTGTATCTATGCGGTACGATTGCCGCCGCTGCGGTGGCTGTGCTCATGTCTGCGGCGTTTCCGCAAACGATAGCGCTCGCGAGTGTTGCCGAGGGCGCTCCGCCAGACGCCGTAGGAGAGGTGCTGCGCACTGTACTGTTTAAGCTCGTAGATAACCCCATCCGGGCTTTGGTCGACGCCAACTTCCTGGGATGCCTGACCTGGGCCATTTTGCTGGGTACGGGTTTTCGCAAAGCGTCTGATTCCTTCAAAGA
>JBCCNK010000239.1:0-5636 GCA_039025875.1 Pseudomonadota bacterium
AATCGTGTGTTTCGACATCTTAAAGTCAGGCTCTTCGACCTGTTTACTATCCCAGGCTCTGAGTAGCCAGATAAACAGTCCGATCAGGAAGAACGCACTAGGCGGCAGCAGCAGCAATCCGTTGGGGTTGTACCAGCCGCCCTCGGTCACCAGCGGAAGAATCTCCAAGCCCATTAACTTTCCGGACCCGAACAGCTCCCGGATGACCGCGACAAAAACGAGTACCACAGAATAGCCAAGCCCGTTGCCGATGCCATCGAGGAAGCTCGGGACTGGCGGGTTCTTCATGGCAAAAGCTTCGGCTCGGCCCATCACGATGCAGTTGGTAATAATGAGCCCAACAAACACGGACAGCTGCTTGCTGATGTCATAGGCCACCGCCTTCAGCACCTCGTCGACCATGATCACAAGAGACGCAATGATGGTCATTTGCACAATTATGCGGATGCTGCCAGGAATAAAGTTTCGAATAAGTGAGATGAACAGGTTGGAAAACGCCGTGACTGACGTCAGCGCGATACACATCACCAGAGTCACCTGAAGCGAGGACGTCACCGCCAGAGCCGAACAGATTCCCAGGATCTGCAGTGCGATCGGATTGTTCTTGAGCACGGGGTTTGCCAGGGTATCTTTGACCGAATCCATGCTCATGCGTCTCCGTTACGCAGGTTGTTAAGAAACGGGGCGAACCCCTCATCACCCATCCAGAACGCCAGCAAATTGCTAACTCCTCGGCTTGTAAGTGTGGCGCCGGACAACCCGTCCACTTGCCAATCGGCGCTGGAGCTCTGGGGATCCACTGCGCCTTTTAGCAAAGTAATTGCAACCTCACCGTCTCGGTACACCTGCTTACCGGGCCACAATGCCTTCCAGCGAGGGTTATCGACTTCACCTCCGAGGCCCGGAGTCTCGCCGTGCTCATAGAACCCCAAGCCGGCGACGGTATTGGCATCGCTCTCTAGCGCAAGAAAACCGTACAGCGTCGACCACAGACCGTATCCGTGCACCGGCAGAATGATACGGTCGACCGCACCATCCTCATTGCGTACCAGGTACACCTGGGCGATGTTGGCCTGACGACCGACTTTTGCAATGTCGATGGCAGAGACCACGTCGCGAGAACGAGACGGATCCTTTGATGCTTCGCGCTGATCATAGCCTGCAACCACTTCGTCGGTGAATTGACCGGTACTTAAATCAACGTAGCGCTCCTCGACCGCTTTGAACTGTTCATCGATCCCGATTCCCTGCTGAAGCATGCCGGCGGCCTGCAGAATATTGCGTTTCTTATCCATGCTCTTGTTGGCTTCTTGCGCCGGCTTAAGCATGACAGCAGCGGTTGACACTACGACCGAGCACACGACGCAGAGTGCGAACGCGACACGTAGAACTTTACCGATACTCTCGCCACTAGACACGAGCTAGCCTCCGCTTGATATTGGCCTGCACGACAAAATGGTCGAACAGCGGTGCGAACAGATTGGCAAACAAAATGGCAAGCATGATGCCTTCAGGGAACGCCGGGTTGATCACCCGAATCAACACCGTCATCACGCCAATCAAAATTCCATAGGCCCAGCGGCCGCGATTGGTCATGGCGGCGGATACCGGATCGGTCGCCATGAAGAACATACCGAACGCAAACCCACCGACAACGAGATGCCAGTACCAGGGCATGTAAAAGGCCGGGTTGCTCTCAGATCCGACGAGATTGAGCAGCGACGAGAACGCAAACATGCCCAGAAAAACACCGGCCACGACGCGCCACGAAGCGACTCTAGTTAACAGAAGAATCGCGCCACCAATCATCACCATCAGCGTCGACGTTTCTCCTATAGAACCGGGAATCTGACCAATAAAGGCATCAAACCAGGTGTACTGACTTTGCAGCGCCGTCATCCCATCGGCCGCGATGATACCCAGTGGCGTGGCGCCACTATAGCCATCTATAGCAGTCCATACTGCGTCTCCAGACATCTGGGCAGGGTAAGCAAAGTACAGAAACGCGCGCCCGGTCAGAGCGGGATTCAAAAAGTTCTTACCAGTCCCGCCGAAGACTTCTTTACCAATGACCACGCCAAAACTAATTCCGAGAGCAGCCTGCCACAGCGGAACGTCCGGCGGACAAACAAGTGCAAAGAGAATAGACGTGACAAAAAATCCCTCGTTTACCTCATGCCCACGTTTAATGGCAAACAGCACCTCCCAGAAGCCACCCACGATGAAAGTGACGGCGTAAATCGGCAGGAAGTACAGTGCGCCAAACAACATGTTGTGCCCAACGTTCGCTGAATCGTGCCCCGCGAGCGCGGCAATAATGCTGCCACGCCAGCCATCCAGCGAGCTTCCGGTCAACGCGAGCACCTCGTTCGCCTGGTATCCCAGGTTGTACATGCCGTAAAACATGGCAGGAAAGGCGGCGAGCCAAACCGTGATCATGATGCGCTTTAGATCAACGCCATCTCGCACATGCGCTGTAGCGCGTGTCACCGAAGCTGGCCTGTAGAAAATTGTGTCGATTGCCTCATAAAGAGGATAGAAGCGTGCGTAGCGTCCACCATCTTCGAAGTGAGGCTCGATACCATCAAGCCATTTGCGCAAAGCCACTGCTATCCCTCCTGTTCTATGCGCGATAAGTTGTCGCGTAAGATTGGCCCGTACTCATACTTACCTGGGCACACATAGGTACAGAGCGCCAAGTCTTCTTCTTCCAGCTCCAGGCAGCCCAACGCCTGTGCTGTTTCCGTATCACCCACAATCAGCGAACGCAGCAGCTGGGTAGGAAGAATATCGAGCGGCATGATTCGCTCGTAGTTTCCCACCGGGACCATGGCGCGCTCACTACCATTCGTGGTGGTGGTCATAGGCTGCGGCTTCAGACCAAAGAAGTTACTCAGATAAATACCCATACTGGAATGTTTGCGCGCCCCGGCACGGAGGTAGTGCATGAACTCTCGCTCGCGTCCCTCTTCCAGCACGGTAACCTGGGAGTGAAAACGTCCGAGGTAGGCAGTAGCACCTGAAACACGACGCCCACCTAACGCCGATCCGGACACAATTCGATTTTCTCCACTAAGCAGTTGGCCCGCACACAAAGCCTCAAGGTCCGCTCCTAGCCGCACGCGAAGCAGGCGCGGACGCTCAACCTGGGGGCCAGCGAGCGACACGACGCGCTCGGTCCATAGCTCACCCGTGAGAAACAACTGGCCAATCGCGATGACGTCCTGATACCCCACTGTCCAGACCGGACGGTCCATGCTAGCGCCGTGAAGAAAGTGCACATGCGTCCCGGTCAAGCCCGCTGGGTGCGGCCCGGCAAACTCGGTCTGCTTCACATTTTGCGCTTCACCGCGCGGCAATTCAGCGCCAGGCTTGGTGCACAAATGAAGAAGTCCGTCTGTCTGACCTGCTAGTAAATCAATGCCGAGCGCGAACGCATCCTGGTGACTGCTGACTACGGCGGTCGGATCAGCCGCGAGCGGGTGGGTATCGTGCGCGTTGACAAATACGGCGGTGGGCTCATTGTCTAGTGCTGGGACCTTACTGAAAGGTCTCGTCCGAATAGCGGACCACTGTCCACTGTCGACCAGTTGTTGTCGTACCCTGGAGCGGTCCAAGGTCCTGGCTGTAGCGGCATCAAACTTATCAAACTGGACAGCTTCGTCACCGTCGACGTCTATGACGACCGACTGGAGTACTCGTTTGGCGCCGCGGTTGATGGCTGACACAACACCACCGGCGGGTGCGGTGTACAACACGCCGTCAGTTTTCTTGCATCGAAACAGTTCTTGACCGCGCTTAACCCGGTCTCCTTCCTGAACCGCCATTGTTGGCTTCATGCCTACATAGTCGCCACCAACAATGGCGACGGCTCTTGCAGGCGGCGCATCTTCGATCTTTTGATCAGGCGCGCCGGAAATGGGAATGTCTAGTCCCCTAGAAATTTTGATCATTCAGTCCGCCTGGATTGCCGTTTTGGATAAAGCGATAGGCTGAGGTGTGCACCCTACGCGCACGATTCAGCTTGTTATGACATCCCGGCCAGCGTCGCTCCCCCGGCGGCCGGCTTACAGGCTGGGCACATTATAGCGAAGCAATCGGGTGTCAGGTAGGTGCCAACACCTTAATTAGTAACGGCTTTTATCTGCTCGCGCGAAGCCGAGGGGTAGCCGAAGGGACGCCTTTACTTTACCGGTGTCCGAAAGTGGTACCGGGGCGTAGCACAAGAGTGAGCCGCTGAGAAACGAGCCCTTAAGAGATGATCCTTCTAAGAAAGAAGCACCCCCAACAAGTTGCCCAAGAGAGAGAATGAAAGAGAGAGCCGTCGCCAAAAGCCCACGGCGTCGATCCGAAATTCATGCCTGTTGGGCAGGGCCTTTCGACTCTGTTAACCGCTGCCTCTGGCGATCCTAGGCGCTCGCAGGGTAATTTAGATACTGGATACCCGCCATCTTTTCGAGAATACGGAAAACCTGGCAGCTGTAGCCGAACTCATTGTCGTACCACAGATACACCACCGCCTGGCGATCATTCACGATCGTGGCGTGCGCGTCATACACGCACGCCGTGCGAGATCCGACGAAATCTGACGATACGACTTCCGGTGAATTTGAGTAGTCAATCTGCCGCCGCATGTTGGAGTGCAATGCGACATCGCGCATGTACTCATTCAGCGCGCTTTGGTCAGTCGCGGCATTGAGGGTCAGATTAAGAATGGCCATCGATACGTTAGGAGTAGGCACTCGAATGGCATTGCCGGTCAGCTTGCCCTGAAGATTCGGCAGTACCTTCGAGACGGCCTTCGCCGCGCCGGTTTCCGTGAGCACCATGTTGAGGGGTGCGCTTCGGCCACGCCTGTCAGCCTTGTGATAGTTGTCGATTAAATTCTGGTCGTTTGTGAAGGCATGCACCGTTTCGACATGGCCGTGGGCAATACCGTATTTGTCATCGATCGCCTTCAGCGGAGGGACTATTGCGTTAGTCGTGCAAGAGGCCGCCGAGATGATTCGGTCATCCGGCCCTATAGCATCGCTGTTTACCCCAGCGACTACGTTCTTCAAGTCGCCCCTTCCCGGGGCTGTGAGAATCACCTTACTGACCCCTTTAGAATTTAAATGCGCCGATAGCCCCGCCTCGTCCCGCCAGACGCCGGTATTGTCGATCACTATCGCATCGTCAATTCCATATTCGGTGTAATCAATAGAGTCCGGGGAATTGGCATAGATTACGCGTACTTCGTTGCCATTAGCCACGAAGCTTTGGCGCTCTTCGTCCACGCGAATAGTGCCGCTAAATGCACCGTGTACCGAATCGCGCCGCAAAAGACTCGCGCGCTTTGCCAAATCGTTGCTGGCCTTACCTTTGCGCACAACCACCGCCCGGAGTCGGACTGCGTCACCGCCGTCGGTTTTGTCAATAATTATGCGCGCCATAAGACGGCCAATGCGGCCGAATCCATACAGAACAACATCGACCGGTTTATCTACCGGTCGGCTGTGTGTCTCCGTGAGGAAAGCAAGCTGCTGTTCGACGTACTCATCGATCGTCAGCCCCTCACCTTCATGGCGATCGTAGTAATCGACGGCGAGTTTGCCGACATCGACATGCGCCGGCCCGAGGTTCATCCTGGACATCGC
>JBCCNK010000240.1:0-5628 GCA_039025875.1 Pseudomonadota bacterium
GATCGCCACATGGTTGGGCACGGGGTTTGGCTCGATGTTCACGCCGCGCCGTACCACGGAGAAAATACCGCAGCAACCGAGGAGCGCTCCAAGCGAGGGAAGGATGAAGCACCGGTGCCGTATTCAGCCGATATTGAACATGGGCGAAGGGCCCTTTAGGTTTGAGATAGCGCTTATTCGATCGCAGGTCTGCCACAGAAGCTGAGGAGACGGGTTTACAACGACATGGTTAATCTTTACGAAACACTAGGTGTGGACTCTGGCGTGGATTCCAGTGAATTGAAAAGGGTCTATCGAAACAGAGTGAAGAAAATCCATCCTGACAGAAACCCGGACGATCCTTCAGCGGAGGAGGAGCTGAAAAGGGTTTCCGAAGCCTATGAGATCCTTTCGGACGGTCAGAAGAGGGCGCTCTACGATCGGTTTGGAGACATCGCCATCCGCGCAGGGTTCGATCCCCAGGTGTTGCGTCAGTATGAAGATTCCGCGAGTTGGCTGAGCGAGCTGACTCAAACCGCCAAAAAATGGAAGTCTCGGGATTCCTCCTCAAAATCGCGGGCAGCCCATCGATCAAGCCGCTCTGCAGAGCGGGCACGAGAGGCCGGCAGGTCGGCAGGAAAGCCAGAGGCTGGCGGGCCTTTAGGGGAGCGAGAGGACGCATCGACGCAGAGAAGGCAAAAACGAGCGGGAGCTCGGCCCCGCCCGGAGGATACAGACGCGCCAAAATTCGACCCGAAGGCCATCGAGGATCTGCTCGGAGGAGACACGCTTAGGGATATTCTTCGTGCAGCATCGGATGCAGCTGCCGAGCCCGGCTCCGACTTGGAGGCGGAGGTGGTGCTAGAGCTTGGAGAGGCCCTGCGTGGATGCGAGCAGCATATCAGTGTGCGTAAACCAGGTGGAACGCGGTCCCTCTCCGTTCGCATCCCGCCGGGAATTCGAGACGGGGGCCGGATGCGACTTCGAGGCCAGGGAGTTTCGGGTCGAGGGGGCACTCAGGACGGCGATCTCATCGTCAAGGTACATGTGAGAACCCATCCGTGGTTTCGCCGAGAGGGAGACGATCTCCATCTCAACCTGCCGGTCACCATTCCAGAAGCGATCCATGGTGCTCGGGTGAACATACCCACTCCCGAAGGTCAGGTGGTGATACGTATTCCGGAGCGAACTCAGGGCGGCTCAAAGCTGCGTCTACGTGGAAAAGGTGCGAGGGGGCAAAACGGGCCCGGGGACCTCATCGTTCATATCGATCTTCGGCTACCTGAACGAAATCTGCGAGAAAATCTGGTGGACGAACTGGAGCCTCTCTATGCGCCAGACATCCGAAGCGACGTCACGCTCTGAATCCTGAATCTCCGTGCAGGACGCGCTCGAGCGAAGCGTTGTCGCAGGCCCTCATCGCCGTTCGAGATTGCGGTGAAGGCCTCAAGCCGACGAGTTGGCTGCGCCAACCTGGTTTTTACACGGCACGTTCAGCTTTAGAAAGAGGATGCGGAGCACGTTTGCGACGCATTTCAGCTCGTAAGGCGAATCGCCTCGCGCATGAAAGCGTGAGGTACGCAAAAGTGGCGATGAACGGCACCATACAGGACCAGACGAAGTTATCGAAATGGCTCGAGCGAGTGCGTGGTGAGACCTTCATCAGTGTCCAAAGGGCCGACAAACTGACGGCCGCCTGCATCGCCGTAACCAATTTGACGGTTGCCGGCAGATCAGACGTCACAGTCTTCAAACCGGAGACTCCGGAGAGCGTCGCGAGCGGGGCCATGAGGAGTGGGCTATTGCCGCGAAGCGCTCTACCAAGGGGTCCGATTTCCTCCACCGTTGTGTCGCCAAACAGCGAAATCAAGGGTTGAAGGAACGCAGTGCCGACGCCGAAGGCAGCTCCGATTCGAAGTAGTCGCTCGAGCTGGTTGGGCGAGGCTGCCTGATTCCAATCCCCGATCACCTGAGATCGAAGACTAGAGAGCTCGCGAGGAGGGATTTTGTCATACGCATAGGACCAGAACCTGTCCATTTCGGCCAGCGACTCTCGTATTTCGAGCTGCGTGCTAGAATCGTATTTGCCCGTGCAATGGTTTATTCGGGTGATCGCTTGATTCAACTCAGCGGCTCTTGGGTACTGCTCCGCCAACCTTAGAAATTCCGGGTTGACGCGCTGCATGCCGTCTCGAGTGTCTATCGCCCAACGTGCCAAAACATCTGCCCTGGGCGCATCGTGGCTCTCGTTTGCAAGGCGGAGCATCACTCCAATGATGCAGGATCCAATGGTCAAGCAAGAGATGATCGTACTCATGAGGATGGATACCTGCAGTGGGGTCAGCGAATACCCACGACCTGCCAGAACCTGCTGCTTGTTGGCCGACAGGGAGAGAAAGTCGTGTCCATATCTGTCGTGCCACACTTTGCCCGAACCAGGAAAGCCGAGCGCTGCACAGTCAACTTCCTCGATTCGACCTTTGATGTATCGGCTCGATCTCAACGCTGAGAAGACATAGCTCAGAGAGGAGACAAGGTGTGCGGCTGAAAACCACGTCGTAAACCCGTCCAAAGGACCTGTCTCTTCGAATTTTGACCTCAGAAAATTACCGAGTAGCACCGAGGAAATCAATGCAGGTGGTATTATCCCTGCAACCGACATCAGGGCGGACTCCCCGTTGCAACCAAGTTCTCTCCCTAAAGAATTCGGTCTGGAGATAGTTTCGTAAGGAAAAGCAACGCCGGTAAAACCCAGTGGGTCGATACGATAGGGCGCGAAATGTGCACCGCTCACATGCATCGGTAGTCGTCCAATCACAAGGTGTCCAATTGCCTCATGGAGGAAGACGACAAACGGTCCACTCCACAGATACACCGCAGGAACACTAGAAATGACTAGAAGTCTGCGCCGGAGCCGACTGGTCGGTTCCGCTGGCTGCGGATCATACAGAGGAGCGGGCAGGTAGCCTGTGCGAAGCAATCCGATTGCTTGCCCCATTGCCTCCGCGGTCGTTAGGCCTCTTCTTGAGGTGCTTCCTTGGGTAGTGAAGGTGCTGCCGTAAGTATTAGTTTTTCTAAGTATGTCAGGATCGTTCATCTAACCCCTTATTCCACGAGTAGCCGTACGCATCTTTGGTAGACAGAGTCTTCAACGATCGATAGCGCAGCTAAGGAGGCTCGATACGTGCCTGTTGGGCCATCGACCTTTGAAACCGTTTCTCCGGGTCATGCAGCCTACTTCCGCTTCGGGTTGGTGCAGCTGCTGCTGATAGGCGATGATCGCTAGGCACATCTTGGACGCTTGAGAAAACAGCAAACCCTGTTTCGTTCAACGTCGTACGCGAAATTGCTTTTGTAGACGGTGTACTGCCGGGTCTGCCGTGGTGGGCACGCACGGCTATTAGGTTATCGCTTCTTGCGACGGGGCTCCGTTTCTACTGATTACAAGAAGCCGACACTATATTCGTTCGAGCGAGGACTCTATGTGTCTTATACGCTCGATGGTTATCTTCTACTTAAGTCAGCCTTAAATCTATGAAGTGTAGGTTCGCTCCCATAAGGCATACCCCATCCCTCGTAGTAATTGTCATGACCGCGTCTCCCGGTACGTGTATGCTTTGCCGCTGCAACAACCACGATGTTATTATCGCGATCAACGTGAAAAAATAGAGCTAACTTGTCAGCCGTGTAATGTTTTAATCTAACGCGCTTAAAACGGTCTGAGAGAATAGCCTTATCGCGGGCGGGCCCTAAACGTTGGTAGTTAGTGAGAAGCCGATCGTTCCACGTTGATTGTCTGATGCCAGGAAGTTGCCTGCTTACGTAGTACCATAGACGATCTCCCGAACAGCCCCAAACGACCCGCGACGCTGTGGTTACTGCTGGTCCGTTGGTAGTTGGAGACACCGGTGCCGGCGTAGCGGTCGTTGGTGCCCTGCGTTTCCCTCGTCTGCTGGGTTCATTAGGTCTCTCTTGGAAATCTCCTACTGTGTTGTCGGGCATGGTGTGAACGTTGGTGATAACAACTGGGCTGTGCGCGCCTGCTGGAGTCGAAGTTGGGGAAGCACGCGTATCTAGAGGATTGCAACGATAGAGATCCTGAATCATTCGTGCTGCGGAGTCCCTTCTTGCCGCGTCACGCTTTTGTGTATCTCGCCTCCGCAGAAAAGATACAACGTGCGTTCGAATTGTCGAAGCTGCGCTGGAACGCACGGAACGCACTTCAGGGTGATCCAGTAATTCACTAACCGTCTGCGACAGCATTAGGACAACCTCTTCAAGTTCAGGAATCAAACGGTCTCCCGCCGCATCTGCTATTTTTTGTGAAGAAAGTTTTAAGCTTGTTTTGTACCTACTGTAAGTGGAATGAGTGATAAAATTCTGACGAAGACCTTCTCCCTCTCTTTTTACGAAACCAGTAAAAGCGTTTATCCATGCAATGTGTTTATTGAACTTCATGTGTTGCTCGAACGTCTTCTTTATGATCTCCGCTTTCAGTAATTGGTTACATTTCGAAAGTTTGCGAGAAATGGTTTTTGACTCTTCAAAGTCATTTTTAATATATCGAGATAACGAATATATCTCACCTTTAACATCTGCTATTCTATCCGTAATTACAATGATCTGCTGAATCCACTCCTCACCTTGATGAATTGTTGCTCTTCCGCTCTGGTGAAGATCGATGTGATACAATATGTGTTGCCTAATACTCAGCCCGTTAACGTTAGGATCGTGTGTGCGCTCTAAGACGGAGTGACCAAACCAGTGGAAGTAGAGTCTTGCCAAGTTGAGGTACAACTCCAAAGCGGATTGTTCCCCGGCACTTATACCTTGGCAATCCCGAAACTGCCTTATCAGTTCATCACGTGTGTTGATGAGCTGATTTACGGCGGAGACGAAGTCCATCATCGGCATCTTGAGAAAGCTCAAGTGTTTGCCATTCATGGTTGTTCGCATTGTAAACTTAGCGAATATACTATTGTGTTTCTCTACGTAACACTGTCGGACTCCCTCTATACCGCCTTTCTTTGTTGCGCCTAAGTCACTATCAGTGACAAGGTTTCTCCAGAATATTTTATGGTATTCGTCCCAAAAGTTCCGCTCTGCGTTATCAGGCTTCTCGCTTACATGACATCCCTTCCTGATTTCGTATTCAAATTTGCTATACCGATGCCACCATTGACGGTGTTTGAGTACACTCAACAACTCGTCGACTTGTTCGAACAAGACTGCAGCAGAACCTACCTGGAGGAGACACCATCTTTCATAGTCGCGTCCATCATATTGTCGGGAAAAGGCTGTGAGATCTTGATTATCATCGTATCGGAGCCCTTTGGCGTCTAGGCTAAGTGCGTATCTTTTAATTGATTCGCACATGCGCTTACCGTCTTCGAGGTTCAGTTTGCCAAGGCGATCGTGTAGCGCTTTTGCTGTATTTTCGACGTGCTTACTCATGGTGGTTCTCGCCAAACGGGAAATTTGAATATTGATGCAATTCAATAGTAGTCGTCGTTAACTAAGAAGCATCGAGAGCCCACGTTGCGACGAATTGTAGATCGTTCAGACTGCTCTGCTCATGTTCGCGGCATTGTTGTGTTTCATCGACTAGGTCCTAGTTCATAAACCAGGAAGTTTAGAGATTGACTGGAA
>JBCCNK010000241.1:0-5623 GCA_039025875.1 Pseudomonadota bacterium
CTCCTGTTCCGTCGGGTCTTGTGAATCGGTCACAGTTTCAGTCGACTCATTCGGTGATTCCTGCGAATCATCATCCGGCGGTAGTAGCGCGGTAGGAGGAGGGGCCTCATCGGAGAGTTCGGAGCTATTTTCGCCGTTCTCAGCGCCCGCCAATGGCTCATTCGCCTCTTCATGTCGCCGCTCACGATTGTCTGTCCTCGGCTCATCGGGCAGTCGGTCTATGGCGCTTTGCGGATCGCTAAACTCATCGGCGAGATCGTTACGGCCTCTGCGAGCGTTATTTCTGGCAGTGGCTACACGACGTGCTTCACGAGCGCGTTCTCGCTCTCGCCGTTCTTCTTCAATCGAATCGAAGGTATAAGCAGGATCAAAGGGCAGGCCGTCCGCGCCACCTTCGCTGCTGGCGCGCTCAAGAAGGCCAGCGGGCCCAGAACCGCTATCGAAATCGGTCCTTACTGCGCCTAGCCGTTCTGGGTCGACATTTCCTGGGTCCGCATCGTAGCCCTCATAGTCTCCTCGACCATCAGGATCATCGGACCCTGCTTCGACAAGTTCATCACCTGCGCTCAGCTTTTGCTCACACTCTGTCGCGCGTGATTCGAGATCAGCACGCCAGGTGGGAACATCTGGTAGCGCTCTGGCTGCGCTCGTCGCCGCAACGAGTTCAGCCACGGGTAACTCGCTAGCCTCGCAGCTAGTGAGCTTCGTTTTGTACCAACCGATTGTCGATTCCGCATCGCTTGCGCGCTGCAGTACCGGCTCAATCTCCGCGGTGATTTCTGCGCTGTAGTCTTTATCTTTGGCAGCCGCTCGTGCGGAAAGTAGCCGAAGCTCCGCCTGATGTGCAGCGAGCTGATCACCCAGAATAGGTCTGAGTTTGGCAGCATCCTGCTCTAGCTGTGCGATCGTTGTCGTGCAGCTGGCTTCCAGAGAGCGGATGTCCGAAAGCTGGCTGTGGAGTACCTCCTGACGATTGCGCAAGGTCAGTACCCGTCGATCTATCTCATTGAGGCTTTCGCTAATCTCGTCCAAGCGAGCCCTAGCCTCCGGGAGCCGCGCGCTAAATAATTCGAACCGCTCGCGAACGCCCGCGAGGTCAACATACTCGGACGCCGCTTCAACCGTCAGCGCGCTGCCCTTATCGAACAGCGTGAACGCCGTGTAGATGGATGCTTCCGCTTTGCAGGCGGACAATACTGCGTAGGAACCATCCCGCGCCTGCCGGGCTCCATCAGCTGCCCGCATCATTCTGCTAGCGAACTGCTGTACCAGGCCAGCTAGTCGGGGCAATTCATCGCAGGTGTCTGGTATACCACCCAGTAGCGGATCAGCTCTCACGTTGAGAGATTCGGTCGAGTTCAGCTCATTGGCCATGGACCGGGTGTCTTCGAAGTAGCTGCGTGTCGCGGCCCGAGTAAGGTCGATGTCTCCGCATTGTGCGCTGACCGTTCCAAACTGCCCGAGGAACGCGTTGTAACGCTCATTGGCAGCCATTAGTCGTTCTTGCTCGTCTACGCGCAACAGCATTTCGCTAACGTCGACGCCCGCCAACACCATATCGCCAAGGTCTTTTGCGGTGAAAGGCGCTTTTAGAACGAGCTTGCCTTCGTTGATGCCTCGGAGGTACGTCAAAAGGAGCTCTCGTTTGCTGTTGTCGAGGCCAGCGCAGATGTTTTCAATGCCCAGAAACTCGCGGAGGTCGCAGTCCGCCCTAGCCGCGGCCTCGTACTGGTCGTCAAGAAACTCGGGATCGATCAGCCCGAGGGTCTGGGCGCTTATCCACTGCCCGGTTTCTGTATGCGTAAGCCCAAGCTCCGTGATCTTATAGACACCAAATACCATGGCGGCCGGAGGAAACGCCTCGAACATCGCTGCCATACCCCCAAGCGCAGAAATTTGAAGCCCCGCCTGCGCCATTTTTTCGAACATCGCCTGCGCTTCGTCCTCCGGAGTGTTGGGATCAAGGACTTTCAATGCCAGGCTCACGTATTCATAGGCTGCGCTGGATAGTTCGTACAGGTCAAAGGCCCATCCGGCAGCCTCTAAGGTCTTGAGAGCGGTGCTTCCCCAACTGCGAACTGCTTGCCTGCTACCACTATCTAAGTCGGACAGATCTAGATTAGGATCGAGGGGTTTTAGCTCGCCCGGATCAATTCCCTTTGCCCGCAAGCGGTTGTAGGCGTTCTGAACGAACACGTCATCGGCTCTTCCCAGACCACCCGGTCGTAGCGTTTGCGCACTTTCTATCAGCCCGGCGGACTTGGCGGCGACGGAATCGATGGTCTCCCCAATATCTTTTAACAACCGCGTCCCTTGCGCTGGCGTGAGTTTGCCGTCTCCGATGCTGCGCAGAACATTCATCGCTCGGCGTAGATGATCCGGTACCTCGCCGCCCATTGCGGCAACACGCACGGCTACCTGTCGATCAAACTGTTTCGCCGCCTGCCGGGCCTGCTCCATGCGAAAACCCTGAGCTTCGACCCACCTGCCCGCATTTTCGAGTGCCTTCGCATCTTGCCCAGGTTTCACGCTTTTATAGTCGATGGTGTGTCCTAGTTGCTCCGGGTCACGCAGTGTCGGACTGCCCTTGGGATCCGATATGATTTTGCCGCCTTCCGTCTGCGAGCCCCCGTAGGCTTCGACGTGTTGATAGCTGGTGACCTCGATGTGTTGGCGATCGGCGAGCGCTGCAGCCGCCGCGTCCGAGGGTGGTTTTTGACCATGGACGGCCTCGTAGTACGCGTCGTTCACATACTGACCGGCAACTTGATATTTTTGGTCTACGCCGTCGACTCGAACGGTGATGTCCCAGTCCTGGCCCACTTTGATAGGGTCTCCCGGCTTGGGAGGATTTGTCGCCTCAAAGGTTGTTATCTGCTCCGGATCTACCCCAATTTTCCTTGCCATTTCTTCCCGCATGAGTTCGCGGGTGCGGGCCTTAATGGCGTCGGTAGTCTCGTTGTGGACGGCGCGAAAGGCGTCTGTGGAGTTCTGATTGAAGCGTTTTACCGCGATTGGATCGGACTGTAGCTCCAGCGCCGCAGTTTTTATGGTGGCGCTGTCGCCGCTTTCAACCGCTTGCTCGAAGGCCGCGATTCTTGCATCGGCAGCTTCGACCGCGGCCCACCAGGGATCCGCCTGCGACGATGCATCCACTGCCAGTGAGGCGAGGGTTGCAGCGATCAGATATCGGCAGTAACACCGACTGCAAAAAAGAGTAGCTAGCGCCGTTTTTATCGCCGTCATTAGCGATTCCCGATCACAGACAACTGCAGCTGGTTACCTGTGACTTCCGTCGGCTCAAGGCGAAAACCATTGAATGATTCGCGGGCGACCTTTCGAGCAAGGACCTGTGCGGTGCGGTCGTACTCCAAACGCACTGTCGCCACGGTGTTGGTGAAATCGCGGAGGAAGACCTGTGTCATGCCGGGCAGATCCGTCTCGAAGTAGTAGAGTAAGTAATCGAGCTGCCGGTAGGATTTCAAACCGGCGATGGTTACTTCGATGCCCCGGGTCCCTTGCTCAATCTGGCCGGTTGCTTTCGCCAGCTGAGGGAGTAACTTTTTCGCCAAGGCGGCACTCGCCTCAGCGAGCGCGAGGCTTCCACCTTGTACCTCGTCAATGTGTGCCTTGGAAGCTGTCGCACTCGCCGACCCTATGACTTCTCCGGTATCGTTTTTTACCACTCTCGCGGTAACCGTCGCTTGGATTGACTGAAGCTGCGTGCCCAGTAGCTTTGCTCCCGCCGGTTTGCTGATAGCGGTGCCGATGATCGACAGTTCTGCTCCCAGGGCGAGGCCAGCAGCCGTAGCTGATCGTTCGTCTCCTTCAAGCAGGCGGAGGCCCCGATTGCGGTCGATATTGCGTCGCGTAGTCTCTGGATCAAGGATCATAAACTCGTCGGAGCGAAGCTGCGCAAGGAGAGAGATTTCCGATTGGCGAGGTACTTCCCAACCCGTTGTGCCGAGGACGCCGCTAACTTTCTCGTCGATGAGAACAAGCACCCTGGGCTTTCCGTCGACATTAACCTGTGCCTGCGAGAACTCCGCTGTCAGGAGAGCAGCGCTTAAAAGCATAAGTAGAAAAATCCTACTCATCGATCTTGCCGTACCTCACGATATCACCGCGCTCAATTACTAATCCTTGGCAGTCTCTTTCTACTCTCGCGCTCGCGAACTCCCGTTGGACCTGAGTCACCTCTATCCCGCAGAGAAACTCTTCCATGCTGCCGAGATTGAATCCGGTTTCCGGATCGATCATCGGTTCACCCTTGCTATAAAGCTCCATCGCGTCGCCAACCTTTACGTTTGCACTCGCTCCGCGATTGATAAAAACGTTACGCCCGCGCGACTGGATAACCGATCCCTGCCAGGGAATCTCCGCACTTTCTATGAGGATGAAGTCGATGATTTGGCGAATCGCATCACGGGACGCTATGCCCAAGGCCGTATCGTAAAAACCCGAAGCACCGATTTTGAAATCATCGGAACCCAGGAACTGCGCGGCGAGGCTGGCGCCGCCAGAACGAGCTTCCGCATGAGCGTTGTAGGAGGCGTGTATACGACCGGTTAGATTGTCGACAATTCGAACATCAATACCCACATAGGCTTTGCGCGTCTTAGCGCCAGCTTCTGCTTCGCGAAATGCAACCGTTAGTCCGCCACCGCCTGCTTCCGCATTGAACTCGGTGATCGCTCCCTTGATCATGAACTGAGCTCCCGCTAGCTGACCCGTCGGTACAGCAGTTTCAGAACGGACTAAACCGCTCATGCCGAGTTCCTGTTCACGAACAATGTTCTGAATTGCATCGCGTTCCACTAGAAGGTACCGATTGGATGCGATCAGTTCCGTGACCAAGACTTCCGCCAGTCCCTCGCCGATCAACCAGTTGCCGGGTATGCCCTCAACGCGGTTTTCGAAGGGCAGTACAGCGACTACCTGTTTTGGACCCACATATTCTCTCTGTGCTTGTTGACCCTTTTGCGCTGCCAGCGCCGAGGTACCCATGATCGTGAGGATCAGGAGCAGCGCGGACCGCAAAAGGGTGATGGTGGTCTTAGTCACAGTTCGCTTCACCGCGCTAGGGAGCGAAGTTCGGATTGGGCGCGCTGCCCGGTGAGACAACGAATACCTGATTCGAAGGCGCGGTACTTGCGAGTGGTCCTATTGAAAAGGTGAGTGAACCTTGTAACTCCAAAGAAGACCCATCAGTTGCCGTTCCCGTTACCTCATACTCGGCGCGGCCTCCACCAGGACAATTGTGGAAAGTAATGACTCCATTGACGTCCGTACCGCTTTGAGTCAGGTCTACGACCCAGCGAAACGCCGCGTTGCCGCTATCACCACAAACGTTAGGTCCCTCGCTTCGGCCAGCGAAGTCGGTAATGGCGCCGCTTCCTCCACCGCTGCCGGCTCCACCGCCCGTTCCGGTGCCGCCGCCGCTGCCAGTCCCTCCACCGCCGCCACCGCCAGTTCCACCGCTTCCTCCGCCGGTGCTGCCTTCACTATCGCTATCGTCGTCATCGCTGGAGCTGGCGGCCGCCTCGCCTCCGGCGATTGCTGCACCACCCAGCAAAACGTAGGCCAGGGAACTACCGCCTCCGGCAGCAGCGCTCGACACTCC
>JBCCNK010000242.1:0-5615 GCA_039025875.1 Pseudomonadota bacterium
GGCGTGGCGGCCTCCGCATTTTTGTTGGGAGCCGTCTCTCGTTGTTTGTGGTTGTGGTTGTTGGTGGTGGTGGGGGTAGCTCGATCGGTCGCTAGGTGAGGCGGGTTCTGCTCGTAAACAACCCTATGCGTGGAGTGAACCCCACGAGAAGTCCCAGAGTCCCATTCTGTCCACAAGAAGCAACTTCGTGAGAACACGTGCGTAAGTATGTTGTTATGGTGGTTCGCGTGCTGCGGTGTTTACGCTCTCGACTGCGTCGTCGGCTTGTGCCGCGCCGGGCGCCTCGACGATCTTCGCAAAGCCATTGAAGCCGAGCCCCAGCTGGTCGACAAGATGGCCTCGGACGGCACTCGCCGCCGCCCGCTCGCGGCCATGTGTGAAGACGGAAATCTCGACATGGTCGAGTGTCTCGTGTCGTGCGGTGCGGCCGTCGACGGCTTCGAGAGCGACGACGAAACACCTTTGACCATCGCGAGCCGTTACGGCCACGTCGAGTGCGTCCGCGTGCTGCTTGAAGCCGGCGCCGACGTGACGAGGCCGAACCGCAAGGGCTCGCCGCCGCTGTGCGTCGCCGCCTTCAAAGGAAAGCTCATACAGACCTCTGTCAGTCTCCACAACCCCATCGTCGCCGCTGGCGGAGCCAATCCCCGAACTGGTGGTCTATCTGCGGAAGTGTGGTGTGACTGAAAACGACGCTGAATCCGGAGACAGGCCTATTTATACTGCACCCGGGTCACGCCCTTTTTGTTCAGCGAGAGCAGCCTGGTATCGTGCAGTCATGCAGGAAGTGAGGAGTTATCTCGGTCTAATGTTCTATCTGCATAGTACCGTTGTCGATTCGTTGTCGGCGGCCGCGACGATAAGCTGCGCGTAGAATCCGAGGCGTGTTTTTATGTAGACCGCGATATATTCCTGATTTTTCGCATCGCTCTCCACACCTCCTTCGCGGATACCTCACGGTTTTAAGGAATAAGAGAAACTTGCCCGGTTTCTAATCAGTCCACTGACTGAGGTGCTCGATCAGTGGGTGACCATTGAACGTCATCTTTAGAAACCATGCCCAAACGGTATTGCAACCTATCTCCGTTCGGCTGACCGTTCCTTGCGTGCGTTTGCAAGAAACGACATTCGTGTTGGGCGTTGCTAACCTGGTCGGCTTGAATTCCATGACCCTTAATCTCGGTTTTCGATACCGTTTCTACCACCGGGCACGGTCGGCTCGGGACAGGGGTACGAGGAAACCTCAAGCCTTCCTGGCGAGGGGACGTTGCGTGACCGACACCGCGCTTGATATTGGCTACGCCAAGCCCTCAGAGTTTTCGGCGGACTTCCGGGGAACCATGCCTCACCTTCCATCGATCGCGGCTTTAAGCCGCTTTGACGGTACCTAGGCCAAAACCCCTTGAATATGCTTCAACCGGACTGATTAGGTTGCACCCGAAGGAGCCGAGCAGATCCAGCCGTCTTACCTAGGGTCCTGAGAACCGACGTACAACAAACAGTGCAGTGAAATTAGATGAAGCACCAATCACCCCCTCTTTCCACAGCGGACTAACGCGCTGTAGGTCGCTAATGCGGGCCTCCGCTACCGGCTGCTTGACGGAACGGTTCGCCAACTCCCGATCACCTGAACGACTGTCCTGGTAGCACCCTTCACAGCTGCAACATCTCCCTTCAGCCTCGATGTGATTCGAATACCCCACATAGCACCAACGAGAAACTCAGCTCTCTCTCGGATTTCTTTTCGGCTTGCCCGGGCTATCCCTTTATCTGAAGCAGTTTTCAACGCCCTGGAGAAGCCGTCAATCATTGTGCACCGACAACTCTCCACTGTTGCTCTAGCCTCATCTGTAACGACATCTATATCAAGGATCGTGTTGAGCATCATACATCCGTATTGCTCGGGAGCATCCTTTGGGAGTCGCGTCGACAGGCTTTCAAATAAGCTCCTCACTGATTCTAGCCCCCCTGACGCAAACTCTGGATCTTTGAAAAAAGTCTCAGCTCTATCCCGGTACATCTGAAGAGCAAGCAGGAAGAGGGAGTCCTTTCCTCCAAAAGCGTTGTAAAGGCTTATTCTGGACAGACCAGTTGACTTCTCAAGGTCAACGATGGATGTCCCGCAAAAACCTCCACGCCAAAATTGATACATCGCCTGCTCTAGCACGTGTTCTTCGCTGAACGCTCTAGGTCTGGCCACTGCATAACCTCTAATAGCTCGTATTTTGGGGAATTATCCATACTGTACCGAGCGTTTTCAAATGGATGTTGATATCTGTAACGATCGGTTTATAATGTTCTGTATCGATCGGTACATAACGAGCTAAAGTCTTATCCGTATCGCAGCTAAAACCCCGAAAAGAAGACACTTAGGACTTTGTGACGTTGCTAATTCGCTCTGCATGCTCCCCTACAAGTCAACGAGAGGTTTAATCGTCGGCGTCGTTTCTTGGTTACAGAGGAGGTGCAACATGGGGAATTAGATTAACAAGGTAGAGGCTGGAAACTTCATAGGGGACAGATACAAACCGTTTCTAGCCCTAGGACCATTGAGTAACTCGTAGCGGTTCGAGAATCTGGCCGTCCTGACTTAGAGTAAGACTTGGGTGTTATATCACTCGCCACGGTAAACAACTTTGGATGACACTTATGACTATCGAAATACTGGCTCTGTTCGGCTGCGTTGTCGTGCTTTTTATTTCTATCTTCGCCCAGCAAATTGCGATCGATCGTGCTTATGGAGCCAAATACGCCCTGTCAAATCGAGATTCAACACCGAGGGAACCATCTCCGACCGTTGAGCGTTTAACAAAACTTGTTCGTAATCACGTTGAAGGACTAGCCGTTTTCGGAAGTCTAGTGCTAATAGCGTCCGTATCTGGGATTTCAAACTCAGCAACGGTGTATGCATCTTTGGCGATTTTCGCTGCACGAGCATTGCATGCGTTGTTTTTCGCATTCGGTATAACACCACTTAGAAGCCTGGCGTGGGGTTTCGGCTTCCTTCTGGCAACTCCGACATTTCTGTACGGCTTGATCTCTGGAAGCACCCTTCCAATCTGAGCGACTAATTCGTGACAAGTTTGAGGTTTTCCATGGTTATTACATTAAGAGTAGTCGTTACTTGTCTTTTAGCCCTTGTCATGGGGTGTACCTCCACCGAATTTGTTAGTCAGTCTGCGGACGCGTCGTACGAGTCGGCCTATGCGCTCGGTGACAGAATAATTGGTCCTCACAACTTAGATAAGATTTCGGGCGCCCCTCAGAGAAAAGTCGTAATGGCCCACTTCAAAAAGCCAGTTTCGGACATATTTTTCTCACTACTAACAGAGGTCGATCGATACGATGAAACGATTGTTGACGTTTCATTTGATCACAGCAGGTCGTCAAACCCCGGCACGTTTGGTGTGGGAAGTGTCCGGATCTGCACATTCGATTCGGGCAAGAAGCTTTACGAACCCTTGGTCGTTTTCGAACCTAATAAGTTCTACGCCTACTCTGTCGATACGGAACTGTCCACAAGGACACTACCGATCAGAGACGTTTTACTATTTTATTCGTTCGAAGGCCGGCCCCAAGACACAACGCTCCTGACAGTCCGCGCACATTTCAATCCTCCAAACCCCATTGTTTCGCCAATAATCAAAGTAGCCTTCGGCCGAGCTTTAACCAGCACATTCCAATCGGCCTCAGATGTATTTGACGGGGTATTGGTTCGTATTGGATCTTGAGCAATCGATACGGCTGCCGCGGATGGGGGGGTTGAAGTCTGTATCCCGTCCTTCTTCTTAAGAGGTTTGAGTAGAATTGGACAATTATCTCAAGGAATTTAGATTCGAGGTAAACGGAACCAGTGTGTTTTTCCGCCGAGGAGGTCTCGGGCGGACCGTCCTTCTGCTGCATGGACATACTCAATCGAGTGACATGTGGGAGCCTTTAGTACCTACGCTGATCGGAGCGGGTTTCTGTGTGGTCGCACCAGATCTGCACGGTTTAGGTCGTAGCTCCGTTCCCGACGTAGGCTATAAAAAATCATCGATAGCGAGGGACATGCATTTGCTGCTTGACAGTGCCGGTCTTATGAATGAACCAATAACAGTTGTAGGTCACGATCTGGGAGCGTTTGTGGCTTACGCGTTTGCTGCACAGTTCGAAGCTGATGTGGAACGTCTCGTAGTAATGGAGGCGATAATCCCAGGAATTGGGGTGTGGCCGACGTTGTTGCAACAACCAGATACCTGGCATTTCGGTTTTTATGGAAGATATGCTGAGCGACTGATAAAAGGTCGCGAACGAATTTATCTTGATCGTTTCTGGGACGAGCTCTCGATCCACTCAGACAGAATCACGGATGACGCTCGAGAGCGGTATACAGAGTATTACAAGCGTTCAGATGGAATACGCGGAGCGTTGGCTCACTTCTCGGTATTCCGGGAGGACGAAAGAGATAATGCTGGGTTCGCGTTGCGTGGGCTGGACACACCACTGCTCGGAGTTGGTGGTGCAGCGAGTTTGGGTGGCGTGATGACTGAACATGTCGATCTACTATCGAGCCAAGCCACATGCTCAATTGTAGAGGATGCAGGTCATTGGCTGATGGAAGAGCAGCAGAAGACTACCGTGCAAACGGTATTAGATTTCCTAAAAGATAAGTCATGATCATCTTAGCCAACAGACGAATCTGTGAGTTAATTGAAGGTTTACCTTTTGCAGCATTGCTTCTTAACGCTACCTCAGCTTTAGGTTCGTTCGTAGATGAACGCGCGGTAAAAGAACTCTCTATCACTACTACTCTTGGAGTGCTCCCCGATCTTTGGCCGGTGACATGTTAGGTTTTGCCTGTTCTGAGGAAAACCGAGATGAAGAAGGCGAGATTTACAGATGAGCAGATTGTGGCAACGCTTCGCGATGCAGAAGCCACAACGATCGCCGAGGCGGCGCGGAAGCACCAAGTCTCCGAAGGTTCGATTCACCGCTGGCGCAAGCTGTACGCGGGCATGGAGACGTCAGACGTGCGTGAGCTCAAGCGCCTCAAGGATGAGAACGCGAGGCTGAAGAAGCTGTTGGCTGAACGCGACCTGGAGGTCGAGGTGATGAAGGAGATTCAGTCAAAAAAGTGGTGAGCCCGCGGGCGCGGCGGGCGATGGCGAAGCTGGCCATCGACCGAGGCGTGAGTCAGCGACGCGCAGCGTGGTTGTGCTCGACTCCTCGATCAGGGATTAGCTATCGATCGAAGCGAGAGTGGCGTGATCGGCATTTGTCCAAGGCACTCAGGATCGTCGCTCGTGGCGATCCCTCATGGGGCTATCGACTGGCCGCCGGCTACCTGCGCCTTCGCGGCTGGAAGTTCAATGACAAGCGTGTCTATCGACTGTGGCGGCTGAACGGCCTGTGCTTGCCGCCCTATCGACCTAAGCGCAAGATCAAGACCGGAGCGAAGCTCGATGGCCTGGCGCTTCGACGCAATGATGTCTGGGCTTGGGATTTTGTGCACGACCGATACCACGACGCCGAGCCGCTGCGTTGTCTGACGGTCAAGGATGAGGCCACGGGCTTTTGTCTTGCGATCAAGACGGCACGCCATCTGAGGCATCAAGACGTGATCGCCACGCTCA
>JBCCNK010000243.1:0-5591 GCA_039025875.1 Pseudomonadota bacterium
CCAAAGTCTAGCCTTCGACCCAAGACCGGGAGTCGTTATCGAACGCGGTACCTGTTCTGGTTTCATGCGGCTCAGGGCACGATGATGCCGGTAATGTTGGTCGATACCCTGTTCTTGTTGATGCGGAAACGCGCGCCACTACCGCTTAAACCACTGCTGCTCGCGATGGGGCAGATGATCAAACTGGTGTTCATTAAACCGCGGCTTGATGGTCTGCTGCGACTCGCCGAGGAGGACCTCTCGAAGTCAACGTGGTTTGCGGGCCCCAAGTTGAGCGCAGCCGACATTGTGCTTAGCTACAGTATGCTCGCCGCCCGGGAAAGAGGATTCATCAACGATAACCATCCGAACTGCCAGCGCTGGCTTGAGCAGATTGAGACAGAGCCAAGCTTTGTGCGAGCGCTAAAACAAGACGGTCGTGGTCGCGTTGTACTACCGTTCAAGTGACACGACCGGACGTATTGCAAGACGTGCGAGTTCGGATACGTGTGATTCAAAACTGGCAACACCCTACCGCGCCTTGCGGGTAGGCTTTTGCATTAACCACCCCTGTACGAGTGCGTGGATAGGCGCTTTCGCCGACGGCAACTAAGCGATGATGTTAGTGGGTGTAAGGCTCCGACACATCGCAATCGTGGTGGGCGGATTGCGTGAGAACGCGTCGATGAAGGGGCCCAAAGAACAGGATTTGCGAATTACACGGGCTGCCTGAGAGCACTGCCTCGAAAACAACGTGCGAAAGAAAGACCATTTGGAACCACTTACGCAGCAAGGAAGCCAGTCATTGAGACGGGGCATAGCGCGCAAGGAAGTCGTTCAGCGCGATGCCAAAACTTACACGACGCATCGAATAGTCGTAGTCGATGAGGCTCTCACCGTAGCCCTCGTAGTAGGTCCCATACAGCCTGAACACACGGTTAATCGGGTAGCTCCAGGTAAGCTCAACGCCGCTGCCCTCGGTGGCTGGCCTAAACATGGCGGTAAACGTGTTGCGATTGGGTGTCCAAATCGCTCGCACACTGCCGTAGCCGCGGTACTTGTAAAGGTCAGGGTTATCGTCCGTTGCTTCTTCTTCGGGGAATCGGTACCAGGCACGAGCAAACAGTGAGAGTTCGTCCGATAACTGCAGCCCAGCGCGGGCTTCCACTCGATTCCAGCTCCTGGATACGGCCTGTTCTCGCCCATTAGACTCGTGTACCAGTCCCAGCGACCACTCACGAAGTGTCATGCCGGGTAGAAACCGGGAGCGATCGCTGCGAAGAAATAACTCCGGTTGATAGTTTGTTTCTCGAAACGGGCTCGAAAACTCACCGTTGGTGATCTGCCACCAGGATTTAGATGTGTAGGCAAAGTAGGCATCCAAATCGGTGCCGAACATATCAATCGCTACCGGCGCCTTGAAACTCACCTGAAAAACGGCTTCGGTATCTTCGACGGGTTCCGGTGCATCGATTATGTTGGTAAACGGTTCCTGATTGGGCTCGTCCATCCAGCTATAGCTGAAGTAATTGGGGAAGTGGGGCGTGAGCCTGCATTCCCAGACCTCAAGCCCCGTTGCCCGCTCACACTGGCGTTGGTTGGCGCCATACTCAAAGTCCGTGCCTCGCTCCTTCCAAGATGGTCGGCTTACATCCGGTAGCGGCACTACTTGCAACGGCTCAGAAGACAGAACCTCGGGCTCACAGATAGCCTTAAGCTCACCCAGAGAGATTGAATCGGGTAACTCTCGTATACGATCAACAAGACACTGTTCAAAACTGCTGGCGGCAAGCGGATCGATTCTGAAGGCGAGCATCAACAGCGCCACTGGCAACCGCACCCGGAGCGATCGGATGCCTTCGGTCAGATATTCTCTTGCCATGGACTTGCATCCTCCACACGAAGCTATTTTCTATCGGTCGATTAGAGCGGCTTACAATATCAGGCTTTCCCGGATTCACGTGATCGGCAGAAAAAGTGCTTTCTTACTTTCAGCTTGGGCAAGCGTAAGCAGTGATGGCGCCGGCTCTCGGGGCATACGCTTCGCTGATTCGGCCTTTGGCAGCACCCGTTCAAGCCTGCCGAGGGATGCAGCATATCTCGTCCACTGCCAGGCCGGCGGTCGAGGTAGTAAGAATTCAAAAGTGATGACGGCGCAGGGGCTTTCGAACGTTTTTACACTAGCTCTCTAGTTTAGAATCTGCGTTTTGTATCTTCTGGACATCGGTCGATCCCATGGGCAAGCAAAATATCGAGGACTTCTACTACAACGCGGCCGAAATCCTGAGTCTCTTATACGCTATGTTCCCTGTCCGCAGCATTCTCATGGTGGAAGACATCAGCGGACCCATTAAGTGGGACAACACTGGATTGCCAGACCGTCGGTCGCAGGCCTGTTTTGAATCCATGGTCTGGTTGTCCGATCACGGGCTCTTGGAGTTTCGCTCCATAGAAGATCGAAACATCGGCATTGAGGGCGCCGTGTTGACGCAGAAGGCATTTGTACTTTTGACCAGCCCGATCATCTGGGAGGGGAACGAGCCCGAAAGTCGCATCGATGCATTGATGGCTGCGAGACAGGAACTCGCATACGCCAACATGAATACGCTCATCGCCGATCTGCTCCGAGCTAACTGTTTCTGGGTTTCGCCTGCGTCTCCACCTGAATTACGCAAGCATGAGACGCTGAACGTTTTGGATGACGGAGAGGGTTTTGATGATGGACAGTAGGTAGCTCCTGTGCGGCAAATTTAGTTGCTTACAGGTATCTTTCGGTGCGCTTTTGTTTGATCGCCTATGGTGACAAAGAGGTGTTGCTGGCGAGCCCGGACACAACCGTTCCGAAGGCCGAATACGAACCCATGTTCCGCCGACTAGGCAAGGCTGGGGCATATCAACCCAGTCGTTCAGTCGATCAAGCGGGGCCGTAAAGCAAGAGACGTTGCGGGAGTAAGTGTAAGAGTTCGTGTCGGAGGACAGCCGACCTTGCCGTTTTTTGGATATGATATTGATTATCGTTTTGCTCGGCCATGAATCGGCACTCGCACCGTACTGTCGAGCAACCACTTTTAGCTATGAGTTTGAGGGGAGCAACATTGAAGATCGGTATGGTCATCGGCAGCACCACAGGTAACACGGAAGACGCGGCAGAGCTTATTCGAGCAGAGCTGGCGGGCCGCGTGGAGGAGGTGCATAACGTACAGGGCATGGAATTGGAGGATATGACCCAGTACGACGTGCTGCTAGTAGGGATTCCGACCTGGGATATCGGACAACTGCAGGAAGACTGGGAGCGGCGCTTGATGGATGTCGCCAATCTTGATTTCGAGGAAAAGCAGGTCGCTTTTTTCGGTGATGGAGATCAGTTTGGTTATCCGGATAACTTTCAGGATGCAATGGGCATTCTTCGTGAACTGTTTATGGCCTGCGGGGCAAAAGCCGATATTGGGCACTGGCCTGCCGATGACTATGATTATCAGGAGTCGCGAGGCGTGCTGAACGGAAAGTTCGTTGGGTTGGCTCTAGATGACCTGCAGCAGCCGGAGAAGAGCGAAGAACGAATTCGCGGTTGGGTGTCGCAACTGCTGAAAGAACTCGGTGTTGAATAGGTAACGCCCATTTTGTGCGCCTGTGCTCAGAATTATTCGGTGAGCGGCTATGAGACAGCGCACAAAGACCAAAGACCTGCTATTCGTGAAGAAGACGTGGGGGTGCCGAGCAGTTGTTGCAGGACCCACGGTCACGATTGACGGAATTTCCAAAGCTCACTTGAGGCAAAGCGCTATGAAGAAGATCCAGTCCGCTGTTTTACTAGCGGCCATCGCCGCTACCGCAGCTGGTTGTAGAATTCAGGTCAGTACCACTGCGGGAGGCAGTGTCAGCACTCTGTCGGGCAGCTATTCATGCAATCCCGGTGAGAGCTGTGCCGAGGTATCGGTCATCGATACTAACTTCGATGAAACCTTTGTTGCGACGCCGCAGGCGGGATTTCAATTTGATGGCTGGCGCAGGAGGAACCGAGGCTTCTGCGGTGGCTCGATGAGCGATTGTCGATTGTTTACGTCAGGTTTTGTGGGTAACGATATTCTGCTGGCGTTCCTCAATAATCCTGATGAGCTGTTCTTCCTGGAAGCGGTGTTTTCGGCAACGTCCTCTGGCGGCAGCGGTGATGGCTCTGCGTCATCCTGCTTCAACCCTGACTTCTATGCGCCGGGCACCACATTCGTCTTTACACAAAACGAAGTGGATGATGAAGGCCAACGATTTACCTCCGAAGGCCAGGGCGTGGTCGAGAGCGGAGCAACCTTTAACGGTCAGACAGCGAACGTTCTTGCTGTGGATCAGACTCTAAATCCCGACGACGGCTCGGGACTGATTACCGCCGAATCGCGCACTTACTTTCGGCTGGACGGCATGTCCTATCAGGAGTTTGGTATCGAATTCTTCGCGACGGCTCCGGACGCTTTCGGCTTGCGCAACACTTTTGATCCGTTCCGCGAGGAGCGCTTCAGCCTGATGCCGGGACAGAGTTTCGAGCAGTCCATTGAACAAACTACCGAGACTCTGGACGGTGCGGGCAATACTCTTTTAAGCGGAACAATTAATACGATAGAGACCATCACTTTCAACGGGGTCGAGACCGTTACCGTACCCGCGGGGACGTTCGAAGCCTGCAAGTTCACCGAATCGACTCGCCAGGCGGGTATCCCAATCTCATTTGAATCGTTTACGTGGTACTCAGTGGGCTCTGGATTCCCGATCAAATCCGAATCGGACGATGAATCCACCGAGCTGGTGTCTGGGTCGATCAACGGCGTGGACATCTGAGCGGTCGCTGGGCTTTGGTCATGCCAGACTTAGCCGACCCGAAGGTAAATCCGGGCGTCCAGTGATTCGGATGCGCCGCTGATTTTGCCGAACTTTGGTGCCCTTCGATCTCTACCAATGACGACGGTGGCTTTGGCCGCCGTCACCTTCATACTGGTTCCGCTTGGCGGTCGCGCTAACGACATCAGCGTACACTGGCCAGCGTCTGACGCTCTTTTGGGAGCGCCCGAGAACTTCCGTGTCGACGGTTTGCTCCCGGGCCAAAGGGTTACGCTTACGGCTCGCGAAGCGAGGCAAGGTGGCGATTGGATCGCCTACGGCGACTACGTAGCGAACTCGAGCGGTGTCGTGGATACGACGAAGGACCCGGCCAGTGGTGGTACCTGGGATGGCATCGATCCAACTGGTTGGCTCTGGTCGATGTACCCCGTGGCGCACGCAGGAGCGGCCTTGCTTACGCGGGCTCGTCAGCACAAACCTGATGATCAAACCTTAGTAGCTCGGCCTGGAGCCGCCCCCAGAGAAATCACACTTACGCTCCTCGACGCCGGTGAACTGTTTGCGAAGCAGACCATTATTCGCCGCAGAGCAGAGCCGTATAACACCATCGAAGTCGACGCCTCGCTAGACGATCAGCTTCGCGGACGTGTGTTTCTTCCCAAGCCGGCGAACGTGAAGCGAGTGGGAGTCGTAGTACTGGGTGGATCGTTCGGCGGTCTACTGGAGCGAGAACCGCGCTGGTTAGCAGGACGTGGCTTTCCCAGCATGGCATTGGGATACTTCAA
>JBCCNK010000244.1:0-5567 GCA_039025875.1 Pseudomonadota bacterium
CTCCGATCTCAGCGCCGCAACAATGCGCGCCATGAACCGCTCGACCCAGCCGGTCAGGCATCGCCGCAATAGTCCCTGCTTGTCGCCGTAGTCGGAGTAAATCGTTTGTAGAGAGCAGTGAGCCTCGCGGGCGATATCGCTCATAGACGCGTTTTCGACGCCGTTTTCTACAAACAATCTCAAAGCGGCCGCTTCTATTCGTGGGCCACGCGCCCCGTCTTGTCGCGTTCGCTTTGCCAGTTTTTGTGTGTCAGCGGCGATGACTAAATCCTGTCTTTGCGTAGATGATTGGTTTGCCCATCATCATAGGGGACCTTTTGTCGGTGACCCTCGGGTCCCCCGACTTGGCCGTTCGTGGCGTGCCCGTCAATCTGTAATCAAATTACTTAGGCTTTTTAGCATCTTTAAGGCGGCGGCAGTAGCCTTTTTAACAGCGTATTTTTTTGCGGAGTGTAAAGTAATCAGATTACTATGTGTCTTAATACGTGTGACTTAGGAGTTGTTTATATGCTCAAGCGGAACCTGTTTGAAAGCGAGCACGAGGAATACCGAAGCACAGTGGCTCGGTTCTTTCGCGATGAGGTCATGCCCCACCACGCGCGATGGGAGGAGCAGCAACACGTCGATCGAGACATCTGGACCCGCGCGGGTGAACTGGGGCTGCTCTGCGGAACCATGCCCAGTGAATACGGAGGTGCTGATGCGGACCGACGCTACGCTGTGGTGATGATGGAGGAGCAAAGCAAAGCAGGTGCCTCCGGAATCGGTTTTAGCCTGCATTCCGATATCGTTGCGAACTACATCAACAATTTTGGAACCGAAGCACAAAAGCAACAGTGGCTACCCCCGATGGCACGGGGTGAACTGATCTCTGCCATCGCAATGACCGAACCCGGCACCGGTTCTGATCTGCAATCGATCAAGACCAAAGCCACGGACGAAGGCGATCACTACCTGGTGAATGGTTCGAAGATTTTCATCACCAATGGCTTCATGTGCGACTTCGCCGTGGTGGCCGTCAAAACTGGCGATGTGGATGGCGGTGCCTCGAATGTCTCTCTATTGATCATCGAAGCTGATCGAGATGGTTTTAGCAAAGGCAAACCGCTCCGTAAGGTCGGCATGCACGCTCAGGATTCCTGCGAGTTGTTCTTCGTCGACGTCAAAGTTCCCAAGGAGAACCTGCTTGGAGAAGAGGGGCAGGGTTTCGTCATGCTAATGGAAGAGCTCGCCTGGGAACGCCTGATGATCGCCATCATCTCCGTTGCAGGGGCCGAAGGCGCGCTTGAACATACGCTGGAGTACACAAAAGAGCGGAAAGTCTTTGGGAAGAGCGTCGCCAGTTTCCAGAACAGTCGTTTCAAGCTTGCTGAGATGAAGAGTGAGATCACGATAGGCCAGGTGTTTTGTGATCGGTGTATGGAGGATTTGCTGAACGGCGGCCTCGACGCCAATGCGGCGTTCGCCGCGAAGTATTGGTGTTCCGACATGATGGGACGCGTCATTGACGAATGTGTGCAGTTGCACGGTGGTTACGGCTACATGCTCGACTACCCCATCGCCCGGGCCTACATCGACGCTCGCGCGCAACGCATCTATGGCGGCACTAACGAGATCATGAAAGACCTCATCGCCCGTTCGCTGTAGGACCGGTTATGAGTACATACGATTTCACCGGCCGCGTGGCCATAATCACGGGCGCCGGAAACGGTCTCGGTCGATCCCATGCATTGGCTCTGGCCGCCCGTGGTGCAAAGGTGTTGGTCAATGATTTAGGCGGCGACACCCGGGGTGAAGGCAGCGCTTCCGCCTCCGCTGCCGATGCAGTTGTCGACGAGATTCGCCGCGCGGGGGGTGAGGCTCAGCCCAGCTACGCGAACGTGCTCGACGGGGATTCGATCGTAGCCGCAGCCATGGAGGCTTTCGGTACCGTCGATATCGTTATCAATAACGCGGGCATTCTTCGCGACAAGAGTTTTGTGAAGATGGAGGACGCGGACTGGCAAGCCGTGCTGGCGGTCCACCTACAGGGTGCCTATTCCGTGACTCGAGCCGCGTGGCCTGTCCTGATGGAGAAGGGATACGGACGGGTGCTGTTCACCACTTCTGCGGCTGGCATCTATGGGAATTTTGGCCAGGCTAACTATTGCGCAGCCAAGTTGGGTGTACACGGCTTGTCGCAATGCCTTGCGATCGAAGGTCGCAAAAACAACATCTACGTAAACACCATTGCTCCCTTGGCTGGATCTCGTCTGACGAAAGGTTCAATGCCGGATGCGCTGTTTGATCAGCTGAAAGTTGAGCAGGTTACGCCGTTAGTCGTGTACCTCTGCAGTGACGAGTGCCGCGAAACCAAGGGCCTTTTTGAAGTGGGAGCGGGCTATGTGGGAAGGATGCGCTGGGAGCGCAGCATCGGTGGGGTATTTGACGCCCGCTCTGGGCTGACACCCGAGACCATCGCCCGGGGATGGTCCAAAGTGGATGATTTCAGCCGCGCGGACAATCCTGCCGAGGCCACAGATTCCATCAAACCCGTGCTCGATGCCATCAACAACCCCCCGCGGGGGGGGAACGAGTTTATCGATCTTGATGAGGCTTTTGCAGGCGAACTTGTGCTTGAGAATGCCTACGACGAGCGGGATCTTGCGCTGTACGCGTTGGGTATCGGTATGGCCCGAGACCCGAACGACGACAGTGAGAGACGGTTTGCGTACGAGCTGGACTCAGAGTTCTCTGCGTTCCCGTCATACGCTGTTATCCCACAGCTGACGGCAATGCTTGCTGCAGCCAAGACCAACTCCCTAGAACTCCCGGGCTGCCGCTTTGGCTTCGATCGGCTGTTGCACGGCGAACAGCTGACCCAGTTGCTGAGACCACTCCCCCGCGAAGCTAAGCTCGTGCACAGCTTCACGGTGAAGGATGTTTTCGACAAAGATCCGAATGCGCTGGTGATTTTTGCGGTGACTACCCGGGACGCCGACACTGGCGTCGAACTTGCCTACAACGAAATGACGGCCTTTATTCGCGGCGCAGGTGGTTGGGGGGGTGACCGTGGGCCGAGCGAGCCCGTGAATGAGGTGCCGTCTAGAGCGCCCGACGCGGTGATTGAAGACGTGACGGATGCAAATCAAACGCTTCTTTATCGGCTGTCGGGGGACTGGAACCCGCTCCATGCGGATCCTGCATTCGCCAAAGCCTTCGGCTTCGATAAGCCAATACTGCATGGCATGTGCACGTTTGGCTTTGGTGTTCGGCACGTGCTGAAAGCCTTTGCAGACAATGATCCAAGATTGTTCAGTTCCGTAAAGGTGCGCTTCGCGAAGATGGTCTATCCGGGCGAAACCCTCGTGACGAGTATGTGGCGAGAGTCGGATACGCGGATCGTTTTTGAAATGCGAGTCCGGGAGCGTGACGAGGTCGTGCTGTCTAACGCCGCCGTGGAGCTGCACGCTGAAGTGCCGGATTTTTCATCGAATGCACTAAGTGGCTCGAACGAGCCAGGTGCAGCAGCGACGGCTGACCGGTCGGATAAAGATTTAGGGGCTGGAGCGCGAGAGGTCGTTGCCATGCTGAATGAGTACCTCCGCCGCAATCCGGAGCTGTCCGATGGGGTGGGCAAGATCTACCAATGGAATATCAAAGATCCGGATTTCGACTTCGTGCTGGATCTGAAGGCCAGTCCCGGATCAGTGCAACCAGGAGTGGCGGCGCACGATACCGCCCTGGAGATGCTGGAGAGTGACCTGATGGAGATGATGCGCGGCGGTAGTGATGCAACTTCCATGTATTTTGCGGGCAAACTTAAAATCACGGGTGACGTGCTCGCATCACAGAAACTTCAGTTTCTGGCCGATATGGATCCCGAGGAGGCGGCCGGCTTACTAGCGTCGGTCAGCCAGCGGGCTGACCGCGATTTAGAACTGCAGACGGCGCAGAGCGAAACGGAGGGTTCAGCCGAGGAACTGGCCGGGGACTCCAGCACAGCACTTCGCGACAGTTCGTCTCCCTTATCTGGCCCCCAGGCCGAGGTTCCAGACGAAGATGAGCAGATGCGCGAGCTTGACGAGCTCCTTATGGAGAAGCGAGGAGAGTTCGTGCTCCCGCAGGGGATGAGCGGCTGCCTGCAACTATCTACTATTAATAGTGATGCTCACTGGTTGTTGGACTTCTCCGATGGCTCCATGCGCGTAAGCAGGCTACCCAGCGAGCATGCTGACACCACTGTTCGGGGTAACCCTGAATCGCTTCTTGCGTGGCTGATGTCGAGAGACGCGGCAGCAGGGCTGTTTCAGCGAGGTGCCATCCGAGTGGATGGGGACATGTCTTTGTTTAAAGCGCTTAGTTTCAAGCCCAACAAAAACAGAGGAGGTAGGGCGTGAGTTCCATGTACAGACACGTTTACGTTGGCGGTGTATCCATGACGCCGTTTAAGAAACCCGGAGACAGTGAAGGCTACGAAGTCATGGCTGAGCAGGCGGGGCGAGATGCGCTTCGTGACGCTGGAATTGACTACGGGCTAGTACAGCAGGCCTTCGTCGGCTACGTCTACGGGGAGTCCACCTGCGGACAGCGAGCGGTCTATGGATTGGGCTTGACCGGCATTCCCGTCATCAACGTCAACAATAATTGCTCTACCGGTTCTACGGCGCTGTTTCTGGCAAGGCAGGCCGTAGAGTATGGGGCTGCCGAGTGCGTTCTCGCGCTGGGTTTTGAGCAGATGGAGCGAGGAGCGCTGAGTAGCAAATACAATGACCGGGAGACACCGATAGCGCCCCACGTGCAGATGATGAGCGACGTGCAGGGGTTTACAACCGCACCACCTGCGGCCCAGATGTTCGGCGGTGCCGGGCGCGAGTATCGTTTTGAGCACGGAACCCAGCGTGAGACGTTCGCGCAGATTGCCGTGAAAGCCCGCGCTCATGCGGCAAACAACCCTAACGCAGTGTTTCGCAACAAACTGACCCTCGAAGAGGTTCTTGAGGCACCGGAAATCTTCGATCCATTAACCCGTTACCAATGTTGCCCCCCAACCTGCGGTGCTGCCGCAGCTATTCTGTGTTCGGAGGATTTTGCGAGACGCCACGGACTCTCTCGTCAGGTGCGAATCGCCGGTCAGGCCATGAGTACGGATCAACCGGACTATGTGGCTGATAACAGCATGATCAAAATGGTCGGCTATGGTATGACTCGCGCGGCCAGTGATGCCTGCTTCGAGGCGGCGGGACTGGGGCCTGACGATGTGGACTTGGTCGAGTTGCACGATTGTTTCACGGCCAATGAGCTGCTTTCCTATGAGGCCCTCGGATTGTGCGGGGGAGGGAGACGCAGAGCGGTTCATCAGCGATGGCGACAATACTTACGGCGGTCGCATCGTAACCAACCCGTCCGGAGGCCTTCTTTCCAAGGGGCATCCACTTGGGGCTACCGGTCTTGCGCAGTGTTACGAACTCGTACAGCAGCTCCGACACGCAGCCCAGGCAAGGCAGGTCGCTGATGCGCGCTTGGCGCTTCAGCACAATCTCGGCTTGGGGGGCGCCTGCGTCGTGACGCTCTATGAGCGCCTGGCC
>JBCCNK010000245.1:0-5565 GCA_039025875.1 Pseudomonadota bacterium
AAAAGCCGGTGCTACGATCGCCATATCGCCCTTGGCGGGGATGATCACCGCGACAAGCCGTTCGGACCGCCACCAGCTCAGGCCCGCGAAGTAGAGCATTGATGCGCCTGGCTCAAGCAAGATGCCCGCCAGCCCCTGCCGGGCCATGAGCTCCTGAGCTTTGGCGATACGCCCGCGTCGCTCCTTGGCCGATATGGGACTTGGGAGTGCGGGGGGAGGCGTCGTGGCGGCGTGCGTTCGTGAGGCGCCGGTACCCAGACCACCCCCAACCCCCGCGCCGGCGACGGCCGTTCCCAC
Organism: Pseudomonadota bacterium; assembly: GCA_039025875.1. Lineage (GTDB taxonomy): Bacteria > Pseudomonadota > Gammaproteobacteria > Pseudomonadales > Halieaceae > Congregibacter. The sequence continues at coordinate 298 of JBCCNK010000245.1, forward strand.
GGCAACGGTTTTGAGAAAATCGCGCTTGGTGATCATAAAAAGTTCTCCCTTCATCATGACCAAGACTACCGTATTCCGCAGTGTTCGATCACCTGGTGGACTCATGCCTGATGGACGTCGCGCAGGCCTAGCCCCGGGCGAAACCTGGCAGCCTATGCTACGACTAAATGACCGAGCCAGAGCGCAGCATTGCACAAAGCCAAATCTCGAAGTCTTCACTCAATCGAAGAGCCAACTCCAGTACACTGTCGCCCTTTGACTCTAGTTCAATGCTTTGGGTACCTAGGGGTGAAGACCCTGTCCATGGCGACAACAAACTATAAGTTCGCACAGCGACATCGACACAACCACCGCCGCAGGAACCATCTCGATGAAAAAGTTCACCACAATTAGCGTGCTTCTTGGGACGCTGGTCGCTCCGGCTACAACCTTTGCTGCCGACCACGAGGCCAACCCACTGGCCGCAATCCCCCTACGCCATATCGGTCCCGCCATAACATCAGGCCGTATCGCGGATTTTGCGTTTCACCCGAAGCATAAGCACGTGTTCTTCGCGGCGACGGCGTCGGGAAACCTCTTTAAGACGGACGATAACGCTATCAGTTGGCAGTCGCTGTTTGAGAATGAGACCTCATACTCAATCGGTGTTATCGAGCTAGCGCCATCGGATTCCAAGGTCGTCTGGGTCGGCAGCGGTGAGAACAACGCCCAACGCAGCGTCGCCTATGGCGATGGGGTCTACAAGTCCATCGACGGCGGCAAGACATGGTCCAATATGGGGCTCAAAGACTCGGGCCATATCTCGCAGATTTGGATTCATCCTGACGACGCCAACCACGTGCTGGTTGCCGCCCAAGGGCCGTTGTGGAACGAAGGCGGCGATCGTGGCCTTTACCGAACGCAGGACGGTGGCACAACCTGGGAAAAGATTCTTGAGGTTGATGAACACACAGGTGTGAACGAGTTTGTTGTAGACCCGCGAAACTTCAGCAACATCGTCGCCAGCACCTATCAGCGGCGTCGTCATGTGTGGGTGTTGATCAACGGCGGCCCGGGTAGCGGCATACACAAGACAACGGATGGTGGGGCCTCCTGGTCAGAGGTGACCAGCGGCCTGCCATCTGACGACATGGGTCGCATCGGTCTTGCCGGTGCTTCATCCGCGCCCGACATGATCTACGCCATGATTGAAGGCAACGACGAAGAGAAAGGCGTGTATCGATCAATCGACTTTGGCAGCAGCTGGGAGAAACGCTCCGGTCATATGACCACGAGCGCCCAGTACTACAACGAGATCGTAGTCGATCCCCAGGAGCCCAATCGAGTCTACTCGCTGGACACGTTTACGCAGAAATCGGAAGACGGCGGTAAGACCTTTGCAAAGCTCGGGAACGATTCTCGCCACGTTGATGATCACGCGCTCTGGATCGACCCCGACAACACAAAGCACCTGTACATAGGCGGAGATGGCGGTATCTATGAGTCCTGGGATCGAGGCAGCACCTGGCGCCATGTACGCAATCTGTCAATCACCCAGTTCTACCGGATTCAGCCCGATAACGCAGAGCCGTTCTATAACGTCTGCGGTGGAACCCAGGACAACAACTCACTGTGTGCGCCCTCGCGTACCACCTACGAGCATGGGATAGCCAACGCCGACTGGCGGTTGATCCTCGGCGGTGATGGATACAAGCCCCAATTCGACCCGCTCGATCCAAACATCATTTACACGCAGTGGCAGTATGGAAATCTGTATCGCTATGATCGACGCACGCAGGAGCGAGTGTCGATCACGCCCCATCCGGAGTCCGGTGAGCCAGCCTATAAGTGGAACTGGAGCACACCGGTCTTAGTCAGTCCCCACAATCGGGAGCGAATTTACTACGCCGCTGAATACCTGTTTCGCTCCGATGATCGGGGTGATAGTTGGAGAAAAGTCAGCGGTGATCTGACGCGCGGGGTCGACCGCAACAAGCTTGAGGTCATGGGACGCGTGTGGAGCGTCGACGCCATCGCGAAAAACGACTCAACATCGCGCTATGGATCGGCGATCGGTCTGTCCGAGAGCCCGCTGGTTGAGGGCCTGATCTACATCGGCTCTGACGACGGTGTGATAAGCGTGACGGAAGATGGCGGTGAAAACTGGCGTCGTGTCACCACCTTCCCCGATGTGCCGGATATGTCACTGGTCGAAGATGTTATTGCCTCGGTCCACGATCCGGACGTGGCCTATGCAGTATTCGATAACCACAAGCGCGGCGACTTCAAACCCTACGTCTTGCGCACCGACGATCGTGGCCGCAGCTGGACATCGATGTCCGGTGACCTGCCCGAGCGGGGCTCGGCACACACGATTGCGGAGGACCACGAGAATCCTGGATTACTGTTTGTAGGCACCGAGTTCGGGTTGTTCTTCACTCAGAACACGGGTGAGCAATGGCATGCGCTGAAATCGAACTTCCCGACGATTGCCGTGCGCGATCTCGAGATTCAGCGGCGTGAGAGCGACTTGGTGGTTGGCACTTTCGGTCGCGGCATCTACATCCTCGATGACTACTCGGCGCTGCGCACGCCTGTTGATGACATCCAGGCTCAGCACCTGTTTCCGGCTCGAGACACATGGCTTTATCTTGAGGGTGATCTCTGGGGCAGCGGCAAAAAGGGGTCCCAGGGAGATGCGTTCTACGCTGCGGCAAACCCGCCTTACGGCGCTGTGTTTTCTTATCACTTAGAGGAGGCTGTGGAGTCTCGTGCTACGACTCGTCGAAAGGCCGAGATCAAAACCGAGAAGGAGGGCGGCGACACGCCTTATCCGAGTTGGGAGGAGCTTCGCGCTGAGGATCTGGAGATCGCCCCATCGGTTTATCTGATGATCCGAGATGCCGAAGGATCTCTCGTACGGCAGGTGGCGGCAAACAACAAAGCGGGCATGCACCGCAGTCCGTGGGATTTGCGTTTGCCGGCGCCCGGCCCCGTCGAGCTTGAGGCGGTAGACCGTCCCAGCTGGGCGGAACCACCCAAAGGACCGCTCGCTTTGCCCGGCACCTACTCGGCCCGACTTGCGATTTTACGCGATGGAGCGCTCACGGAAGTTGGCCCAACGGAAAGCTTCAAGCTGAAGGCTCTCGAGAGTAGCCCGGAGATCACCGATGACCGACGCGCTCTGCAGGCTTTCCAGGTGAAAGCCGCCAATCTGCAGCGTGCCGTCGCTGGAGCCGTCTCTCTAACCCGCGAACTCGACCGGCGTGTCGAGTTCCTCCGCGAAGCGATCGTTGTTACGCCCGCAGCAGGCGACGAAGAGCGTGCTCAGCTGCAGTCTGCTTACATGGATCTCGCCGAGGTCAAGATTGCGCTCAGCGGTGATAAGACCATCAGCGGTAGGAATGAATCTGCCCCCGTATCGATCTCGTCCAGGATCAGCGGGGTTTACTACGCGGTGTCCGGCATCCAGTCGTCAATCGGCTCCATGCTTCAGGACAGCTATTCCGTCGCTGTTACAGAGTTTTCGACGACACTGCCGAAGCTCCAGCAGGTTGTTGAGGATCTGAATGAGCTGGAAGAACGATTGGAACTTAAAGGTGCTCCATGGACTCCCGGGCGGGTTCCGCAATGGGAAGACAGTTGAGCCAGCCCTAGCACCGGGGGTTAAGACAATCTGAGCGTTCGCGACCCGCCGGGCTCACGGACGGACAGGAGACTCTGCGGCGGAGCTTTACCGCCTCGCCGCAAGTCCGTGCAGCCATTTGTGCAGTTTTCTGGCTAGTGCAATCCGTCGGGTGTCTTCTGCGAGCCTACTGACCACACACCCGCAAATGACAGCCAGACCGCCGGATCGCAGGCCTTGAGCAGTCGCAACAGCAGATCTTTTGCGTCTTCCAGATTCGCCTTAGCGGTGTCAGAGAGTGCCGAATTCCGCTCGAAATTTGCACCATGCAGTGCCAATTGAAAGCAGCGGGGTGGTGTCGCTTCCCGGTCTAGCGTCTTCAGAACATGCAAAAGGTCCGGGGGAGTAATGGGTGCGTTGGCGGCCATCAGCGCATGCAGGCCCTCGACGGGTATTTCTTGCAGTTCTACTCTGCCGGCAAGCGAATGCGCCTCTTGCTTGACCTCATCCGGTGGCCCTACTTTGGGATTTGCCAGTTCGCAATCAACGCCCTCGTAACCAACTCGTTCGGAACCAGAGGGGCCATGCTCAAAGCCACTGGTTGTTTGGTCGGCCAAAACACCGGTCGATCTTGGCTTCGACTGCATCGTAGAGCAGGGATCAGATCCAAAGTTGCTCTGCGATACGGCTCCAATAAACAGAACCAAATCCTTTCCGCACAGCTCTAAGGTGTGTTCGATACGAAGTTCACTGTCCGCGATCAGCGTTGCTTGGCTCGCGATAGTCTCATCACGATGGCTTATGCTCTGGAGAAGCGCGACAGCCATGGCATCGTCGCCATACCGATAGCTGCCCGTAGCTAGCACCAGCACCTTTTGCTGTCTTGGTGACCCTAGTGGCGTCATTCGTCCCCCGATACGCCGATTTATTGCCGCCCGTTTAGTGGGGGCCTGCCGCCTCGCTTCATTACCAATCGACCACACTAACGTGTGCCGCGAATATCGAGGCTTGCTTGTCGTGGTTTGCGCTGACGGGGCTGTCGCTCGGAAGTCAGCTCTAAATGGCTGATTTATCCGTGCTCTGCGCCATTCCTAAGCTTAGTTGAAAACCACAAAAGCACCTAAAAAACTTTAGTAAGTCGGCGATTGACAATATTAGGTGCAAAAATTCGAATACCTGACTAAAATACTAAGGTTTTCGGTGCGCGCCATCACAGCCATTACAAGTGCATCGATTAAAGCGTAGGCACGCGCTACCACGAGGGAGGTACGAGCAATGCGCCTGACGACTAAAGGCCGTTACGCGGTCACGGCGATGCTTGATCTGGCATTGAACGAAGCTAGGGGACCGATTCGTCTAGCCGCGATTTCAGAACGCCAGGGAATCTCGTTATCTTATTTGGAGCAATTGTTCGCTCATTTGCGCCGGAGTGACCTCGTTTGCAGCGTGAGAGGCCCGGGTGGAGGATATCGACTCCAACGAGAGGCGGGGATGATCAGCGTCGCCGAGGTGATCTCTGCGGTGAACGAAGATACCGACGCCACTCGCTGCGGTGGACGCGGCGACTGCCAGGATGGAGATACTTGCCTTACCCACCATTTGTGGAAAGACCTATCTGATCGAATCCACGAGTTTCTATCTGAGATCACCCTGGGAGATCTTGT
>JBCCNK010000246.1:0-5545 GCA_039025875.1 Pseudomonadota bacterium
CCCATACACATAGACGCGTACGACGTCTCCAGCTTTGAGAGTGTAGTCGGCGGCGTCTGCCGCAACGGCGAGCTGGCACGGGACCATCGCCAGCAAAAGGCTTACCACGGTCACGGTGCGTGCTAGGTAGTTGTAGCAATTACGCATGATTGTTACTTGGCATTGGGCTGTTTAACTATGCAAGCTGTAGGCCATCATTTGACAACGACTGACCTCTACCCTGCTCTGAACTCCTGTATATCAGCCTTGGCGTTCCTTGTCGCCTGTCACCCTGCCGTTTTTCCAACCCCGTCGTGGTTCTTGGCGAAGCCCCACGTTTCTCCAATCGAACCTCTCGTCGAACGCTGCGGCGATCGGTGCCGGGGTTGCGCGGCACAAACTGTCGTATGACTTCGACACCGCTCAGCCCACTGGTACCCAATCGCTGCTGACGCCGCAGCAGCAACCGCAACACACGAAGCGAATACTCAACGCGATCGTTATGGCCGGCACTGATCAGCGCGAAAACGTGAGCGTCGCTGCCCTCGCCCTGCCGGTACACCTCAAAGTCCATGGACTTTACACGCACATCCAACAACGCCTCAATATCGGCCACGGCGGAATCGTGGTTCAAACCGCCGACATACACATACTCAACACCACGCTTGACCATCCCGAGTTTGCCGTGCACCTGACGGAGTCTAGGTACAATGCGCCACGGTCGACTGATTAGATACACATACCCACAGAAAACTATGCCAAATAGCGCAAGTGACAGCAGTTCGGGAGCGCCGGTTTTGTCTAAAGCGAGCCCGACGCCGCCGAGCGACGCCTGAAGGAGCACGATCGCAAGCACCGCGTGACGAATGCGGAAGTCGGCGTCAAGGAATAGATGATGGATATGATTTCGATCAGCCGCGAACGGCGATCGTCGAAGCCACAGACGTCGGATCATAACGCCCAGCGTGTCCATAAGTGGCACGGCAAAAATCCAAAGAGTTGTGACAGGCGCCATGCCACGATTGTCGCCCTGGCTCAGCACAATTAACGAGTGCGCTAGCAAGAATCCAATCAGTGTGCTCCCCGCATCCCCCATAAACACATGTGCCCGGTCGCGCCCCGGAATAGGCATATTGAAAAACAAAAAACCTATCAGGCCACCCAATACGCAAAGTAGGATTAGGATTTGAAGTAAGTGACCAGCATTGAAGGCAACCAGCAATAAAAGGCCAAAACTCACTAACGATACAGACCCCGCAAGTCCGTCCACACCGTCGATCATGTTCATAGCGTTGATCGCACCAATCGTAGCGAACACAGTTATTGGAATTGACAGCAGGTGAAGCTGAAGTGGCTTCTCGCCAAAGAGGAACCCTACGTCCCGAACTACAACACTGCCGTAGATCATGAGTCCGACCGCAATCCCCTGAACGCCAAACCTAAGCCAAACCGACAGCGGCTTTCGATCATCGATCAGGCCCACAATAAAGATCAAACCGCTCGCGGCTGCGAATACCGAATTGATCGTCGAGAGTCCGAGGCGCGGCGCAATGTACCAAGCTAGGGCTACACTAAAGAAAATGGCAATTCCGCCAATCAGCGGTGTTTGCTGGTCGTGGGCTTTACGGCCGCCAGGCTGATCGACCAAACCTATCGATATTGCGAGCGGCTTGATCGCAAGGATCGAGAATACAGACGTAACGAAGGCCACTAGCAGGACGGGGATGGTATACAACGCAAATCGCCTCAGGCGGCAATCGGGTCGTTAATGCGATCGAGAATAGTGTTGCAGACTTTTTCTAAGTATTGGAAGCCGCTCGTAAAACGGACGCGGTAAGCCGGAACTTGACTCAGTATGTTGGCCAGCGTCTTTGCCCGGGTCGTAGCTGGTGATAATAAAGTGAAGGCATCCGCTAGCTGCCCCTGTTTCACAAGCTGGATAAAAGCATCGCGATCACTGAGGCGATTGACATGTACCGTGGTCGGCTCATCAATCCGGTCGAGAAAAAACAGTGCTTTGAGCGCTCTGGGTCTTTGGTCACGCGCTTGATTGTGAACTGCAACATGCTGGTGAGTGGAGGGCGTCACGGCGCATACACGCACGGTTCGTTTCGCAAATTGCTGATGCACGCGCGGCATACCAGAAACACACCCTGCAAACTCCGCGGCAGCATCGGGCCAGAGTCGCAGGCTCGCGTTTGACGGATACACTCGCGGAAACGCACCGCCATGAGACTCGTCTGAGTTAAGCGAGTCTTTTTCGGCATCAACGGGGAAGTGCACCGCGGTCATATCATCGCTAAGCAAAGTGCACCCGAGTTGGACGAGAGCGGCGGATAGGGTGCTTTTACCACCACGACTCGGAGCAATGAGTGTAATCGCGTTGTTGTTACCGACATCCAGTGTATTACCATGCACGCACGGGACCCCGTGTTTTTCTAGAAACACAGACAGTCCCAGGGTTTGTAGGTAATGGGGGTAGTTGGTGCCACCCAACCAATCGACCGCAATGCAGTCGTCGCTGATTTCAAAGGTGCCAGAACCCTGGCACTCGACTTTGAGCAAGTGTTTGCGATGTCGTTCGAACAATGAGAGCCGGCTGCTGTAGCGCTCCCCGCTGTCTGACCGTTGCCACGCCGGCAACCCTGTCGCCGGCTCTAAGGAGCGGTTCTCAATTCGCACTTTAAACGGTAAATCTAAAGATTCAGCACGCAGCGTTTCACTGACGACTGGATCCTTTTGCATGAAGTAGACGCCATGCATGGGCGAGATCAATTGTGTCTCTATGTGCTCTACCGCCGACACGTAGAATCAACCCTGGAAGGGGTTCCGCTTGGTCTGTCCGCCCTGCTCATCTGGCACGCTGCCCGCGAAGCCCTGAGTCAAGGCGCCCAAGGTGCCTTCGCACTTCAGTACTGGTGATGAGTACGGCTTCCGGGCCGGACTCTCGACGGCCGCATTGGATGAGAGGTTCGGCTGAATGGAACTGATCATCTTGCTTCTCCTTCCTGTTTGCGGCGGAGCCGTGAGGTCGCTAAGAGGCCGGCGAGCACCAGAACGGCGGTGTGGGGTGCTGGAACAGCAGTCGCAAGCGCATCAGTGTCGGCTAAGTACCGTACCGACTGCTCAACGGTCAGCGCCTCATCGAAAGTAACGTTTAAAGTCGAGAATAAGTCGGGGCCGTTGAAGAAGTCAGAGTAGAACCCCGATGATCCAACATCCGACGTAGGGTCCGGTAGGTATGGGCGGCCATTGCTTGATCCCGGAGTACCTTCGTCACCGCCAAGGCCGACGAAAATTGTGTCGAACACGATGCCGCCCGGCGTACCACTCACTCTAAATCCGGTGATGGCGCTGTCGGCACCGATGTTGTTGAACGTCCAAAGCCCCAGAACAGTGCCACCCGTTAAAAAGTTGCCCTGGGTGAAGCCCCGCTGCCCCAGTGACCATCCTGTGCCGGTTGCAGCGCCCGCGAAACCCTCTCCGTTTGGCACGCTGCCATCTGTGTCGGTGACTTCCCAGATTGCCAACTCGCTGGTGGAGTCTTCGAAGAACGCCTCGACCTCAATGCCGGCCATGTCAGCACCGGTGATTGCGTCCTCGGCGATGATGGATGCATAGCCGCTTAACGAAGCGGTGCCTAGGACCGCACCCATTGCTATCGACCCCAGGGACCGCCCAAGAATATTCTTTGATATCAAGATACTGCTCCTGTCCATTACTGGGCACATCACGCTTCATACGCGCCGAATGAGTAAGTTCGAAACATTATGAGCAACATTCAGGCCACTGTAGAAGACTGAAAGTCTTTCATAGTGTTACCTGTTGTTACCTGAGTTTTACCGGTATTTTTATCGACTCTACTGTAAAAAATCTCGACACTTATCTACAGTTATCCGCGGTTTCCGCAGTATATATTCGCAGCGGACGAGAAACGTTCTCACGAAGCTGTTACAAAATATCGAAGTTCTTTAGGCGGGGTTTTCGTTCTGTGACACCCATCACAGTTATCAGCATAAGCGAGATTTTCACTTGCAATTCCTAGAGCCATCAAGGGCCGCGTTTACGAGTTTCAGTATCGTCCGAACGACCCTGATTATCACGAGATCACGACCCAAGTGAGCGCACACAATGCACTAGCAAGGTGCAGCGCGTGATTTTGTCAGCATGCTGGGAGTCCAATGCAAAGGCGAGGAGCAACTTAGATTGCATGACCGACCGCGAACCGCGACGTTACTCAGATCCCGCGAATCACCATTCCCGCTCTGCAACCAACGCAGCACCGAAGGATACTGCGTCGCCAGTTTACGACGGTTACGCCCCTTACGCTTATAGCACCGCACTAGAACAAAACCCTGCTTCGACGTCGGATGCGCTGCTGATCGCAAGTGATGCCCGAATCGACAACGGGGATGAGCTGCGAAGCGCACTAAGGCTAGAGCGCGCCAAGAGTCTGGATGCGACCGATTCGTTGTTGATTCTCGCTTGCTATCAACGGTGGGGCGAATCCTTTGTTGAACGTCTCATCGGCGACTTCGCGTTTGTCATCGTCGACCGTAGTCGCCGCGAGGTGTTTGCAGCCTGCGATGGCATGAGCATGCGGACGCTGTACTTTGCGGCACAAGGTAGCCAACTTTGTTTTGCCAGCGATTGCGGCACGTTGTTACGGCTGCCGTTTGTGGGCTCATCCCTCAACTCGACCGCGATCGCGCTATGGGTCAATGGGTACCCGGATCCTGATCTTTCGATGTTCAAAGACATACAGCGATTGCGGCCCGGGTACTGCCTGAGAGCAACCAACTCAGGGTTGTCGATTCGCAAGTTTTGGGATTTAGACCCCGATTCCTCTTTGCGCTTGGCCACTCCCGCAGACTACGCGGATCGATTATGTAGCCTCCTTACTCAGGCGGTCGCTGACCGGATCCCGAACGGCACAGATCATGTGGCGTGCCAGCTGAGTGGCGGTATGGATTCCCCCAGCATCGCCGCTAGCCTGTGCGAGCTTGGTCAAGATAGCGGAATGCCTGTGCATGCGCTGTCCCATCAGTACCCCGCTGCGAGCGCGCAGGATGAGACGAGCGATATCGATGCGATTCGATCGATGCTGTCACTCGCCAGCCACCAATATTTACGGACCGAAAAGTACTCATCTAGCTCCTACGCCGACCTATATCCAAGCCATGGCGACAGCCCAGGTATGGTTCTATCACCTCGCTACTCAGACGATGTCGTTCATGCCGCTAACCAAGGTGCGCGAGTGTTGTTCACCGGCAGCGGTGGCGACGAGATGTGCTGGGGTCACAGCCGCTCCTACGAAAGGCGACTGGCCTCCGGTGACCTAAAGGTTATGGCCGAGGTGGCTGCTGGGTGCAAAGAGCAAAGCCTGCCGGTGGCGAAAACAATGATGGGCTTGCTGTTTAAGCCGATGCTGGCACGCATACTTCGCCGAGCTGGCGGCACTCAATCAACCGGAACTCGATTACCGGAATGGCAAGACCCATCTTGTACAGCAGCGAACGAGGTTCAAGACTATATTCGTGCTCATAGTCTTTCAGAATCTCGCCGA
>JBCCNK010000247.1:0-5543 GCA_039025875.1 Pseudomonadota bacterium
CATCAAGGTCAGACTGACGCGCGTTGAGATAACCGAGTTCGACGGGAGCGCTCGCCAACGTGGGAGTCAGCAACACGTCGAAACCCGCTAAAAATGCCCCTACCTGTCGCGCCAGGGTGTTTTTGTAATCCAAGGCCTGGGCTAAGGTTATAGCGTCGGTTTCTCGACCGCGGCTGAACAACGCGAACTGGCAAGGCTCCACCGTCGCCGTTCCAACCTGGGTGGAGCTTTCAGCCGCAGCCGCCTCGAGTTCAAGTGCCAGCGACACGGAGAGTATCGTGTTCATATGGTGCTCGAGCTCTTCCATCACGAACGGCGGGCTTGCTTCGACCACCTCGTGTCCAAGGTCTTCAAGCATGGCGGCGGCATTTGAGAGACCTTCTGAACAATCAGCATCGATGGAAATGCCATTGCGGAATCCGTCACTGAGGGCGATGCGCAGTCGCGATGGGTCCTGCTTGGTGGTCTCGATGAAAGGCGCCGTCTTCTGCGGCGCGTCGTAGGGTGCGCCCAGGTCGATGCCTTCGATACCATCAAGAATGAGGGCACTGTCACGCACGCTTCGGGTTATGACATGCTGCACCATCAAGCCGAACCAGACTTCGCTGAAGTCAGGGCCTGTCGGTACTCGTCCTCGGCTGGGCTTCAGACCAAACAAGCCGCAGCATGAAGCAGGAATTCGAATCGAGCCCGCTGAATCATTGCCATACGCCACCGGTACAGCCCCATAGGCTACAGCCGCCGCGCCACCGCCGGTTGAACCGCCCACAGAATGGTGAGGACTCCAAGGATTGCGGCAGGGGCCATAAAGAACAGATTCCGTCGTAATGGACGACGAAAACTCTGGAACATTCGTGGTCCCAAGGGGAACGAGACCCAGTCGGCGCAACCGCGTGATCATCTCGTCGTCCCGAGCAAGCTGCGTGCGTTGGGTTAACCGACTGCCAAAGCGCCGGCTTGCCCCGGCGACAAAGCCAAGACAGTCTTTCATGGCGATAGGCACGCCCTTCAACGGTCCTGATGACGCTGATTCGAGTGATCGCCAGGCGATATCTTCTTCGAGCTCAACGAAGGCGTTAACGCTTGGATCCACGGATTCGATAATGGCAAGGCTGCTACTCAGCGCCTGTTCAGCCGTAAGGTCTCCTGTTGTTATGCGGTGAGCCAACTCCGTCGCGTCCCAGCTTGCGAAATCAGCGAGTGCCTTTTGATCGATCATGAAAGACCGCCGCCTTCCCGTTCGGAATTACTCTTGGCGAGCGGGGACGTCGAGCGTTGCATGTTCCGTTCGGACAGCCGTACAACGGCGCCTAAGAACAGGATGAACGCAGCGACGAAAACAATACCGCTGATAGTGATGACGGCGTCAAGCGTAGCGCCCAATGAAAGCGATATCGCCACTAAAGCCGGACCCACCCCAAGACCAGCAAGCTGCACTGTCAAGCTCAGTGAGGCGGCCCTACCGCTCGGATCAAGCGCGGCGATCACACCCATCTGAAAGGGAAACGTGAAATTCCAAGCAAAGCTGAACACGGCAACGGCCCCTGTGAATAGCGATGATCCGCTTCCATATAGAAACAAAAGCACCGATAGCAGAGACAACAGCGTACCGGCCGCCATCGCCGCCAATCGACTTTGGACCTCCGCCAGCTGGATGGCAGCTACGGCACCCGCAACACCAAAAAGCGCGCTCAGAGCCAGGGCATGGTTGATTTGATCCTTCGCTATAGAAAAATCGACACCGATCGGTTCCAGATAGGACCACAGAGCTGCTGGAGCCAAGAAATACAACGCCTGCGCGGCCAGGGCGATGATTACTCGGAACTGGGGCAACTTCAAATGAGCGGATATGCGTTCCTCGCGAAATGTTTCGGCCTCTGTGGCCGTCGATGTCGGCGATAAGGGTAGGGAGTTGATGAGCGGAAAGGTCATCGCTGAGCAAAGCGCGAAAGTCAGAAAGATCGCGTTAGCTCCAAACGTTCCCGATATGGTGGGTATGAGCAGCAGCATCGTTGCCTGCAGTAGAAGCTGGGCAAAGACGTAGACGCCGAAGAACCGGTCTGGATGACTTGAGTTGCTCAAGGTGACAAACACCAGGACAAGGATTATCCCGTTCGCGAATCCGACGGCAAACCTCAGCACCAGTAGAATCGTGAAGCTAAAAGCAGCACTGCAAGCTAGATTGCCGACGATGACGAGAACGAGGGATATTCGTGCAGTTCGCTGCCATGGCAAACGGTCCACAAACGGGAAAAGCACGGTGCTTGCCAGCGCCCCAGCTCCTAAGTCCATCGATGCGAGCCAACCGAGACGCGTGTCGCTCCAGTCACGATCACTCGTGAGTTCTGCGACAAACACGGGCAGGGTGATCAAAACGAGTGTAGCGAAGACTCCCAGCAGGGCGATTGCAAGGTAACCACGGTCGCCAAGCGTTGGCTGAGCTGTTGTCACGTGATGGTTCGTTGCCGTATACCCTCTTTCATCAGTCATCGAGTTGGCTCGACATCAAACGATCGACATGAGCTGACGCGCCCGAACGTGATCCGGTCCCGATCGCACACAGCCCGGTAAAGAGATGCGCTCGTGATGGGTTCGAGACTGACCAAAAGTGCCGTCAAAAAACCCGAGTCCTCATCCCCAATCAGGCCGCCAAGTGAAGGGTAAAGACGTCTCCGAAGGCCAGCACAGAAGAGAGGCCCTGCCGTCTCAGAATGCGTCTAGCGTACCGATTGAAGGAGCATCTTTGGAGTTGCTGTTACTGAGCGAGTCGGTGCACTGCGCGCAACAGCCCTCGGTCAATGCATCACGCTATAGGACCCTGTGAAAGTGGCGGATTCGCACGACGCGTCCCAGCGGCATTATCTCGTCAACAGCGCGATATCCTTTCCTACGGCTTGAAAAAGCCACTCTCGAAATCGGAGGAGCGAGGGATTGTTCCAGCGGTCGACTCGTGCGAAGAACCAGTAGGTCCAGGGCATCACGGGACCAAATTCGGGCTTCCCGGCACCAATCTCTACGAGTGTGCCGGCGCCTAGATCGGGGGCGGCGACCAACCGATTGGTCAGTGCAACGCCCCTGCCCTGCCGTGCTGCCGCCAGGGTGATGTGCCCATCCCATAACCGTGGGCCATGAGGCTCAACGTCTTCGATGTCGAACTCGCCCAGCCAGATCCGCCAGGTGTCAAAATCCTCTTCGTGCAGTAAATCGGCCTTCAATAGATCCCGCGGTGTCTCGATCGGCGCTTGCCGTTCTAGAAACTCGGGGCTCGCCACCGGGATGATGGGCGGTTTTGCAAACTCCACACCGCGAACCCCTGGGTATTCGGCCTCGGCGGAGGCGTGTTTTGGGAGTAGGCGGATGTCGACGTCGGCCTCCATTCGGGTCAGGTCAGCGCCGTCGTGCGTCGACTTAAGCTCGATATCAATACCCGGGTGCAACTCCTCAAAATGTGCGAGGTGCTCGACCATCCAATGGAGTGCGAAGCCCGGCATGCACCATATTTGTATGTGGTTCTCCAGACCTTGCTTGATTAACTCTCGAGTCGCATCCGCTATGTCATCAATCGCGCGACCGATGTGAGCGTGGTAGTGCCGACCTTCCTCCGTGAGAATAGCGCCAGCGGCTGTCCGTTCCACCAATCGATTACCGGTCCAATCTTCCAAGGTGCGTAGATGCCTGCTGATCACCGCATGATCACGAGATAGCGCTTGAGCCGCACGCCGAATACCCCCGAGGCGCGCCACAGCATCAAACGCCCGAAGTGCCTCAAAGGGCGGGGTTGCCTTGCGCTCCGGAGGACGGGATCGTAATGATCGATCTCCGTGACCCGGCTTGAGGAGGTCTGTTCTGTCCATCAACCTTACCGTTGCTCCTAACCTGTAGTGATCAGCTGGTTTGAATGCACACCCAAAGCGTGCGCAAGACAACCGTGATACCCAGCGGCTGTTCCCGCATGGTGTTGTGCGCTCGTACCTTCACCGTTGATCTAGCGTCACCACGCCGTGCGCACTGCGCATCTCTGCAGCAACAGCGTTTTAACCTACCATCAATAAAGGAAGGTGGGGCAGCCTCGCAGAGCACTTCAACCTTTGCCTCAACCACTGGGAGCGAGCTATGTACACACAGCCAAAGATCACGTCTTCGCAGCCCCATCGTTGCCCCGCATCCATAGGCGTCGCCCTAGCCCTGCTCATTTCGTGGCTGCACAGCGCCGCTCAGGCACAAATCGATGACCAATCGATGTTGGACATGGCCATTAACGAGGGCTTTTCAGCCGAAACTGCCTTGGCCTTCGACTGGCCAATGCTTGAGATCGGCACCGGTCAGTACGAAGACGGGCCCACCGGAGTCACGGTCATCAAGTTCCAGAGGCCGGTTCGAGCAGCCATCGATGCTCGAGGCGGAGGGCCGGGCACCATCAACGGTGACTATCTCAAACTCGGCTACCGGTTTCCGACGACCGATGCGGTAGTTTTTGCCGGTGGCTCGTGGTACGGGCTTGAGGCAGCGACTGCGGTGACATCCGCTCTCAAGGATGATGGCATACGCAGCGGTCACTGGACCAACGTGGGTTTGGCGCTGGGCTCGATCATCTACGACTTTGGGGGTCGTCGGCTGAATGAGATCTACCCGGACAAGCGTCTCGCGCAGGCCGCGTATCGTGCTGCAGAAACAGGTCGTTTCCCCATCGGTCCTTATGGCGCTGGCCGATCAGTGGTGTTTGGCGGCGCGTTTGGATGTAACGCGAAGTCCGGTCAAGGCGCCGCCTACCGGCAAGTCGGTGATGTGAAGGTCGCCGTGTTTGTCGTCATCAATTCGATGGGGGTCGTGGTTGATCGAGAGGGCAACATGGCAGCCTGCTATCGGGGCAGCCAGTGGTCGGATTCGATGCAGGTCAAACACCTACTCGCCGCCTCTCCCGACAATGTGCAAGAGGGGTGGAACGGTGAGCAAATATTCGCTCCCGACATGAAAAACACCACGATTTCACTCGTGGTCACCAATCGTCGACTGCATATGTCTGAGCTTCAACGCATCGCCGTCCAGGTGCACACCTCTATGGGTAGAGCCATACAACCCTTTGCAACAGAAATGGATGGCGACGTCCTGTACGCCGTGACCACTGACGAAGTCGAGACCGGCCCCGGCGCTTTTCTACCAAGCTATGAGATCGGATTGGTCGCCAGTGAGCTGATGTGGGATGCGATTCTGGCGGCGGTGCCCGAGCAGCCCCGTGCGCCCGCTCCATCCGTCAATGGTGACGAAACGCTAGCCGACAGAGACACCCTGGACCGCTTTACCGGGGACTATGTGTTCAGTCGCTTTGCCACCCTAAGTATCAGCCGACGGCAAGATCGCTTGTACGCCCGCGCGACTGGGGAACGCGACGTCTTCGCTATTCCAAAAGACAAAGCGGTTGCACTCACCCCCGTCGCCAGCAACCGGTACACATTGCCCGATCAGCGCTACCCCATTGAAGTCGTGTTCGAGAATGACTCTGTCGTACTGAATCCTGGTCGTTGGGAGCAGCGAGCCCAACGCGC
>JBCCNK010000248.1:0-5504 GCA_039025875.1 Pseudomonadota bacterium
GACGCCGTTGTACAGGATGAGTTCTGGCAGCACGATCTGGCCGTAAGTTACAACCTGAAGGAGACGATGACTGTCCGCGGTGGTATTCGCAACATCACCGATGAAGAACCCTTTATCACTGGATTCGCAACACCCACCAGTGCGCGAGGACGCTTCTTCTATCTGGGCTTGAATGTCGCCTTTGGTGGATTCTGATGATGAGCCCCGCGACGACTGGTGTTCTGCCAAGCGTATGCAGCTAGCTCGCAGGTAGACTCAGGTTGTTCAGAAGCCGCGTCCGATCGGGCGCGGCTTTTTTGTTTGTACCCTTCCGCCCTTAATACTGATTTTGTCCCCAAGCTAGCTCCCACCGTTGTTCATTCGGCCAGGTTCGTGATCATGTCTGCGCGGGGCCAGCTGCGTTGCTGTAACAATCGAGAATAGTATCGGGACTCGCACCTAACCCGACGTTAGCCCAAGCAAAGCCTGGGCTCAGCGCTCGGCTGGCTAGCTACGAGTTTTCTAGCTGATGGCTACGATCGCACGGCCGCGAATCTGACCCTTTAAGATCTCCTGAGCGGCGTTCGGCACCTGATCAAACGGCAGATCGAAGCACAGCGACTCAAGCTTGGCGGTATCCAACGTCGTCGCGAGCGCTTCCCACGCGCGCTGCCGAGCCGATAACGGTGCCTGTACGGAGTCGACGCCCAAAAGCTTGATGCTGCGCAGAATAAAAGGCATCACCGTGGCGGGCAGGTCTGCCCCCTGAGCAAGCCCGCAGGCCGCCACCGCGCCACCGTAACATGTTTGTGCAATCGCGTTTGCAAGCGTATTGCTGCCTACGCAGTCGACCACTGCTCCCCATTTCTCTCTTTGCAGAGGTTTACCAGCATCACTCAACGCGTGGCGATCAAGCACCTCGTTGGCGCCCAGGGATTTCAGAAACGCTGTTTCCTCTTCCCTACCTGTTGATGCGGCAACGTCAAACCCCAGGCTTGCAAGCAAACTGATCGCGATGGTCCCCACACCGCCAGCAGCTCCAGTGACCAGTACCGGACCGTTCTCCGGAACGGTACCCGCGTCTTGGATCGCAAGAACGCAAAGCATCGCTGTGTATCCGGCTGTTCCTATCGCCATGGCCTGTCGATTGCTGATGGATTCCGGGAGCTTGACCAGCAAGTCTCCGTTCACCTGCGCTCGTTCAGCATAGCCACCGTGAAGGCGTTCGGAGGCCCCGAACCCATTCAGAACAACGCGATCGCCTTCCTGAAAGCCCGCGTTATAAGACTCGATAACGGTACCGGAAAAATCAATACCTAGAACGAGAGGGTAACGCTGGACGATCGGTGCCGCCCCGGTAATTGCAAGCCCATCTTTATAGTTAACCGTTGAGTAGTCGACGGCGATAGTGACGTCGCCGGGATCAAGCTCATCTGGCGTGAGCGTCTCGAAAGCCACCGTATGTTTGTCATTCTGCTGTCGCGCCACCAGAGCATTGAAGGTGTCAGTCATAATGTTGAAAGTCCGTGTAAACCAGCGACCATTCTGCAACATTCCTAACTCTGTGTGACGTTCTTCATCGAAGCCTCCAGCGGGCTCTCACCAGCCGCATTGTGTCTTGCGCTCATAGCAGTATTGATTGGCTCGTCATTGGCTCCACATGAAGAGCGGTCGGATTAAGACAACTTGGGTTAACTGCCGTGTTCTGGCGACAGTGATGCCACCTGTTATTCGGCGCTATTTAATAAATATAATCAATAAGATATGATCATAAATTCGACTGGATTCTAGGAACATACCTGTTTTAGGAGATGAAGTTCGTTATTATTTGCTTATCGCACCAGCTGACAGTGCGTTACCCCAGTCAGCGTATTGTCTGCTGAGGGCTGTTGCCGGGTCTTAAGTGAGCGCCAGATCGGATCTGGAATTCACGGTCCTGCTCGAGTGCCTCTATAGGGCGTTGGAAAAATGCACGACCGTGTGCGTGATTCAGGGTTCGCACCACCCGGACTGGGCCGTACCGTGGCCTGACGGGATCGACTTTTCGCGAACCTTCCACCCCACGGGTATGTGCGTCAGCCCTCCGCTGCTGGGCCGAACCGCTGCACGAAGCGCACCGAAACGCGCGCCACATGCCCGGCCTCCATTGGCAGACGACCTGAACTGTGGGAGTACTGTCATGGACTTTGAAGAGCTGGGGCTCACCCCCGGACTCTCAGTAGGCGTCGCTGGCCTGGGATATCGGTCGCCGACGCCCATACAAGAGCGGGCCATTCCCCTGGTGCTTAACGGCTACGATATCGTTGCGGCCGCCCAAACTGGCACCGGAAAAACCGCCGCGTTCCTGCTACCCGTTCTTCAGCGTCTTGCCTTCGTCGGTCACGCGGCGCCAAGGCGTGTACGCGCACTGGTACTTGTCCCCACCCGTGAACTGGCAGAGCAGGTAGGCCAAAGCGCCCAAGCTTACGCGGGGGAGCTGGCGTTGCACTGCGTCGCTGTTTTTGGCGGCGTAAAGGTGGAACCGCAGCGCGTTCAGTTGGCTGAGGGAGTTGACCTACTCGTTGCGACACCGGGGCGCCTGTTGGATCTGGCCGCGCAGGGAGCCGTTGTTTTTGACGATCTGGAAGTCTGGGTGCTGGATGAAGCCGATCGAATGCTCGACATGGGCTTCATTCCCGATATCCGGCGGATCGCGGGCATGCTTCCCAAAAACCGGCAGACACTTATGTTCTCCGCTACCTATGCACCTGAGATAGAGCGGCTCGCGGCCCGCTATCTCGATGCCCCGCGGCGAATAGAAGTGTCTCCTCGCAACAGCGCCGCAGATCGGGTTCAGCAGCGGGCCTATCTGGTGGCGCGGTCCCAAAAAGTAGAACTTCTGGTGCATCTGCTTAACGAAGGCCGCTGGCACCAGGTGCTTGTGTTTACCAGGACGAAGCATGGTGCGAATCGGCTAGCTACTCGTTTGAAGAAATCTGGATTCGAGGTCGCGCCAATACATGGAAACAAAAGCCAGAATGCGCGTCGTAAGGCCTTCGATGACTTCAGAACCGGAAAGCTCCAGGTCCTGGTAGCGACAGATATCGCGGCCCGTGGACTCGACATTGAAAACTTGCCCCACGTAGTTAACTTCGACCTGCCAGAGGTTCCGGAAGACTACGTGCACCGCATCGGGCGCACGGGACGCGCGGGCGAAACCGGCGAGGCACACTCGCTGGTGACGGCCGAAGACACCCAGCGCTGGCGCGCTATCGAACGCGTATTGCGCACGCGAGTTAAGCCTTTACGTGTCGACGGCTTCGATGTGAACGCGCCGCCGAGTAAGACTCCATCCGAAAAGGCCCACCCCAAAGATAAGTTCACGCAAGCTCGCCGCACCACGGGCAAACGGAAGCAGTCTTCTAGATTCCCGAATTCGCGCAGGCGTTCTTCTTCCGGTACATCCTGAGAATCCGCGCACCAAGCGCATCGTTTCTACGCTACCTTTTTTTTTCGTTTTGCTGTCTACTGTGTCAGCGGTCTTATGCATCGCGATGGATGAAATTTCGATGCTAAGCAGCACCCGGAATCAGATGTAACGGCTCTGATAACTGGCCGATATACCTCTTCTAAAACCCTGCATACCGCAGAGTAAAAAAACGGATCTTTTTGCCCTATGGATAGTTTCTTCATGCGAGCAAAGCTATGGAGTTAGTCAGCGATGTCGCGAGCTTTGGCGGTCGGCAACAACGCTATAAACACGCCTCGCAAGTGCTTTCGTGTGATATGCACTTCTCGCTGTTTCTCCCACCGGCGGCCATGCGCGGTGAACGTGTACCGCTGCTGACCTGGCTGAGCGGACTGACCTGCACCGATGAGAACTTTGTCCAAAAAGCCGGTGCGCAGCGTGCTGCCGCCCAGAATGCCATCGCGATTCTCGCGCCCGATACCAGTCCGCGCGGCGAGCAGGTGCCGGATGATGCTGACGGTGCCTGGGATTTCGGGCTGGGCGCGGGCTTTTACGTTGATGCGACAAAGGAGCCCTGGAGTCGGCACTACCAAATGTACTCCTATGTGCGTGAAGAACTGCCGAGGCTACTGGCTTCCCAACTGACGGACAGCGCCTGCCTCGACCTCACCAGGCAGTCGATTTTCGGTCACTCTATGGGCGGTCATGGAGCCCTGATACTGGCGCTGCGAAACATAGATCGGTATCGCTCTGTTTCGGCCTTCGCCCCCATTTGTTCTCCGTTGAATTGCCCCTGGGGTGAGAAGGCGCTCAGCCACTATCTGGGGTCGGATCGATCCACCTGGGCGCAACACGATTCGTGCTCGCTGGTCCGTGAGGCCGATGGCTCACTTCCACTTCTGGTTGACCAGGGGACGGCTGATTCGTTTCTTGAAGAGCAGTTAAAACCAGAGTTGCTCGAATCTGCCTGCGCTGAAGCCGATTTCCCGGCAACGATTCGCAGCCAGGATGGCTACGATCATAGCTACTTCTTTATCTCGAGCTTCATGGACGAACACATCGCGTTTCACGCGCAATACCTGAACTGAATGCTCGCGTTCTTGCTGGATCAATAGTTGGAATTCGAAGGACAACTTGCGCAAGCCGCAGCTCGAATCCTGGGCGCTTCAAGTTGCACGCTTTCAAATCTGAGGCGCTTATCCGGTGGCGCGAGTATGGAGACCTGGGCATTCGACGCCCGACATGATGAAGTCAGCTATCCCCTGATTCTTCGCCGCCGACCACCTGGCATTGGTGATTCGCAGGCACGGCACTCTCTTCCGTTACGGGTCGAGGGCGAACTCTTCGCGCTTGCGGGTCGCGCCCGTATGCCAGTGCCCCATCTCTATGGCGAGCTCAAAACTTCCGATGATCTAGGTGAGGGCCTGCTGCTTGAGCGCCTGTCAGGCGAGGCGTTACCGCAACGCATCATGCGAAATTCCAGCTATTCGCAAGCGCGTGCATCCTTCGCCGAGGAGTGTGGGACGGCATTGGGTAAGCTTCACAGCACACCGTCCAAGAGTTGGCCATCGGGTCTTCGTGATCTGGATTGGAGTGCGGATTTGATGCGCCTTCAGCAACTCGCCGACCACTTCGCTAACCCGTCCCCGGTACATCAGTTAGCCATAAATTGGTTGAAAGGGCAGCCGGTGCCTGAATCTCCCCGTGTGATTTGCCATGGAGATTTTCGTCTCGGAAACCTCTTGTTGGATGAGGCGGGTCTGCAGGCGGTGCTTGACTGGGAACTCGCACACGTTGGATACGCGGGAGAGGATATCGGCTATCTGTGTGCCAATGTCTGGCGCTTCGGGGGGCAGCATCCTGTGGGCGGTATCGGCCAGCTCGACGATTTCTTTCAGGCTTATAAAAACGCGGGCGGTTGCGAGCTTTCCGCACAGGAGTTTCGCCTGTGGCAGGTGTACGCGGCGCTTGGGTGGGGATATTCCTGCTTGATTATGCTCGAACTTCACACATCGGGGGAGGATCCGAGTATGGAACGCGCGGCGGTCGGACGCCGACTGTCGGAGTCGGAGATTGA
>JBCCNK010000249.1:0-5496 GCA_039025875.1 Pseudomonadota bacterium
CACAAAGGGTGCACTAAAACCGGGAGACCTGATCACGGCCGAAAACGTCGAAAGTGTCGCTGAACTACTGGATCCATTAACCCTGATGCAAGTTCAGGAGATGGGCCGTCAGATTGAGCTCGTGGAAAGTACCACCGATATCAGTCGGCTGTTTCCCTATGAGTACCTGGAAGCTACCGCGGGTAATCAGGGTAAAGCCGCTATCGACTCAAACGGCAATGTGGTGGTCTCGGCGACCGGTGAGCCGTGGATCGGCGGAAACCCGTTTCCCGAACCAGCCAACGCTGAACAGACCTTTGCCAATCTGGTGATGTCCTGGGGGCGTCACGATGATTCAGTCTACGCCGTGCGAGACTGGGATATCTCGCCGTCCGGGAAGTTGTCTTACCAGTACGACTTTGTGTGGGCCGAGCAGAACACGACTTGCCGAGTCGCGTCTCAAACACCCTACATCGAAGGTGAGGAAGACAAGCTCCGCTACCAGGCCGTCTGGTTTACGTCTCCGGCGGACGCAAAGGGCACGGCGTTTCTCAATACCTGGAAGTACGACCAACGCGAGTTCCCCGACCTGGTTGGCTACCTTCCGGCTTTTAAGCGCGTAAGACGCTTTCCCACAAACCAGAGATTCGAGCCTCTGGTGCCCGGCATCACGATTTTCCTATCGGATGCCTGGGCGGCGGGTGACCCGATGCTGACGTGGGGCAACTACAAGATTGTCGGCACTAAACCAATGCTGGGAGCTGTTTCCGGGAATTGGACGGGCGATCAAGACAAGAACTGGGAGCGCGGTGTTCACGGCGGTCCCGAGGGCGCTACCTTCTTTGACACGCGGATGGAGCTTTGCCCGGAAGTCATTGTCCTGGAGGCAGAGCCTGTGGGATACCCCCGGGCACCGGTATCGAAAAAACGAGTCTACATCGATGCACGCAACATGATGTTCATCGGTTACGTCACCTTCGATCGACGTGGCGAGATGTGGAAGACGTTCGAACCGAGCTTCAGTCAGTACGCTACCAATGGTGTGGTGCATAACGACGGAAGTCACCCCGCCTGGTCCTGGACACACGTCCATAGCCACGACGTTCAGTCAAACCGCATGAGTCGCTTCGTCCAGGCCCGGCAGCTGCCAGGTGGGCACAAGAGTGTCTACAACATAGGGCCAGATATCTACAGTCGCTATCTGACTCCTCAGGCTATTCGGCGCTTTGGCACATGAGCCACGGGCTTTCAGTGCGCGTTGATCGCGGCTTGCTGGGTCTGGGGCTCATCCTGGGGTGTGCGTACATCCCGCATGCCGCCCCGCTGCCAGAGGCCGATTCAATCAATGCGCTCACGAGTCGGCTCATTCACCAGGGGACAGAGCGCGATGCTCTCTACGCGATTGCCTCCGACGACGGACGAACATTTGCCGTGGGCGCGGGTACCGGTCTGCTCAGCAGCGCAAGTGCCGGCGGAAACTGGTCCCGCCAAGACTTAGATGGCATCGATTTCGCCGTATTTGGTATCGCGCTTACCAACGACATCACGATGCTGGTAGGCCAGCAGGGCAAAGCGGGTATTCGCCGCGGTGAAAGCGAGCCTTGGCTCGAGATGCAGACGGGCCTAAGCGAGCGACTGCTGAACATTGATGCCGCAGCAAACGGTGTAGCTACTGTCGTGGGTGGTTTTGGCTCCCTCGCTGTTTCGACGGACTTTGGCAGCGCTTGGAAAACGATCGAGACCGATTGGGAGTCCGTCCTGAACGATTGGTTTGAGCCACATCTCTATGACGTCGATGTTTCCGATGATCAGATCACGGTGGTCGGTGAGTTTGGCGTGATCATGCGCTCGGCGAATTCCGGCAGGACCTGGAGCATTCAATCGATTGGCGATGCGAGCTTGTTCGCTCTCGATCTGCGAGCTGACGGGGTCGGGTACGTCGTCGGTCAGGACGGTTTTGTGGCCCGCAGTGAAGACAACGGTGCCAGTTGGACGCCCTGCCTGTTCGAGGGTGGCGGAAACCTATTTGGTGTTAGCTCGCATCAGGACCGAGTAATCGCGGTGGGTATGCGCAGTGTCCTGGTCAGCGACGACAGTTGCCAGAGCTTCGCGGCCCGAAGCAGCTCGGTGGAGTCTACTGGCTGGTGGCAAGAGACCGTTTACCAGCCGGAGTCGAATCGGTTTCTAGCTATCGGAAGTGGCGGACGGATTCTCTCCTTAGAAGGGACGTAATCGGGCGATTGATAATTACTACTGATGTGCCGGCAACAAGAGGAATAAAAACAATGCGAACGAAAATGGGGTTATGCGGCTTTTTACTTATCGCACTGGTGCAATCGAATCTCACGCTCTCGCAGGACGTCACTGTGCAGGGTTTCATTCGACTTGAGAATGCGCCAAAGCTTAACAGCGACGAAAACCCGTTCAATCAGAACGGCAACCTGTTCAACGATCGTACCGTTAACCGCGATTCGAGCCTCCTCGGAGGTGCCGCCGATACGGTGACACGCGCGATTCCAGACGGAAGCAGTCAGCCCAACAACTGGCACAACTATCTGGCACTAAGAGCAGAAATTGACATAAATGCCTACTTCAACGACTCCTGGACGGGCTACGTAAAGCTGCGCGGTCTCTATCAGCCCGATAGCTATGACAGCTTTGGGGATCCAAACTTTTACGAAGTTCCATTCTTCAATGGCGACAGCGCTGGATCGCGGCTTGAGGTAGCGGGCAGCGACTACATGCTGGACTTGCCCGCGTTCTATCTGGATTACGCTAAGGGTCCACTGTGGCTGCGGATCGGGAATCAGCAGATTGCCTGGGGCGAGTCTCTGTTCTTTCGAGTTCTGGATGTGCCGAATGGTCTAGATCTGCGCCGTCATCTGATCCTCGATCTTGTGGCGGAGGAGTTCGCCGACGAACGCGTCTCCGCCCCCGGGATACGAGGTTCGATACGCGCGGGCGACTGGGAGTTTGAAGCCTTCGCTCAGATGTTCAGTCCATCGATCATTCCGAACGAGAATACGCCTTACAACCTAGTACCTTCACAGTTTGTAGTTCAGCAGCAGCAGGGCTTCGACGATGCGAAGGATGATATTAACTTCGGCGCCCGAATTCAGGGTCAGATCGGTGACCTTGGACTTCAGTTTATTGCGGTCCATCGTACAAATCCGGACGGCGTTTTCCGGTGGACGACGTCGAACATAAATCGCGATTTGCCCGGCGTTCCGGGGTCGGGGTTTGTCCTGCAGGATACAGCCTTTGAGGTGAGTAACCAGGGCGTGTTATCCGCCGAGGAGTGGTTCACCTACGCGGGTATCACCAGGCTTGATGGCGTGCAGGGTTTAAATCGTGCGATTGGTGACTTTCCGGCGACTGCTCTGCTTGGTGCTATCGAAGTCGGAGATAATTTTGATCTGGCTGCTCAGGAGCTGGACCTGTTCTTTCAGCTCTCGGGCGGCCTGCGTGGCCACATCGAACGACGATACTTCGACGAAGAAGTGTACGGAGTGGGCGCCAACTACATCTTCAAATCGGAGGCGGGCTCCTTTCTCGATCAGCTTGTGGTGCGCGGGGAGTTGACCTTCACGCCGGATCGTACGTTTACGAGCCCGGACTTGGGTCGGGACTTTCTTGTTGAGGACGAGTGGGTCGGTTCACTGGTTCTGGAAAAATACCATCGCTTCAATGCGCAGTTCCCTGCAACGTTCATGGTTCTTCAATACCTCTACAAGTCAGAGAGTGACCTCGCCGGTCGCCATCTGTCAGGGTTTGGAGGCGGTGTTTCGAAGACTCCTTCCGGGGAAAGCAGTTTTCAGGCTTTGGCTTTCGCCGTTCAACAACCTTTTCCCAACCTCGTGTGGCGTGCGGATCTGTCGGTACTCTACGACCTGAATGGAGGCACGTTGATTCAACCCAATGTGCGCTGGAAGCCCAATAATTCCTACACCTTGGAAGTGTTTGCAAACATCCTTACCAGTGACGGGGGCAATGACGACATCATCGAGCCTCTTGAGTGGGGAGATGAGTTGGGCATTCGCTTCAGTTATCAGTTCTGACAGTCCAGCGTGACAGATCACACTGGACGGCTTCACCCGCCCGAGGCTTGCTCCGGCGGGTGCTTTTTACACCCACTTGTAACTTCGACGAGTGACTTGTGAACATTGAACCTAGGCAAATATAACCGGGCCTTCACCAGGCGGTCTCTACTGTCGGGTATCGGGGGACTATCCCTTACCACCTGCGGAGTCCTAAACCCATTGTGGCGTACTCTTGCGCACGCGGGGGAGGACGCCGCCGCCTATCCAGAACATCTTCTGTCGCTCACCGAGTACACCAAAGGAAAAGTCTCGGAGGGTGATGAAATCGATAGCGATAATGTCGAGCACGTTGCCGATCTCCTCGACCCCATACGTTTGCAACAGGTCTCAAGGTTGGGTCGACGACTGAAGACTCGTGTGCCGACCCGCGCTATCGAGTATCTGATGCCCGGTCCTTATCTCGAAGCGACACTACGGAATCAGGGGCAAGCCTATTTTGATGAACAGATGAACGTCCGCGCTCCCGGCGGCGGACCGTGGATTGGAGGTAATCCCTTTCCCGACCCAAAGACCGCTCTCGAGGTGTTTGCTGGACACACTCTTAGCTGGGGCCGCCACGATGCTTCGCTCTACACGGCCAAGGAATTTGACGTGGGGCGCAACGGCAAAGTCAAGTACCGCTATGAAAGTGTTTGGGCGGAGTACGCGCCCGTAGGTCGCACCGTCTTAGAGCCGCGACCCGCGAGGCCGGATATGCGTGACAAGCTACGCTACCAGTCGATTATATTTACGGCGCCGAACGACTTCAAAGGAACCAGTTTTCTCAACGTCTGGCCCTATGATCAGCGCCAGTTTCCAGATCTAAAAGGCTACATACCAGCATTCAAGCGGATTCGTAGTTTTCCTACCAATCAGCGATTTGAGCCGCTCATACCTGGGTCATCGCTGTATCTTTCCGACGCCTGGGCCGCTGGTGATCCCTTTCTTACGTGGAGCGATTATCGGGTCGTACACAGGGGGCCGGCCTTGGCGGCGATTTCTGGCAATTGGGAACATCAGCATTCCAATTGGGAGCATTCAACTCATGGTCCCGACGGAGGTGAACGTTGGTGGGACATGCAGGTGGAGCTAATTCCGGAGGCAATCGTAGTAGAAGCCAAACCCACTGGATTCCCCAGAGCGCCGATTTCCAAAAAACAGGTGTGGTTTGATGCCCGGACCCTGTTGCCTTTTGTCATGGTCAGCTTTGATCGGCGTGGCGATGTGTTCCGGTCCTTCGATGGGGCCTACTCACGCTACGAGGCCGGCGACAATCGCGTGATGGACAAGGGCTTGCCCTACTGGTCATGGACGCATCTGCACGCCCACAATGTACAAACGCATGAGATTACCAGGATCGAGCAAGTCGCATCTCTACGCGGCGGACACCGCATGCTGGTAGACGACGAAGCCATATTCAGCCGCTACCTCACGACAC
>JBCCNK010000250.1:0-5482 GCA_039025875.1 Pseudomonadota bacterium
CTGCGCAAGCCTGTTGCCCAAGCTCGTCACAAAAGTGATAGGACGAGTTCTTAAAAATCGTTGTGAGTTGTCCTTCACTGACTACCAAGCCTGCATTGGTGATCCCAGCATTGAGTGAGACCACACCTGAAGCGATGACCGCATCACGGTAAGAGGAGAGCACTTCACCTGGCAAAACACGTATGGCTACGTTCTGGAGCGCTCGTTTAACTCTAGATCGGAGCTTCATATCGCAGACTCGCTTACAGTTTTGAACCGTGTAATGCTGTTATCGGGATCGACGACGTGAGGCCGCCTTACGTGGTGCCGAGCATGACTGCACCTCGCCCGCTGATCCTGTACGAAGATTGAGCCCGTTGCAGGTCTGTGGAACGATAGCGCCTCGACCTTACTCAAGATTCAACGACACGTGGCGGAAAGCTCTCGAGACAAAGTGCAGAAGGCCCCTCAAGATGACTCCCCCGACGGTAGTGGGCGCAGACTGTTGCGGAGCCCAGCTTCCGATAACCTCCAGTCGATCGAGCGGCTGCGGGATCGCACCGATGAGTTAGAGCTTATCATCTCAAGCTTGACCATCTTCGCGCTATTCACGATACCCGGTTGGGTTTTCGAGAAGACGTCAATCATTTTCACCCATCTCTCGACGGCGATGGTAATCACGGTCGGTCTTGCCCAGACGATCATAACCGGTGTCTGCTACGTGCTCGCCGCCTGCTTCGTCGTTCATCTACTCGCGCGCGGCTACTGGGTTGGGCTAATTGGACTGCGGGCCGCTTTTCCCGTTGGCATCAATTGGGAAAAAACGCGCGGCCTCGGCCCCCACGGTCGTAGGCACTACCAGCGCTACCTTCCGGATCTAGATACGGTGATCACACGCGCTGATCGATTTGCGTCCTCTCTGTTTGCCGTTATCAGTATGCTGACTCTCAGTGTGTTGTGGTTCGGGCTCATCATGATCGTTACGCTCACGATATCAGGTGTTGTCGGAGCACACTTCGGCCACACAAATCTGGGGATTTTCGTCGGTACTGCACTGCTAATTGTTCTCTTTGCTGTCTTCCCAGCACTCAACTACTTGCTCGACGCTCAGGTGGCGAATAGACGTCCCCTCGTGCTTGAGAACCGTAACTTCTGCCGGCTGTTGGATCTGCTACGAGGCACATCAGGGCTCGCTTACCCGCAACGACTGATCCTGCCTGTACAGCTCACCCTCCAATCGAATGTGGGACCTTTCGGGTTTTCGTTTGCACTGAGTATTGCCGTTCTCTTCATCGTATTCATAGGCAAGCTTCAAGGGGATGCGTGGCGCCAGTTTACCCTCTCGGACGAGTTTGCGTGGATGGACGGCAATGCCGTTCGCCAAGGCGTAATGAGTGCGTACTATGAGGACATGCCAAGTCCTAGAGACAGGCTGCGAGCTTGGCCGCGACTCGCAAGCTTTGAGCAAGAAAGTGCCCTCGCGAGGCTGTTTCTGCCCTATTTCCCACTGCGAGACAACCTTATCCTAGAGCGTTTATGCGGATCTCCAGAGAAGAACCCTGATACTGCTCACTGCCTGCGTCGCCTGTGGTCGGTGGAACTGGCTGATAAACCGGTTCCTATGTCTTCGTTTCGGGTCGCACAGCGCGACGACCTTCAGATGCGTGGCCTGATTGGCGTCGTGCCTCTCGGAGAACTGCAGCCCGGACTCCATGAACTCAGGGTTGTTTGGAACCCCGAAGCTGACCCGGAGGCGGCACCTGTTGACGACCGCTATGACCAGAACACGGTCGTGTTCAATATCCCCTTCGCATTCTCGCCATCGGTAGAGCTCGCGCCCGGATGGAGCAATTAAGTCGCTCCACAGCACACAGATGAACTGGCTTGGAAGAATGTTTTTGGGGGACCGCACCTACATCTGCATTTTTTCGCCGACGATCCATTCCATGTCGGCCGTTATGTCCTTTAAAACCTTGCTCTCGACCTGTGAGCGCCACAGTGCTAAGCCATAACCCACCACTATAAACACAAGTGACACAACGTAGTGACGGTCCCAGCCGTAGAGTGTTTGGAGCTCAAGTCCAATGGCTGAAAGGATGTGCCATATGAAGAACAAGGCGAAGAATACAACCATATCCACGCTTGGCATTACGTTGTGGGCTGCCATCACTGAAGGTCCCGATGAGCTTCGGCGGCGCATACTAGAGAAGATCCTCACGCAGAGGAGTGTGCTCATAGCCAAGATCAAGTCGGGTCTTTCAATCAATGTGCGAATGAGGTCGAGATCCGCGGTTTTGTGAAGCTCAAAATAGAAGGATGCAGTTATCGAACCCATCCACAGTACCGCCATCAGCGTCACTGCGAGCAGGCTCAATGGACGATCATTGGACTTATCAAATAGCTCTACAGAGAGTCTCGTTCCTTCGCTCACTTTTTCCTTTGGCGTCTCGCCGTCTCTTTCGTTAGCGACAACGCAGCTCATATCCTCAAGACGCCCCTGCACGCTTTCGATGGTCTCCAGCGCTGAACGATCTATCACTGCAAGTACCAACAGTTCCAATAAAGGGGTCCATAGCGCAAGCAGCATAAACATCATGACGGGAATCGGTGACCATCCGAAGAATGCCATTCCTACGACCGCTACTACGAATTCGGCGACAACTTCCCATCGCGTGAGCCGTGTATAGAAAAGGGAACGCTCATCTAACTCTTGGAGCCAGAGTTTCGACCAGTCTTTCAAAATGTCTCTATCAGTTTTCAAGTGCGGTACCGAACACATGAGCTTACGAGTATGCAACTCATCGATTTCCCTAAGAGTGGTTACAGGAAAGCTCCATTACTTAACGAGCGACATCCAGGCTAAACTTATTCATGAGGCCATGGCGCGGATTAGGTTAGCGGTCGATTCACGCCTCACCTGATCTTCTGTCAGTGTCGAGCGTCACCGAACAGGCTCGATACGATGCTGGAGTAACCGCCTCACTGCTGGGCGTGTGATGACGCTGTGCTTTTTTTGCAAAGACAACTGGAGCTAGAACTAGGATGTCTAAAAAGTTTGATTTCTTGGAAGATGAACATCTGTCATTCATACGCAACCAGTCCATATTTTTTGTCGGTACGGCCGACGTCGACGGCTACGTCAACATCTCGCCCAAGGGGATGGACAGTTTTCGCATTGCCGACGCGCGCCACGTCGAGTGGCTTAACCTGACGGGAAGCGGTAACGAGAGTGCGGCCCACGTAAGAAGCACGGGCCGCATGACAATCATGTTCTGCTCCTTTTCAGAGCGGCCCATGATTCTGCGGCTCTATGGGCGGGCGAACGTCCTACACGAGGCCAATGCAGGCTGGGACGAGGCGCTGGCGAACTTCCCACGCTTCACCGGGGCTCGCCAAATCTTCCGGCTAAGTCTGGATCTTGTGCAAACATCCTGTGGTTATTCGGTACCTTGCTTCGATCTTAAAGAAGAACGACGAACACTGACCGAATGGGCCGACTCGTTAGGTCGAGAAGGCATTCGAAAATACTGGGCAAACAAAAATCGCTTGAGCCTTGATGGACGATCCACTGGCATTGACGAAAGTCTCATGGACTCGGTCGACTAGTCATGCTTGACATCAGCGGACGTGTGCACCAAAACCAGAGCTCGGAGATGGATCAGACATAGATCCGATGAAGCACCCAGAAAGCTCTAAGCAGCTAGAAAGGACATTAACGTGGAAGTGTTTCAAGCAGGCCCCGAACATCTATCCGATCTGGCCCGATTGTTTGACCTCTACCGCCAGTTCTACGAATGCCCGCCAAATCTAGAGCTCGCCGAGACGTTCCTCTCGCAACGGTTAGAGCAGGATGAGTCGACCATATTTGCTGCCCGCCTTGATGACTCTATTGTCGGCTTCATACAGCTTTACCCTTCTTTCTGTTCCGTAGACGCAATCAAGATACTGATCCTCTACGATCTTTACGTTGACGCCCCACATAGGCGCTTTGGCGTTGGCGAGGTGCTGATGAAACGTGCAAGCAGCTATGCCCAGGGTGTTGGAGCCCGACGGTTGGATCTGTTAACCGCACACAGCAACTCACGTGGTCAACGGCTTTATGAAAAGCTTGGTTATGAGAAAACAAACCGGGACTTTTACGCTTACTCGCTTTACGTAACGCCCTAGCATATTCAGTGATCGCTCGTTCACGAAGCCACGCGGGCTTATGGACAGCTCAAGTTGAAGCGTTTACACATGAAGGCTGCAGACGATGGACAAAGGTCTGAAAACTGAGGGGTGGCTGCTATCTCGCGTGGCGCGTCGCTTCTCGACAGCTCCCCATAGCCCAGTCTTGCGAAGTAGTCTGCGGCCGTAGTTGTGAGAAGGTAGAGCGATCGAGCTCCCCGTTCTACCGCCCGATCTTCAGCAAACGTCACCAGCAGGCGTCCACAGCCTGTGCTTCGAGCCACAGGAGCCACTGCCAGCGAACGCAACAACGCACTGGCGCCGTGATATTCCAGACCAACCACTCCAAGTATCTTTTGATCGTAGCGAGCACAGAACAGCACAGCAGCTTGGTGTTCGTCGCTTTTGCACGACAGATCGGATACGGGCAGACCCTCTGCTTCCAGAAGGGCGCCGATCTCCTGATTGAAGTCGATGGGTGCAATACTCAGTGACACGCTTCACTCGCTCCTATTTCGCCGCCCATAAACTAGCCTGTTCATGTGCCCCGCAACCGCAGACGTCTACCTGACCAAGCGCTCCTAGTCTGCCACCTCTTGTACTCTGACTACCCCGTAGGATTCAGGCCGGCCCGCCGCCGCAAGGTGTACACCTGTGCACGCGTTGTTGAACCGTCGCTAAGATGTACGGTCACCTGCTCGCGCAGATAGTCAACGCCCTCGAACTCGTCGAGATCGCTCCAATGTTCGGCAAGCCTGTCTGAAGAGAAGAGATGCCCCTCTACCAGATCACCATCCTCGTCAGGAACTATGGCGGGGCAACCGTGGATCGCCCCCCAACCCTCTTCGAGCAAAACCCCTCGAAGCGCTGCCGCCTCCCAGACACCGGGTACATGTGCGAGCACGTAGTGATTTTTCCTGCCCGGTGCAAGCGTGCCGTACACAAAAAGACGCTGGGGAAACTCATCCATGGTTGCGTGTCCTTGGTTACTATCGGGTGGCGTCATCTGTCTCCTCATACACATCCGAAGCGAGCCGTTCGCCCGGGGAGCGTTGCTCTCGTATCTCAAACGAAGTTGAATTGCCCCAGTACGCTCGCAGGTAGCTACGACTGTGCCACGTCACTATGGTGGCTACTTTGCTGGGAGTTTAAAGTGATTGCGACTCAACCCTCCAATGCACCTGAAACTAGGTCGTGTATCCGGTGCTTGATTTCAGCCAAATGCCCCTAAATCCGTTGCACCTCTGTGATTGTAGTCGTCATTGATTCATAGCCAGCACCATGGGACGTTCAATTAAACGATGAGCGAGAACCCGCGAGCAGCAAGAAAGGTCGC
>JBCCNK010000251.1:0-5471 GCA_039025875.1 Pseudomonadota bacterium
CACCAAGACCAGGCTGACCTTGGGTCTATGTTTGGGGGTACGCGTTGCTCGCTTAAGCAGGTGACGAAAAGGCTTCACTGCATTCCATAACTTCATTTGAGTCTGCCAGGCGCCTTCTTCACTGTTATCGTTTTAGGGAGGCGAGCCGGCGCGCAGCGCCCGCCTCTTGAGGCGCCAGTGTAATAGCTTCAATCGGTAAGGCAACGGAGTCTCACTCTCACTTCTCTGAGACTGACGAAGCGTCTCTTCGAAGAACGGCGCCTCGGTGATGCGCTCCGCTTGCAGCCCGAGGTGACTCGCCGCACGTACAGCCAATCGGGAATAGGTATGTTCATCCACGTCAAAATCGAGGAGTGGGAATCCAAAACGCCTGTGTAATGCAAGTAGTCTGCGGTTGTAGTCTGACCACAACCTGAATGCATTCAGGCTCGGCATCTCGTTGCGAAACGCGAGGGAGTTTGCGACAGCCATCGGTGACCTAAACACTCCTACGAACTCAAGCTCGGGGATCGCTTGCAGCCAGCCGTCTATTGTCAATAGCGTGCGAGGATCTTTGAAGCCCACCACGGCGGTGCCGCCGCCATCTTCCAATGAAGTGTGCACGCCATAGCCATCCATCGGCTCACAACGAAGTGCAGACACTAGCTGACGAGCCTTCGTTCTTTGCTCTTCGGACCACTGACAGGACTCAGGTGGTCGATCCCAGGCGGCGCCATTCGAACTCAGGATCTCTTCGTTGAGGTCAACGAAGGATTGGGACTCGCGGTTTCCGCGGGTGTTGTATCGGTTCCAGGTGTGCACTTCACCCAAAAACATTCCCGCCTGCTGCAGGGTGCCGGTTAGACAGCTCGTTCCACTGCGATGCATTCCAAGTATGGCCACGACCCGACATGAGTGGCTGCCCACTCGGGCCTCTTTCCGTCGACCATCGCGGATCTCGCCACGTTCTTCAATGCTGGATTGGGGCACCTCCTGCTCACTCACGCCAGGGAGCTACCCAGGGCAACATCGACATGCCGGGGATCGCGATGATGGCGCACAGCACGAAGAAGCTGAACCAGCCGATCTCGTCCACAATGAAGCCGGTACTCGCGTTGGCGAACGTTCTTGGCACGGTGGCCAGCGCTGTGAACAACGCGATTTGAGTTGCCGCAAAACTCGGATTTGTCTCGCGAGCGATAAAGGCTGTAAAGGCCGCTGTTCCTAGGCCCACACCTAGATACTCAAAGCCAATCACGGCACCGAGGAGCCAAAGTGTAGGAGGACTCTTTGCCAGCACAGCAAACCCTAAAATAGAGCAGATTTGCACCACACCGAACAGCCACAGCCCACGGTTGATTCCCAGGCGCAACATCATCACCCCGCCTAGCAACCCACCCACTAGCGCAGGCCAAAGTGCTGCGTTCTTGGCTACCACCCCGATCTCGGTCTTACTGAAGCCAATATCCAAGTAAAACGGTGTAGATAGCGCTACCGCCATATTGTCGCCGAGCTTGTAGAGGACCAGAAACGCGAGCACCGCAATCAATGACCTCCAGCCCTTTCTATTCAGATACTCGAGAAACGGTTTACTCATGGTATCCCGAAATCCGTAGTTGAGCTCGATCTTCCCGATCGGCTCGCTGACGACTACGGTGAATAGAACGGCAACTCCCATGAAAGCCGCCGTAATCCAGAACACGACCGGCCAAGGCAGAAGATCCGCAAGAATCAGCGACAAACTCCCGGGAACAAGGCTTGATATCCGATAGGCGTTAACGTGCACGCTGTTGCCAAGCCCTAGTTCTGAATCCGGTAGCAGTTCACGGCGGTAAGCATCGATGACGATGTCCTGGCTCGCACTAAAGAACGCAACCGCGAATGCCAATACCGCAACCGTTGAGGTGCTTTGGGTTGGGTCCACCATTCCCATCGCACCGATAGACAAAATCAGCGCCAACTGAAACAACAACATCCATGAGCGACGACGCCCCAGGTTGAAGGGAGTAAATCGATCCAGCAGCGGCGCCCACAGGAACTTCCAGTTAAAGGGCATGCCAACTAGAGCGAACAAACCGATAGTCGCCAGCGAGACCTCCTGATCCTTCAACCAGGCCGGTACCAGCTGGATAAGCACGTATAGAGGCATGCCACTAGCGAAGCCAGTGAACACGCAAATCAACATGCGCTTCGAAAAAATCAGCTGGCGCAGCTCGGGCTCGCTTTGAGAGGCTACCTGCTCCACGATGTTTGGCTCACTCATTCAGATCTCGCCAGACGATCCGCGCGACGAGCGAGAGCCAGGTGGTAAAGCGCTACATCGGCGGCGTGATGCGCTTCCACGGCCAGACGGAAATCAGCATCGTCGATATAGTGCTGCTCCGACTCACCGTGTACAGAGTCCCTCGCCGTATTGACGTTCTCTAAAGCAACGGTGGGTTCCGGTTGCTTTAGAAATGCGCTCGCGAACGCTCGCACGTCACTCGCGTAGTGTTCGGTGATCCCGACAAAATCAAACCGAGCGAGCGGAAAGCCCCATAGAAATTTACTGTACGTGTTCTGAAGCTCGACCCCGAGACAGAATCGCTCCAGATCCCAGCGTTCCTCGACTACCCGTCGATGCAGGCGACCGGCATCGAGCGGGTTATAGGTTCGCTGCCAGTAGTGATAGTGGGATGCCAATCTCTCGACCGGGTCACGAAACCACGCGACGAACTGAAGCCGCTCGGAACCCGAGAGATACCGATACTTGAGTGGCATAAAGTGCCCGTGCACGCATTTAAAGTTGCTGAGTTGAGCCTGGGGCAATGCGAGCCGCGCACTGCCGGCGATTGCTCGAAAGCATCGCTGCCAGGGGGACCGATTCAACGGTCTGTCCGCATAATCGCGTAGTAAGGTCTCTCCGTAGTGAGACTCTAGAAGCGCCAGAAAACTGGTGCCTGCTGTTTTAGGCAGATGCAGTGAGACAAGCACGCGATTCAGGTACGGATCAGTGCGGTACGTTGCGAGACCGGTCCTCGCGCAACACTAGAAGCTGTTTTCGCACCGGCTGAGTCACCGTCAGCGTGTACTTCCATCGCCATTCGGCTCCGGCAAAATCGATCGCGCGATTTCTGGATACCGTATGCAGCCAGCGGAAACAAGGCCAGGTTGGCATGAGCGTAGTAGCTGCTAAAAGCGTGCATTGGTGACAGTGCAGTCTCTAAGTGCCTGATTGTGAACATTGATGCTTCGCAGTGCTGTAGCAATGAATGTCACTGCACGAAGCGTAATGCCCTATTCTACGGAAGCGACGTACCGCAAGGTACACTCATCGAGCAAATCAATACATGGATCGGATACCAAAAAGATGAGGCCGGACGACCAAACGGTACACACCCTATCTTCGGACCTCATTTCGGGCTTCACACTCGATTCGGATGGGTATCAGCCCCTCGGTTCCGGCCAGTTTAAAACTTTGGAATTGAACGACAATGCATCCACGTCGGTTCAGTTGTTCGGGATGGATGAACGACTGGACCTCGAGCTTCGATTGACCAGCCGTGGTCAAGGAAACCGGGTATTTCTGGGTCCGGGAGTGAGGGGAATTCTCACCCTAAACATTGACGGCAGTGACTCAAACGTTTTTATCGGCCGCGACGTTCGCTTCTCTGACCAAATCATCGGATCTCGCCAGGATAACGATTGGATTGCTATTGGTAACGATGTGGCAACCACGGGACCTGGTCGCTGGATATCCGGTCTTCGATGCCCAAAGTCAGTCCGCCCGGCGCTCATTATCGGCGACGCCTGTGTATTCGCCCGAGATGTTGTGCTGCGAAACAGCGATGGCCACCCGTTCTTTGATCTCAGGCTAAAAGAGCAGGTTGCGGCTATGGACTCTCATCTTGTCATCGAACCCCACTGCTGGATCGGCGAACGCGCCGCCGTGATCAAGCCGGTGCGCATTGGCGCGTTTGCCGTGCTCGGATTCGGCTCGGTCGTAACCAGCCCGGTGCCACGCCACCACACAGCATCCGGCAATCCTGCCCGCGTGCGCCGGAACGACATGAAAGTCTGGTGCTGGGATGATACCGACGACGGCATCGATCGGGCCGCACAGTACCTAGCGCGCTATCCCTATCTGCCGGATTCCGAGGCGTGAGGCGCCCGATCTGGTAGGTTCTGCAGCCTGGGTCGGTCAACCAGCAGAGCCCGCGCAGCTGTGCTCTCGGAGAAGTGTTGATTGAGCCAGTCCGGATAGCGAGTGAGGCGATCTGATAGGTCAACGGTACGCTCGAACACATCATGCACGGCCCGGGCAAAGCTCTCGGCCTCATCGGCCACACTCATCACGAGCTCTGCATCAGGAATGCCCTCGGCGCCGATCGAGGTTGTGACGAGCGGCACGCCCTGCGCGATCGCCTCAATCACTTTGCCTTTTACGCCGGCACCAAACCGCAGTGGTACCACAGCAACGGTCACCTGCCGGTAAAGCGTATCCAGTTCTTCGTCGCTGAGATAACCGTGAACGATCACGCCATGGCTCGCGAGGTCGTTAATCGACTGGGGGGGATTCGAACCTACAATGTGAACCTCAACATCACCCTCTGAGTCTCGCAGCGCCGGCAGAACTTCCTTCACCAGCCATATGGCAGCATCGACATTGGGCGGGTGGTTGTATCCCCCCACGAACAGCATTGAGCGAGGTTCGCCGGGCGTGTAGACGGGTATGTTCCGCACCGGCGTCGCGTACAGCGGGATTCGCCTCAGCCGACCCCTAGCAACGTATTGCCCTAGCTCGTCGAGCTCAGGCTGCGAAAAATAATAGGCCCGATCTACTTGTTCGAGTACGGCCAGCTCTCGCTTCTTCCAGCGCTGCGCTTCTTTCTGATCAGCGGGCATCCCGCTAACGAGCGCCTGCCGCTGCATGCGCAGGTAATGGAGATCATGGCCGACAAAACTGATTGAAGGTCGCGGCTCAAGTTTTTTTAGCGTCGGTAAGAACTGCTCCGCGACGTGAGGTCGATGAAGAAATATCTCATCAAGGAACGGTGCGTGCTCAGAAAACCAGGTGTCAAGGTTTCGAGCTATATGCTCCCCGACCAGAACTTCGACTCCAAGGTCCTGAAGCTGCCGGGTGTAAGGCTCGTGGGGGAAAAAGTTGGCCCCCATGAATTGCACTCGGCATCCCATGCCCAGCAGCAGCTTGACGTACATAAACGTGGAACGACTGCCCGCATCTTTGTCATGATGGGGCACATAATGGTCGATGAAGAGAACACTGTAGCTAGGTCTTGAACGGTCGCGAGCGTTGACGACCTGCTCCCCATTCGGATAGTGGTGAGCATCCAGGATCGTAGCCCACTTTTCACGAAAGACTCCCTGATTAGTGACCTGGTGCTTCTTCACACCACTGCTGAGATCGGTCCCGTTACTCACGCCCTCAAAGTGGTAAATCTGGCTCTGGGGTTGGTACGCCACACGGTGCCCGTGGTCTCGCGCGGTGAAAC
>JBCCNK010000252.1:0-5466 GCA_039025875.1 Pseudomonadota bacterium
ATGATTCTCAGTGTGCCTCGCTCCTTCTTTGCCACGGACCAAGATCTCCATCGCGGATGGCTGCGACGCGATGATACGATACGCCGGCGGTGATTCAGCCCCTATTTATTATCCCTTAAGCCACCGATTGCGGCTTGCACAGGTGAGCCGAACGCCTCCTGAAACCCGATTTACACCATCATCTACTCAGGCCCCGACCATCGTGCCATGAAGTTCTTCAAGTCCAGAAAAAAAGCTCCGGATAACAGTTCGTCACCACCCGTGGACGGGTCGTCATCTGACACACCATCTCCGTCTGAGAGCTCGTCCCGATCGGGCGGTTCTTCAAAAGCAGAGGGTTCTTCACAAGCAGAGGGCTCTTCACAAGCAGAGGGCTCTCCCCCAGCTGACGGCTCTCCCCCAGCTGACGGCTCTCCCCCAGCTGAAGGGTCTTCACCGGCTGGAGGCTCTCTCCGAGCTGAAGGCTCTTTAGAAGCAGAGGGCTCGTCCATCGTTCAAGGATTGCAAGGGACCGTGTCTGGTCAAGAGACCACCGTTTTGGCCCAA
Organism: Pseudomonadota bacterium; assembly: GCA_039025875.1. Lineage (GTDB taxonomy): Bacteria > Pseudomonadota > Gammaproteobacteria > Pseudomonadales > Halieaceae > Congregibacter. The sequence goes on from JBCCNK010000252.1 coordinate 547, forward strand.
AGTCAGGTGACGCCGGCGGCCAAGCCTCCAGATCCTGAGAATGGCGGTGATGGCTTTTTTGCGCGTCTTAAGCGCGGCCTTGCACGCACTGGCAGTAGCCTCGGCCAAGGGCTCGGGGATTTGCTCCTTGGAAGCAAGGAAATCGATGCGCAACTGCTTGAAGAGCTCGAAACCCAGCTGCTGATGGCGGATGTGGGGGTCGAGGCCACTGCGGAGATTATTGACTCTCTAACCGACCGGGTATCGAGGAAGGAGCTCACCGAGGCCTCCGCCGTTTATACGGCGTTACGTACCGAACTTCAGGCTTTGCTTACTCCTTGCGAAACGCCGCTACAGGTTGCTGGTGCCAAACCGTTTGTCATCCTCATGGTGGGTGTCAATGGAGTCGGCAAAACCACCACCATTGGCAAGCTCGCACGCCGTTTTCAGTCGGAGGGGCGTTCAGTGATGCTGGCGGCTGGTGATACTTTTCGCGCCGCTGCCGTGGAACAGCTGCTTCATTGGGGCGAGCGGAATTCAGTGCCCGTCGTGGCGCAGCACACCGGAGCGGACAGTGCGTCAGTAATCTTTGATGCATTGCAGTCGTCCAGGGCCAGGGGCGTTGATGTGCTGATCGCCGATACGGCAGGCCGTTTGCAGAACAAAGACCACCTGATGGAAGAGCTTCGGAAAGTCGTCCGTGTTATGCAGAAGCTTGATCCCGATGCGCCGCATGAATGCATGCTGGTACTGGATGCCGGTACTGGACAAAACGCGGTATCCCAGGCGGAGCAGTTTCGTCAGGCTGTTGGGGTTAGCGGGTTGACGATAAGCAAGCTGGATGGAACTGCCAAAGGCGGCGTTGTTTTTGCCATCGCAAAACGTCTTAAGCTGCCAATTCGCTTTATCGGGGTAGGCGAAAGCGCCCAAGACCTACGTCCGTTTGTTGCCCGCGAGTTCATTGAGGCGTTGTTTAGCCATGACTCCGAGCGGCGCGGTTAACACGCCTACGGTGGGTGCACCAGACCGTACAGCGTCGTGATTACCTTCGAACGCGTCAGCAAACGTTATGACAGCGGCCACGATGCGCTCCGCGAGGTGAGCTTGCACATCGAGAGAGATGAGCTCGTTTTCTTAACGGGACATAGTGGTGCCGGTAAGAGCACCCTGCTACGTCTCATAATGCTCATGGAGAAGCCCACGCGTGGGCGGGTAACGATCGCAGGAGCGGATCTGGGCAAGCTCCGGCGCGGCGCGATACCGCAACATCGACGCTCTATAGGTGTTGTATTCCAGAATCACAAGTTGCTGATGGATCGTACCGTCTTCGACAATGTCGCGCTGCCTCTCGTGATTGAGGGTTACAACGATAGGGACATTCCGAAGCGAGTTGGAGCCGCTCTGGATAAGGTAGGGTTACTGGATCGTCAGAACGCCTACCCCATGAGCCTGTCTGGAGGAGAGCAGCAGCGCGTAGGTATCGCGCGCGCCGTGGTCGGGCGACCGGCGATCCTATTGGCGGACGAGCCGACTGGGAACCTCGATCCAGAGTTATCCGCTGAGATAATGCAGCTGTTTACCGATTTCAGCCGTGTCGGGGTAACGGTTCTTATAGCAAGCCACGATCTGGCTTTAATCTCGAGGCTTCGTCATCGCACGCTCACATTGCGGGACGGACGCCTGATCAGCACCACGCAGGGCCCTGCTATAGGCTCAAACCATGCAGGCTAGTCCGCGCCAGAAGTCGCTTCGAGGAGGTCGCGGTGCCGTCCTGCGTACGCGCCGGCGCCCGCTGGGCGAGCGATGGCTGGCGTGGCGCCGTCACCACAGCCAGTCGGCGGCGGACTCTCTCGCGCGTGTGCTCAGGGACCCGGTCGCCAGCATTATGACCTGGCTGGTGTTGGGGATAGCTATCGCGTTGCCTGCCGGTCTTGAGTTGGCGCTCACTAACCTTGAACGCCTCGGAGGCGCGGTTGAGACTTCGGCGCGTCTGTCTGTTTTTCTGGTTGCGGATGCGAGCTCGGTGGATGCGCAGTCGCTAGCGTCCGAACTCACCAGTGATCCGCGGATAGAAATTGCTGAGTTCCTTAGTCGAGACGCAGCGCTTCGGGACTTTCGAGCGCAATCCGGGCTCGATGCACTTCTTGATTCGCTTCCCGGAAACCCTCTTCCTCACATAGTCCTGGTCACACTCGCTGGTGACGATGTAAGCACGCTTGAGCAGTTGGCAAACGAGCTCTACGAGAATTCGACGGTGGAAGAAGTCATTGTCGACACAAAATGGGTCGAGAGATTCCGCGCGTTGATGGATCTGGGAAGAAAAGGGGTGCTACTGCTGGCCGTGGTTTTCGTCATCGCGATGATTTTGGCTCTCGGAAATACGATACGTCTCACGATAGAGAGTCGGCGGGAGGAAATCGTTATCGTAAAACTGGTGGGGGGGACGGATGCATTTGTGCGCCGGCCGATGCTTTATATGGGGCTGTGGTACGGGCTCGGGGGAGGCGTAGTGGCCGCAGTTCTTCTCGGAATCGGGGTTTTTCTTCTCTCAAGTCCCGTAGGAGTCCTGGCAGACGCCTACAATAGCGACTTCCAGATAAACGGCTACGATCTGTTTGATGCCCTACAGCTTATCTTGGTTGGCACGACCATGGGGTTGATCGGTGCGTGGATTGCGGTCGCACGCCATATAAAGAATATAAACCCAGATTGATATATCGAAAGGCTATATTCTTCTAAGGGATAGCTTAAAGGATTTAGCACTCTAAGCCGCTGAGTGCTAAAATACGAAGCCCAACGGAGGAATCATGTCTACAGCTATGACAGTTTCACATGCGGTCGCAGCGCGAGACTCAGTCGTCGGCAAGGCGGCTGGCGAACCGGACTCGTCGACACGCAAGCAGCTTATGCCGGTCGATCAAATGGTTCCCGGCGCAAATCTCGCCGCCTACGTACAGGCCGTCGGTGCCATTCCTGTTCTCACGGCAGATCGTGAGCGTTCTCTCGCAGAGCGACTTTTTTATGAGGACGATGTACAGGCCGCGCGAGAGTTGGTTATGTCGCATCTGCGGTTTGTCGTCCACATTGCCCGCAGCTATAGCGGCTATGGTCTTGCAGAAGCCGATCTGATCCAGGAAGGTAACGTGGGCCTGATGAAAGCGGTAAAACGCTTTGATCCGTCCAAGGGCGTACGCCTCGTGTCCTTTGCTGTCCACTGGATTAAGGCCGAAATTCACGAGTTTATTCTGCGTAACTGGCGCATAGTTAAAGTCGCTACGACTAAGGCGCAACGCAAACTGTTCTTCAATTTGCGTAGCGCTAAGAAGACCTTATCCTGGCTAAGCGCCGATGAGGCAAAAGCGGTCGCCGACGATCTAGGCGTGGACGTGAAAGAAGTCCATCGAATGGAGGGCCGACTCACTGGTCGCGATGTTGCATTCGATGCGCCTTCGGACGCTGATGACGAGGAGGGATGGCAGGCGCCGCAGCATTTCCTTGAGGATGCTGTTGCTGATCCGGCTCAGTCTGCCGAAGATGATCAGTGGTCCAGCAATAATCAGGAACTTCTGCACGCTGCGCTTGCGGACCTTGACGAGCGCAGCCGGGATATCCTCGCGCGACGCTGGTTAAGTGATCAGAAGGCAACGTTACATGAGTTGGCGGATGTTTACGGCGTCTCGGCTGAGCGTATACGCCAACTAGAGCAGGCCGCGATCAAGAAGATGCGATCGGTGATGCTCGCCTAAGCATTGATCGAGCCCGTTAGAGAGGGCTCGATACGTTAATGGCATTTATTTCCTTGCGACCCTTGCGTCTGCTTCGCTAGCTTGGCGGGCCTCGACCTGCTCGCAGGTTCACGTTCCCTTCGTCTGCTCACGTTCTCTGCCCGGAGTTAAGCATCCCAGCACCGACTGCGAAGACTGTCTCGCCTCGAGTAGTGTGGAGTCGGTTTACGATCATGAATAAACCACCACGACCCGGTGTCCCCGAGACTCCGTATCGCCGGTCGCTTCTTCTCTGCGCATCCGCGATCGCTCTAGCAGGAGTTCGACTAGAGGTGGCGACTAGCGCCTCGGCTTCTTTGCGGCATACTGGTAAGCCTTTCAATCAATCGAGAACTCCATGGCAAAGCTGACCCTGTTCATAGGTGCGACCGCGGGCCTTCTGGGTGTTTGTCTGGGTGCATTCGGCGCGCACGCGCTTAGATCTCGTCTCGATGACTATGCCATGGGTGTATTCGAGACAGCGGTGCAATATCAGTTCTATCACGCTCTTGCTCTACTCGCGGTGGGTGTATTACTCGTCAATCAGCCATCGTCTCTTCTACTGAAGTCCAGTGCCTGGCTGTTCACGGCGGGTGTACTGGTTTTCTCTGGAAGTCTCTATGTGCTGAGCTTCACCGGGATTAAGTGGCTTGGTGCCGTCACTCCCATCGGTGGTATCGGTTTTATCGGAGGGTGGATCTGCCTACTGCTCGCCGCGCTCAAAGTAATGGACTAGTCACCTCAACGTTGCGGTGGTTTCGGTTTGGAAAAAAAATCAATCCGCAGTTTTGTAATCAGGGCCGGCCGGATGACGCCGGCTCAGCAGCGTGCCTACGACCAAGGGTGGGAGCAATGGGGTATCGACTATCTTCCGGAGCCTATGGACTTACGCAACGTCTTCGGGGGTTCGAAGAGATTCATTCTGGAAATCGGATTTGGGATGGGTGGGTCGCTACTTGAGATGGCGCGGAACAATCCCGAGAACGCTTATCTTGGCATTGAGGTACACCGGCCTGGTGTAGGTAGGTTGCTGATGGGGATCAGTGAGCTCGGCGTGACCAATCTGCGCATTATGTGCCATGACGCTGTGGAAGTGCTTCAACGTTGTATAACCCCTGGGGCACTTGATGCTATTCAGATTTTTTTTCCGGATCCCTGGCCAAAAAAGCGGCACCAT
>JBCCNK010000253.1:0-5462 GCA_039025875.1 Pseudomonadota bacterium
CTTCATCTGGATGTACGACAGCAGAGAACGCCGTGTACATTGCATTTCAGACTCTCCTGTCGTACATCCAGATGAAGCCGAATATGGGCAGGAGCAACAGTGGCACAACCGCCACAAGCTGAAAGGACTCTACGGACGCCTGGCGCACTGCGTCGCGCATCACGTCAGGCGACAACAGGGCAAGCTTGTCAGCGCCACCGGCAAACTCAAGCTTGGCCGCATCAAACACAGCGCCCATTTGGGGCAGCACAAACTGGATAGACATTCCACCTGCAAATCCCATGAGTCCCAGGGCGAGCGCGCCGCCACGGGGGAAACGTTCTGCAGTGATGGCCAGCATGGTCGGCCACATATAACACACGCCCATTCCCCACACAGTCGCCGCGGCGAATGCCACCGGAGGAGAATTCGAGACACTCAGCAAATAGAGCCCAATGCCGGCCGCCAGGCAACTAACGAACATGAGACCCATCGAGGAAATACGAGCGACGATAGGCCCGGCGTAGTGACGCATCACAAACATCAAACTGCTGACATAGACGAGCAGCAAAATGCCCTGCATGCCGACGATGTTCGATAGTGCGAGATTGACCCATTGCCCGGGTGCCAGTTCTGCTGCTGCAGTGAGATACATGCACCCCCATAAGACCCAGAAGAGAGGACGACTCACCAGCTCCCTGAGCATGTCGGCGTAGCTGACTCCAGACGCCACTCGCTCCGTTGGGGGAAACGTAGACGTCGCCACCATCCAGGTCAGCACCAGGGATGGTAGCATCAGCACCAATAGGTTCAGCTCCCATGCCAGTTCCATGGCATTAATAGCAACACCCAACAAACCGCCGACGACAATGCCCGCTGGCCACCAGGCGTGTAATATATTCAGCCGGTGAGTCTTTTCTTCTGGGTAGATAGCGGCCACCATGGGGTTGGCAGCGGCCTCCACCGCCCCCCAACCCAGCCCCGTTAGCAAAAGGCTAGCAAGCACGACCGTCTCCACCGCCCCACCGACAGGCATGAGCGTTGCCACATAGAGACCGATGGCACCGGCGATATAGCCCAGAGCGGACAGCAGCAGCATGCGCTTCATACCGATCAGATCGACTAATGCACTACCGAACAACAGTGTCAGGGCAAATCCGGTGAAAGTGATGCCAAGTGCCCCTCCCACCATAGCTGCCGAGTTGAGCGGGTCGATCTTGTCGTAGATGTCTGCCTGTAGATAGGGCGCTATATTGGCCCGTACTGCAAAACCCAGCCCGATCATAAAGATGGACAGATTGCCTAGCTGGTTGAGGCGCGTGCGATTGATAGCTACGCCAGTCATTGACGCGCTCCGTGTCATTTTCGTCTCGACGCCAATCCCAAGATACGTCGGTTCGAGGCGTCGCTGGCGTCAGTGCCAACAAAGTCATCGAATGCCTTGCCAGTCCGGCGGATCATGTGCTGCTGGATGAATCCCACTCCTTCACGGGCGCCGTCCTCTGAGTCCTTGAGGCAACATTCCCACTCCAGCACGGCCCAACCGTTGTAATCGTAGCGGGCGAGCTGACTGAAGATGCCGCTAAAATCCACCTGCCCATCGCCTAGTGACCGGAATCTGCCGGGGCGGTCAACCCAGCCCTGGTAGCCACCGTAGACGCCACTACGTCCTGTGGGCTTAAATTCCGCATCCTTCACGTGAAACATCTTGATGCGCTCATGATAAATGTCGATGAACTGAAGATAATCCAGTTGCTGCAACAACAGGTGACTCGGATCGTAGAGAATGTGACAGCGCTCGTGGTTACCCGTTGCGTCTAGAAAGCGCTCAAATGTCACGCCGTCATGGAGGTCTTCTCCGGGGTGGATCTCATAGCAGAGGTCAATACCCGCTTCATCAAAGGCGTTGAGGATCGGGAGCCAGCGATCGGCGAGTTCGCGGAAGCCTGACTCGACCAATCCCGGAGGCCGTTGCGGCCAGGGGTATACCGTATGCCACAGGAGCGCGCCCGAGAAAGTGGCGTGAGCGCTCAAGCCCAGCTTGGCGCTCGCCTGCGCCGCCATGAATAACTGATTCACATCCCACACTTGCCGGGCATCTGGATTCCCACGGACTTCTTCAGGCGCAAAAGCATCGAATAACTCGTCGTAGGCCGGATTCACCGCGATCAGCTGGCCCTGAAGATGAGTAGAGAGCTCGGTGATTTCTACGCCATTTTCCGCACATGTCCCTTTTAGTTCGTCACAGTAATCAGCGCTCACTGCCGCTTGCTCGAGGTTGATTAGGCGGCTATCCCACGTCGGAATCTGAACACCGTTGTAACCAAGCTCGGCGGCCCACTTGGTGAGGCTATCGAGCCGATTAAACGGTGTCTGGTTATCGACAAACTGAGCCAGAAAGAGTCCAGGTCCTTTCATGGGGAGATACCTGTGTTAGGGTCTGTCAAATGGGTGCCACTTCAGTTCGCTGGCACTGGCTTCGACGACACGCTCTATAAATGCCATGCCGCGAACCGCTTCTTCGATTCCGGGACAATCCGCTGCACGGAGGTCTTCGTCTTTCCCTGCTTCACGGGCGCGGATCTTACCAGCGAACGCCATGTAAAGGTTGGCGAACGCCTCCAAATATCCTTCTGGATGGCCCATAGGTGCGCGAACATTGGCTGATGCGAGTTCGCTCAGGTAAGCACTTCCAGTGCGCAACATTTCCGCAGGATGGTCATGCCACATTAGCCATAAGGTATTCGGTTCCTGCTGGCGCCATGTGAGTCCTCCTGTTTCCCCGTACACCCGAATGACGAGGTTGTTCTCCTCTCCCAAACTGACCTGACTCGCGTAGAGTAGGCCTTTGGCGCCGCCTTCAAAACGCAGCAGCACGGAGCCGTCATCGTCTAGTTCACGACCGGGTACCACACGATTTAAGTCAGCACAGATCTCGGTGATGTTGAGCCCAGTCACATATTCGGCAAGATTGGCTGCGTGCACACCAATATCTCCCATGCAGCCACTGGGGCCTGCCTGTGCAGGGTCCAGTCGCCAGGCAGCCTGTTTGTTTTCTGCGTTTTCCTCAAGTTCGGCCAGCCAGCCCTGGGGATACTCGACTACGACTTTGCGAATCGCGCCAATTTGTCCCGCTACCACCCGAACACGCGCCTCTTTTATGAGGGGATAGCCCGTGTAGGTGTGTGTGAGCCCGTAAAGCAGTCCCGTCTCGCTGACGATAGTACGTAGTTTCAGGGCTTCCTCGAGACTGATTGTCGCCGGTTTTTCGGACAAGACGTGGAAGCCGGCAATCAGGGCAGCCTCGGCGACGGGAAAATGGAGATGATTTGGTGTGACGATGGACACGAACTGCATACGCTCATGTAAGGGCAGTGCAGCCTCGGCCGACATCATGTCGCGAAAATCGGTATAGATGCGCTTATCAGAAAGGTGCAGCGCCAGTCCAGAGCGCCGCGCGTTTCCCGGATCTTGACTAAACGCGCCACAAACCAGTTCGATCTCGCCATCGAGGGCCGCAGCCATGCGATGAATACGGCCGACAAATGCGCCTTCACCGCCGCCAACCATACCCATGCGAATCTTGTTCACGGAGAGTTGCCCAGATTAATCGTCTGCAAGGCAGGTATGACCAGCGATAAGATCCAGACATCCATCGAGGTTAAGCTACCTTTCATCCTGGCGAACTGGTAAATCACAAGCGCTACAAATCCCTACGAACCGAGCCAGCAACGAATACAACAAGCAATCCTGTCCGACGCCAGCGCTGAAAACTGTTCTCTCCTACGATCGGCTCATGTCGTACAGAAAGCGAGCCTGATCTATTCCTAGACGCAAGTAGAGAAAAAATAGCGCAAGAATTGGCAATTCTGCGTCTAATCCAATAGCACGAGAGCACAGGGAGGCCCAGCAGTTGAGCAGTCGAGTGATCGCGTTATATCTGACGCTACTGAGCACCCCTTTGTTCGCCTCCCCTGAGTGGGTCACAGCGTGGAATGCCAGCCCTTCTGAACAAGCTGACGACGCGGAGCATTTTTCCGGCCGCACCGTACTCCAGAACGTTCTCATTACGGCCTCGGGTCAAGGGGTACGTCTGAGAGTCGCGAATGTAGACGAACGCGAGCCCTACCGCATCGAGAGTCTTCGCTTCAATGGGCTCCCCGTCCTGTTCCGTGGAAAAGACTACGCTGCTATTCCGCCTGACAACTTTCTTCTCAGCGATACGCTGCTCACCGCTGTTTCGGCCGGAGAGAAACTTGAAGTGCGTTTGTTTCTGCCGGCGCAAAAAACGCAACCCACAATTCACTGGTACGGTCGCGAGGACGCACTTATATCAGTGGCTGGAAATTTTAGCGACAGCCCACTTTTCCCCGTTGCGAGCAAGAGTGATTTTCGACTGGTGATAACCGCGATTGATGTCCTGTCACCTGTCGAAACGGTCGGTATTGTCGCGCTGGGTGACTCCATCACCGATGGCAGCTCCGCAGAAGTGGGAACCGATGGGCGCTGGCCGGATGTTGCATGGCGTGTACTGCATGCACAAGGTTACAAATTAGCAATGGCAAATGCTGGAATCGGTGGCGATCGTCTGTTGCGCGACGCGCGCCACACTGGCACTAGCCCCGGAGTCATCGAGCGACTGAACGATCAAGTGTTAGCGCTAGCCGGGATCAATATTTTGATTATTGCCGCTGGGATCAACGATATCGCTTGGCCTGGGGCCAAAATGCATGGCCGACAACTAGCGCCAGACTCGGAGCGTCCGACAGCGGACGAGCTAATTGCTGGATATCGCGCAGTTATCGCGAGTGCAAAATCCAAGGGGCTTACAATAATTGGCGCTACCATCACCCCCTACGCGGGTGGCAACACGACCTTTGTCAACTTCTATAGCAAGAAAAAAGATCGGTTGCGTACCGAAGTGAACCAATGGATTCGAGAATCGGGCGCGTTCGACGCCGTGATCGACTTTGACACGCTACTTGCTGACCCCTCGCACCCTCGCCAGCTCAAAACAGAGTACGATTCAGGTGACCACATTCATCCCGCCCCCAGAGGCTTGGAAGCGATGGGCCAGCTCGCCGCCGCGGTACTGGCCACTGTCGAGCCTATCGCGTCGAATGGAGCAGAATAATCGCTGTTGCAATGAGCCTTGACAGATAGTCACGGCACTGTCCCCTGGAACCTCTATACTCTTTAGTCTCCACTGAGCGCTCGCGGCTGGCACGAATTGGCGATGGTCTAGACCAGATTCTACAGTTACTGCGGTGTCGGACGAGGCATGTCAGGCTCCGCTCGAAAACGCCAGTCGTCAGCAGAAACAGGAGCTCTTAAACTCCGCATCCTCTCCAAGTGACCGCCACAGGGCTTGAGTGCCGCAACAGTCTTTTGGTGGTATGGGCTGCTACGATTCTCAACGCCATGACCTCATTGCAACCTATCGGACCATAGACAGACTAATCCAATGCGTCATAACGCGCGTC
>JBCCNK010000254.1:0-5406 GCA_039025875.1 Pseudomonadota bacterium
CGAGAACAGCACCGCAGGGCGCGCCGAGTCCTTTGGAAAAATCGATCCATACCGTGTCAAAGTCCCGGGCATAGCGCGCGGCTGTTATTCCAGTTTTCGCTACTGCGTTCAATAGCCTGGCCCCGTCCATATGCGCGATCAGACCATGCGACTTGGCTTCCCCAACGACCGAATCAATCGTGTCCAGCGGCCAGATAGCGCCACCACCGAGGTTTGCGGTCTGTTCGATAAGCAGCATGCGGCTGATGGGCATGTAGCGCGAAGCGGGCCGGACTGCCCCTCTCACATCCTCGCTCGTAAAAACTCCGTTGTGTCCCTGGAGCGTATTCAACGTGACTCCGCTCAAAGCCGCGGGAGAACCACACTCATAGTTGAGAAGGTGCGAGGAGACGTCACAGATCACTTCATCACCGGGGCGACAGTGGACCCGTACTGCGACTTCGTTGCACATCGTGCCCGAAATCATAAAAACGGCGGCCTCTTTGCCCAGCATTGTGGCAACACGAGCCTCTAGCGCTGTCGTCGTGGGATCTTCACCTTTTTGTTCATCTCCCAGCTGAGCGCCGACCATGGACTTAAGCATAGGTTTGGTGGGGATAGACTTTGTATCGCTGTAAAAATCGTACACGCTGACTCCTGATCAGCTCGGACGGATCCAAGCATTGTTGGTGTAATTAAGGCCTGGAGTCCAGTGGGCTTAATCGATGCGCGATTGTTACCTCGGTTTTTCCCGTGGTTGCGGAACGCGCGGCCAGAAAAAAGCCCGCCGACTTTCTCGTCGGCGGGCCCGGTGGACATACTCTAATTTGGGGTTATGCCAGCGCGGGCTCCATGTCCGCAGCAGCATCCTTGCTACTTGCAGGCTTCTTCACTCGGCTCAAAGCGACGATGACTGCACTGCTGACCCAGACGCCGACCGCAGTGAAGAACAGAGCGCCACCGTCGGTGTTGCCGGCCGCGTCGACCACTCGGTCAACTCCCAGGGGGGTCCCCAGATGGAAGAAGATCGCACCGCTCATGACGACAAACGCGATGCTCGCACCCAGCTTTCGTGTGGCGGGGATCAGGATCAGTGCGGCTGCCACCAACTCAGTGGTGCCGACGCCATAGCCTCCAAACTCGCCGAATAGATTCGCAACAAACGCCGGTAGACCAATGCTGCTCATCCACTGACCGATGGTGCTGAAGATAATCACTGTCTCTTCCGATCCAGAGAACTTGAAGAACAGCGATTGGACGAAAACGAAAGCGACAAAAATGCTTAAGACGGTGCTGATTACTTTGTTCATGATTACTTTTCCTTTGGGAGTCTAGATAGTTAGAAATCTGTTTCGCCGGGCTCGCCGCAGTGCAGGGCGAGCCCTGGTTGATTGCTTAACGAAGCGGAGAGGTACCCCAGAGCTTGGAATAGGCTTCGCAATGGAAGATCAGTGATTCATATTGGTTGAGGTCGGTGCCTTCGGGTATCGCGATCCGTGCGCTGCCGTCGAAATCCGAAATCAGTTTGACGAATACGCTGCCATTCACCGCGTTGTCTCCAGTGACCTGGGACGCTTGAGTCGGAGATAGAAAGATCTTTACATCCGGGCCTTTTTTAGCTTTGAAGTTCTCTCCAAGTTCGATGTACTGCTCGCCGCCGTCTTCAACAATTTTCCAGTCCCCCTGCAATGATGACTTGCCCCAGGAAGAGAAGGCGCCCTCCAGGCTGCCGGAGGCGAGTTCCGCTGCCTGCGCCTGGAGCGATGCCAGGGCCCCAAACAGGGTGAGAGATGCGGCTAAAAGTGTGTTCTTCATGTTCATCTTTTCTTTCCTCTGTCGGTGATTGAATGGCTGTGCCATGAGAGACATTTAAGCTGACGAGGCCGTGTGGCAACATGTCCGGGACGCCGGGCTTTATGCTCGATCGTCCAATCTGGCAATTAGCAAGAGAATCAGAAGCGTGGACGCGCTCAGTCAGCTGCTAGCGACCTTCCGTCTGAAGACGGATGTCATCAATAACGCCCAGTACTGTGGCGACTGGGCCATCGATACTTCGGGTACGGGCAAGGCGAGCTTCCATATCGTGTCGCACGCCGATGCCTACATCCGCAGCGATGACTTAAACGGAACGGTGTATCTTGAAAAGGGCGACTGCGTGCTCTTTCCCAGGGACAGCAGTCATCTTCTCAGTAATGTCGCCGAGTGCAGCTTACCCGCCAACCGGGAGACCGCCGTCAACTACGACCAAGGTCTGCAGGAAGACGGCGTCGGTCTGATCTGCGGCTATTTTCACTTCCGCCAGAACTCAGCAACGGCTTTGCTGGATGTGCTGCCGGACGCGTTGATCATTCAGCGCAAGACCACAAACCCAAGCATCGCTACCCTGATGGACCTGATGGTTGATGAGTCGTTGCGGACGACGGAAGGAACAGTGGCCGTCGTCGATCGGCTGGCCGAAGCACTGTTCGTGATCATCCTGAAAGAGCACGTTGAAAAGAGTGACACCGATTCCGGGCTGGCAGCCGCGCTGCGAGATCAGAAGATACGCAAGGCGCTTACCGGTATGCAGGCGGAACCCCATGCGAGATGGTCGGTCGATAAACTCGCGGCGCTAGCCGCTATGTCTCGCTCATCGTTTGCTGCTCGGTTTAAGTCCCTCCTTGGCGAGAGCCCCATGGAGTACCTGACGCGGTGGCGAATGCAGGTGGCTTATAACCTGCTGGATGAAGAGCACCTGCCGGTACTAGAGGTAGCCGATCGCTGTGGCTACGACAGTGAAGCGGCGTTTGCGAAGGCGTTCAAGCGAGTGATTGGCGTAGGGCCCGGAGCCGTAAGGCAAGCTGCCGCCTGAAGACCCGAGAGCCAGGAGCCCGGCCTGCACCGGGAGCCGGCTATGGAAACTATGCCAGCCCGATGCGAATTCCAATAGTGATAACCGACATTGGCTAGCCTCTAACTATGCCAGGCGTCTTGGCGGCGCTGTCGCTGCGACGATCCGGGTGATCCCGCTCCCGGAACTGGCGAAGGCCCTCGACGGTAGCGGGATGAAAAAAGGATTGATGAAAGCACTGGGCTTCTATCCGTAGTCCTTCATCTAAGGGCTGGCCGAAGCCACGGACCGCTGCTTCTTTATCTGAGCGAATCGCCTGCTGTGGAAGACTGCTGATGAACTTCGCAAGTTCGATGGCGCGTGTGACGCCAGCGCCTTTGGGTACGACCTCATTAACCAGGCCGATGCGATAGGCCTCTTCGGCGTCAATTACCTTGCCGGTGAGGATTAGCTCCATCGCCCGCCCCATCCCAAGAATGCGGGGAAGACGTTGCGTTCCTCCGTCGGCCAGGCCGATGTTCCATCGTCGGCAAGTCACGCCGAAAGAGGCGTGCTCTTCGGCGATCCTCATGTCGGCATAGCACGCCCACTCAAGGCCCCCTGCGTAGGCGATGCCGTTCACAGCGGCGATGATGGGTTTGTAGATGTCGGTCCACCGACTTGGCCCGAGTACACCTGGTTCGCATCCGCGTTCATGAGACGCCAGAACCGATGGGGCTGGTTTGTCGAAGTCAGCGCCAGTCGGCGCCAGATTCACAGTACCCGTGAGGTCGCCTCCGGCGCAGAAGGCTTTTTCCCCGGCACCGGTAATGACAGCCACCTGGGAGCTCTCATCGTCGCGAAAGCTGTCGAACGCGTGCACTAGCTCGTGGTGGGTCGCGAGTCCGATGCAATTCATCACCTCCGGGCGATTGAAAGTAACGATGGTTACCGGGCCGTCCTTCTCAACTTTGATTTGCGTGTAGTCCATGATGTCGTCCTGCTATGGTTCTGCTTGCGGTCGTTTAGGTTTTTCCTGGTGCATGGGTAAACCGTGTGGGCTCGTGTTTAAGTTGAAGAGCCTGACTCGTGAATCGCCAGACCTGCTCAATCAGGCCCTGTTTGTCGGGGCGCGGATCAGATAGAACGGCCTTGTCCAATGCAAGGCGATGACCTCCCATCAGTAGTGCTACGGTCACCTCGGGATCTAGGTGCGGCGCGACGATACCCAGTCTTTGTCCCTGGGCGATGTTGCGTGCACCGAGCTCAAGAAGCTTGTCCATGTGCGCCTTTTCGATATCCAGAACTTCGGACTCTCTGGCCAGCCGGCCGGCTATCAGCGGAGCCAGAGGTGCCTCGTAAAAATAGTCTGTCGTTGCCGACATGCGCGCGAGTTCGCGCGAGCCCCAGTCCTGTTCAACCGGAATGGCATCACCTAAAGCAATTTCTCGCAGCGGCTGGTAAAACCGATCGACCACAGCCGCAATCAGCCCGGTTTTAGACCCGAAATGGTGATAGGCGAGACCTACCGATGCTTTGGCCCGGCGCGCGACGGGACCCATTTCGAGGTGCCCTTTGTTTGTCAGCAGCTCTTCTTCTGCGGCGTTGAGCAGTCGCTGCGTGGTATCGGAATTCGTCATGAGCTCACCATGGCCAGTAATTGAATTCAATTCAGTGCTGAAATTGACGTTCTAGTCAAGCCCTCACTTACTGCCGGGATCTGTCTATTGGGAAGCCAAAGTGGGTCGCAAAACTTTTTTTTGGTGTCAGACACCAGCGCAGACACCGGCGTAGCTGCGCTCAAAGACATGAGATGTTATGTTGTAACGGCCTTGTGAGCTGCATTGCGGCCCACGTTTGCGTTCGTCATTTCGCCACTGTTGAATTAGAAGACCAGCGGGCCTTTTCTTATGATGACTTCACCTTTTCCGCAGAACTACGCGGAGTGGCAGCACTGCATCACCGTGGAGTGCAAGATTCCCCTGACCGCCGAGTTCGTCGAGGCGAGGCTCAAGGTATGGAAAGACGAGAGCTGCGAGGAGACCCGACGCTTCCGTAAACGCTATGGTGACGACTATTGGCGTAGCGTCATCGGCTGGTTTGAGCAGGCCGCTGGTGAACTTGCCTGACTGTCCTGGACCGAGCGTCTTCTCGATCCCAACTCATGCGCGTCGATTAATGAATCGGAATGCTGCGCGCAAACACTCGCACCGGATAAACACCGGAGACGCACGGGAACAGCACCGATCGACTCATTTTCGATTTCATGTGCCTATTGCTTCCGGCCGCCGGCTTATCGCCAACTATCCGCTACCTATCCGCTACCTATCCGCTACCTATCCGCTAGCTATCCGCTAGCTATCCGCATAAGTACCGCACCTAGCAGCACTCCTAAAACTGACACGAACTTTACGAGACTGGCGCGTTCTTTGAAGAACACGACCCCTATCACGAGCGCAAAGATGATGCTGCTCTCCCGCAGGGCGGTCACCAGTGGAATCGGGGCTTTGGTGAACGCCCACATCACCAGAGAGTAGGCGATAAACGAAGCACCCCCGCCAATGAACGTTAGCATCGCGGCTTCCGAAGGAAGGCGACGGAGGACATCCGGAGACTTA
>JBCCNK010000255.1:0-5405 GCA_039025875.1 Pseudomonadota bacterium
AACGCCAGCCTCGAAGTAGAACTCAGTCACATCGTATTCGCCGACCGTTGCCAGGTAGTTGCCGTATTTCCAGCAACCTCCGCCGGGGCCACCAAAGCAGCCGTCGATGTCACCGTCGATCTGCTCATTTCGCCATTCACCACCAAACGCAAGCGCAATGGGGCCGGCCCAGCCATCGATGCTGTTGGTCCGGAAGTTAAAGGCAAACACGTCCTGCTGGATTTCCTGCTGACGGTTGGGTGTGCCGAGCACGTAATCTAGCCCTTCCTGGGTTGCCACGCCTACGCCTAATGGGTTGAACGGCACGCAGGGCAGGTCGGCGAAGTTAGGCCCATCCTCGGTGAAGCCTGCAGAGACCGACTCGGGATCGCGACAGACAATTTCACCTGTATTCGGATCCACGATGGAATCGATTGCGGCCCGGAAGTTTGCTTGCTTGTAGGTAGGTTGCTGGCGCTCGTCTGTTTCGGTAATGCCGGTCTGCCAGTAGGTATCCCAGTCAAACTCCAGGCCAAACGCGGTAAACCCACCTTCGGCGCCGAACACGGCGCGAAAAGTCTCGCGCTCGTTTACCGTTCCGGATGCAGGCACATCGGCGTGGGCATTACGAACGCGCACTGAGTCGACTCCATTATCGATCATCTGCTGTCGTACCGACTCCGGTAAAAAGGCATTGTCGACGGCGATGTTGAATTGCTGGGTCGGTCGAATGTAGAAGCTATAGCCCTCGTAGCGCGCGTACGACGCCTGAGCAAAGGCCGTTACGTTTTGGGCAAGATCAAAATCAACGCGACCGAAATAGCTATCCCGGCTGTCCTCTGCAGCGAGGGAGTTTGTGCCCCGCATAGAGTCCAGGAGTTGATACCAGTCACCGCCGATCATCCACTGGCCTGTGACTTCTCCATAGGCGAGCTGGTTGGGTTGGCCCCCGAGCCCGAAGTAGGTTCCTACCAGGCCCGTAGGGTCGTTACCGGGCCCGTTTCCGTTAACCAGGTTTATGATTCCCCCGGGCGCATAGGCCTGAATGCCCACTTCGTTGGTGACTAAAAACCTCGGTTGTCCGAGCTCGCCCGCTCGCGGATTGTTTACGGCCTGATAGCCATCCAGATTCCAGTCCCGGGACTCATAGTGGATACCCTCGGAGCGAAAGATCTCTGTATCGAAAATAAAGTGTCCGCGACCATCTGCGAAATCCAGACCTCCAGTAAAACCGAAGCGTCCGTTAGGAGCGTCGCCGCGGCTGGTTTCACTATAGTCGGCGCGAGTCTTAAAGCCGGTGAAGTCCCTATCGAGAATGAAGTTGATCACCCCGCCGACCGCATCTGAGCCATAGGCTGCCGAAGCACCACCGGTTACAACCTCGACACTTTTAATCAAACCCTGGGGCATGGTGTTTACATCTACCTGTCCCGTGGATCGCGAGGTTACATTGCGCTGACCGTCGAGCAGAACCAATGTACGGTTTGACCCCAATGCGCGGAGGTTAATATCGGCGACTCCAGCGCCACCCGCAGAGAGCGAGCCCGAACTTGTTGACGAGTTTCCGCTTCCTTGTACCGATGGCAGCGTTGCGACGAATGCATCGATGCTCGGCGCTGCTTCGGCATTGATCTCTTCCTCGCCGATTACTGTCACCGGCGTCGGCGTGTCGAAACCCGTACGCTTTAGGCGTGAGCCTGTGACCACCACTTCCTCGCGGAGCACTTTTTCATCGCGCATCGCGTCATCTTCTTGGGCGTAGCTAAGACTCGGTAAACTGGTGCCTGCGGCCATAGCGCAAGCGAGACTAAGTGAACGGTGTTTCGGAATAAACGATCTGTTGTGCATGCAGTCGACCTCCGTGGGCACTAGGCCAATCTCCGTTGAGTACCTTGAAACTGTTTTTCTTTAGACGACGATCAAGGGCGCTGCGCGAGGCTTTCAATCGCGTCTGGGTCTGTCGACTCCAGTGCGTTTGTGAGGTTTTGGTGCGTCCTTGCAGTCATGCGAAAGCAGTCATGACTCGCAAGACCTATGCCAGCTTGGATTCGCACGGGACGTTTGGGGTGGCTGCTAGGCAGGCGATCAGGTTCTAAACTGCTGAAAATCCGACAAAAAACTTCACTAGAAAAAGGTTCTCAATAATCAGTCGCTGCAATACTTGAACTGTTCTGAAGAAACGTTCAGCGATAAAGCGCCAGGCTTTAAGAATCTTTCACGCTAAAGGCGTGCAGCGCCGCGCTATTCCGGCGCTGTCCGATGCCCCAAGGTGGAACAGCTTACCCGCGCACCGGGACTATCTTGATGTAAGTATTTTCCGTCTGACCTGCTATCTCCACGGCTGCACGTGTTGAACAAGAGACACTGCCAGCGAAGATAAAAAGCCCGCGCTTCGTCCGGCCTCTTCTAGGCTAACTTGATGTAAAAATACTAGGAAGACTCCGCTGGCCCCGTGATTACTGGTATCCCGCCATTTCCTGATAGCCCTGTGTCGTAAGGCGCAGTTCCAAAGAGCTGAGATGAGATTCTCATCGCTTCACCGTATGCGCGAACTTCGGGGCAGTGAATGATCACCAATCTGGCTATCCTCACGAACTGCTCGGTTTGATGGCATATTTTTTGTATCTTCCACCTGAGGTCGGTGCCAAAGGGTATGCCAGACGCCGACCGCAAGTAAGCCGATACGGCGTACCGCCGATAGAGCTCAGAGGTGATATCAGTGCATCGAAACAACGCCCTCTTAAGACCCAATACTGTAAGACCGATCGCGGCCGCGGTTTGCGCAGCTGCGCTGACACTCGTGGGCTGCAGCGGAGAAGAAGCTCCAGAAACAGTGGCCGATTCGGGCCTGGAAACACCCGCATCTACGATCAATTCGCTTGGTATTCGAACTGTGGGCGATGAAGAGCTCTCTATTGATATGAGCCAGATCTACAACCCTGAACTTAAGGAAGTCTTCGATTACATCGATGAGAACATCGATGAACACGTACTCAATCTACGTCGCTGGATCGAGCAGCCGAGCATCTCAAACACCGGAGAAGGCATTCAAGAATCGGCTTACATGGTTAAGGGTTTTTTTGATCAGCTTGGCTGTCAAAACACCCAGGTTTATGACGTTGGTATCACTGAATGGGGCCAGCAAGGTAATCCGGTGGTATTTGCAGATTGCGACGAAGGCGCAGAGAAGACGCTCGCGGTTTACTGGATGTACGACACTATGCCCGTTACCCAGCCTGGGCTATGGAAAGCACCACCCTTTGAAGGTCGGCTGGTCGAGCAGGAGCCGTATGCCAAAGTAATGATCGGTCGCGGTGCGACCAACTCTAAGGGCCCACAAATGACCCAGCTCAATGCTCTGATGGCCATCAAGGCAGTCACTGGAAAGTTGCCCGTTAATCTCATCTTCATCGCCGAAGGAGATGAGGAGCGAATGTCTATTGGTTATCGAAAGTTTGTCCGCGATCACCCTGAGCTTTTTGCGAAGGCGGATGCGATGTACCGTTTTGGCCGTCAGGGAGGCATCGGCGGCGGGTCTGAGGGCTGCGTCTTTGTTGAGCTGATAACGAGTGGTGAATCCTGGGGGCGCGGTCCGACTTACAGCAATATTCACGGAGGACGGAAACGAGCGGTCGACGCGCCAGCTTGGCGGCATATCAAGATGCTCACAACGCTGGTGGATGAGACCGGTAATAAGGTGATGATCGACGGCTTCTATGACGACATCGAGCCGATGTCACCGGCGGAGCTTGCTAAGCTTGAGATTGCCGCTGAGAAAATCGATATGGAGGTCGCAGCGAAGAATCTTGGGGTTGCCAAATTCATGTCTGACGATCCAGTGGAGTACTTAAAGCTCGCGCGTTACGGTACTTCAATGAATCTCGACGGCATCTGGGGCGGCAATATGTTCGAGGGAGGCTCGGGGGCGATCTTACCTAACCGCATCGTTTCCAAGCACAACTTCCGCTACGTACCCAATCAAGACGGCCTCGATATCGTAGACAAATTGCGCAAGCATCTCGATAAGCACGGCTATCAGGATGTCGAGATCAACATCGTAGGTGACGTGCCCTGGGCAAAGCGTAGCTATGACAACGATGTCACTGCGGCTGTCACCCGAATGTATGACAGTTTCGGCGTCAGCTACGGTGAGCCATTGACCGAAGTTGAATCGATCCTCGGCGGCTATTGGCCTGCCTACTTGTTTGCCGGAGACGTGCTGGATATCCCCATTGTCAGCGGCCAGGTAGGTAGTGGTGGAAATGCCCATGCCGCCAATGAGTATTTTGTCATCGAAGGTGCGGAGAAGATGTACGGCATGGCCGCTGGAGAAAAGTCCGTAGCGACCGTTCTTTACAACTACGCCGGTCTTAACGAACCACCGAAAACCGAAGTCGCCGAGTTAGAAGAAGCGGCGCCTTCCCCGAGTATCCCGGGCACCGCGGGAGCTGGTGGCTGAGCGCTGCCAGAGCATATGGCACGGGGAATAGCTGCATTCTTCCCCGATCCCCTTAGTAACGGGAGCAAGACTGAATGGCTCTGATCAATTTAAGGAACATTGGGAAGACTTATGAGATGGGGGCTACTCGCGTGGACGCCTTGCGCGATGTTTCTCTATCGATTGAAGAAGGGGAGTTCGTCTGCGTCACTGGGCCTTCGGGGTCTGGCAAGTCGACGATGATGCACATTCTTGGCTGTCTAGATCGCCCCACTCAGGGAAGCTACAAACTAGACGGTCAGGAAGTTGCCTCGATGTCGCCTGAGGAGTTAGCGGATACTCGAAATCGACGTATCGGTTTCGTGTTTCAGGGTTTTAATCTGCTGCCGCGTACCTCGGCACTCGAAAACGTCGAAGTCCCGCTGCTTTACTCTCAATCTCACCCGAACGCAGCGGAGCGGAAGCAACGAGGTCTGGCAGTGCTTGATACGCTGGGCTTAAAAGACCGAGCCGATCACCATCCAAGCCAGCTTTCCGGTGGCCAGCAGCAGCGGGTGGCCATTGCTCGCGCCCTGGTAAACGAGCCATCTCTGATTCTCGCCGACGAGCCCACCGGTAATCTGGACAGCGAAACCAGCGTTGAGGTTATGAACACACTTCAGGCGCTGCGTGTGGACCGAGGTATCACAATAATTCTGATTACCCATGAAGCGGAAATCGCGGCCTATGGTACCCGGGTCATTTCGATACGTGACGGCGTTATCAGGGAGGATCGCCCGAACCCAGACCGTCAGCCCACACACGAACAAGCTGCAGTCGTGGTAGCTGGAGCCTGACGGCAGGCCCTGGCCGTGCAGGTGATTCGATCCCAGGCTGCTCTCGCTATCAAGGCGATGGCACGAAATCGTGTCCAGGCTGTCCTCGCTCTGGTGGGTGTAGTGGTGGGAGTTGGTGCACTGGTGACGAGCCTAGCCCTCGGTCGCGGGGC
>JBCCNK010000256.1:0-5375 GCA_039025875.1 Pseudomonadota bacterium
ATTCGGCTTATTCGGCTTATTCGGCTTATTCGGCTTATTTGGCTTATTTGGTTTGCTCATCTTTCTCGGATCGGCTGGTTTCTCGACTTGCTCGGCATGCTCAGTAGTTTTCTCAGCACTTGTTGTCTGCGAGATCACGTAGGCATTGCTAACTACAATTTCAGTGCTACCGCTACGGTCGGTCTACCTTACCTTCGCGTGGCATTCGCCACGTCTTTCCTTGGCCCTGATCATTGCTTGGCCCTGTTCTTTGCTTGATCCTGATCTTTGCTTGGTTCTGATCCTTGCTTGGTCCTGATCCTTGTTTGGTCTTGGCTATCACATAGCTACGGCGTGCATACCAATCTAGCCATACGCCTAATCGCTGCTGCAGGTGTGACACTCGCAGATAAGATATCTCAAGCTGACCGAAACACGTTCGATGGTCAGTAGAAGGCTGAACAACCCGACTGGTAGGTACGACCAAACATCAATTCAACTGTCAAAATCGGCCATCGATCAGTTCCGCGATCAATACCGTCATCAGCTAAAGCCAAGCCAACTCATCGAGCTAACGCTTCAACAAGAAGAGAGCTGCACGAGAAAACACAGTGCTTCACGGATACACTGGCCTGGTTCTCACCTCGGTCATTAGCCATCCGCAGGGCCCTACACACGGCAATCGGTATGCAGAATGAGGTGCCGGTAAAACAGGCTCGTATTGACATAAAACATACTCACCAGCGCGAAGCAGCTAGGTGGCGAAACAGGGGGAGCGGTCGCGACAAAAGCCGCACAAATTATACCCTGACCAACGCTATCAGCGCCATCGGTTTCCAGCGAAGGAGCGCCAGTGAAGGGCCGATCAAATCCACGTGCCATTGGCAGGGTCAGCGTATAATGCCCGGCCACCTATCAGCCCATCATTAGTCGAAGGCGCTTGATGCACCACACCGCAGACTTACTCATCCGATCCCGGTACGTATTGCCGATTGAACCTTCTGGGGTCACTTTAGAGAACGCGGCACTAGCGGTTCTCCATGGTCGTATCGTCGGCGTCGTCCAAGAATCTGACATAGCCCTTTGGCGTGCGACCGAGACCGTGTCCCTGCCTAACCATGTGCTTCTTCCGGGACTAGTGAACGCCCACGGACACGCCGCGATGACGCTCCTGCGCGGATTCGCGGATGATCATCCACTTCAAGACTGGCTAGAGAATCACATCTGGCCCGCCGAAGCTGCCCATGTTGGTGAAGAGTTCGTACGCGACGGCACCACGCTCGCCATAGCGGAGATGCTGCTAGGCGGTACGACCTGCTTTGCGGACATGTACTTGTTTCCTGAGGTTGTCGCAGCGCTCTGTCGCGATCACGGGATTCGCTGCCAGCTTTGCTCGCCGATAATTGATTTTCCGAGCGCCTGGGCGATTGGGCCCGACGAGTATCTGAGTAAGGCCCTGGCGCTCCAGGACGAGCTGAAAAGCCATTCCTTATCGACGGTCGTTTTCGGCCCCCACTCAACCTACAGCGTAGGACCGGACGTCCTGGAAAGAATTGCCGTGTATGCGGCCGAGCTCGATATGGGCGTACAGATCCATGTGCACGAGACTGCGCGCGAAGTCGCCGACTCGGTAGACCAGTTCGGGCTTCGCCCCCTCGAAAGACTGTTCGACATCGGATTACTGGGGCCGAGAACGCAATGCGTACACATGGCCCACACCGATGAAAGCGACGTGGAGCTTTTACTTAAAAGCGGAGCCGGTATCGTGCACTGCCCCGAATCCAACATGAAACTCGCATCCGGTGCGTGCCCGACTGGGAAGCTTATTCACCTCGGGATTCCTCTGGGCCTCGGAACAGACGGGGCCGCCAGTAATAACGATCTCAACATGTTCGGCGAGATGCGCTCCGCCGCGTTTCTGGCCAAACATCAGTGGCACGACGCCAAGCAGCTACCAGCGGTGGATCTTTTGCGTATGGCCACTCTTGGCAGTGCCCAAGTGCTGGGGCTAGACGAGCAGATAGGCAGCCTTGAGGTGGGAAAACAGGCGGACGTGATCGCGTTGGACCTGTCTGCACCGCACACACAACCAATCTACAATTTACCCTCACAGATCGCGTACGCGTGCAACGGTGGCGAAGTGAGCGATGTTTGGATTGCGGGTCAACAGCTGGTTCGATCGGGAGTACATACGCGGTTGGATCTCAGCGAATGTCTCGAACGTGCCGCAAACTGGGCACAGACAATCTCTGCTGGTACGCGGGCCTCGCCGGTCTGACGACGGCGTAATATGGAACTCTCGGCGATCCTGAGCTTCTTCGCAGCGAGCGCAAAAAACTAGAACCGCAGGAATCCAAAGACACGCTACTGCAAAGCCGGTGCGCGATCAGCAACGGGACAGTGCATGGTGAAAACTCGATGACGGATGAACAAAGCGAAGGCCCTATGACCGAAGTAAGCAATATCGATCCAAGAGAGATAGCCAAGTTCGATTCAATTGCATCGCGGTGGTGGGACGCCGAAGGCGAATTTCGGCCGCTGCACGATATCAACCCTCTACGGGCTAACTGGATCGATGAACGTGCGCCCGTTGTTGGTAAACGTCTCCTAGACGTCGGCTGCGGCGGTGGCATTCTCTCTGAGGCGATGGCCCAGCGCGGGGCCGTCGTCACAGGAATAGATATGGCGGAGGCCGCACTTCGTGTGGCTGAGTTGCACCAGTTGGAATCAGGTGTGCAAGTTGACTATCGCCTAAGCACCGCCGAGCAACTTGCAGCAGCAGAATCGGCCGAGTTCG
The DNA here is from genome assembly GCA_039025875.1 of Pseudomonadota bacterium. GTDB lineage: Bacteria > Pseudomonadota > Gammaproteobacteria > Pseudomonadales > Halieaceae > Congregibacter. The sequence continues at coordinate 2,777 of JBCCNK010000256.1, forward strand.
ATACGGTGTGCTGCCTCGAGATGCTAGAGCACGTTCCAGATCCGGATCAGGTTGTGGCCGCCTGCGCCGAACTTGTTAAACCCGGCGGGGACGTTTTTTTTTCAACCATCAATCGAAACCCCAAGTCCTTCTTGTTTGCGATCATCGGTGCTGAACGAATTCTGCGGCTCCTGCCAACCGGGACACACGATTACCGTATGTTGGTTCGCCCTTCCGAGCTGTCGCGCTGGCTGCGGGGAGCAGGGCTGGATCTTCAGACGATGACTGGACTCATTTACAATCCGATCACGAAGCGATATCGACTCAGCGCGTCGGATGTTTCGGTAAATTATCTCGTTCACGCGAAAAGAGCGGCATGAAGCATCCCGGCAAACAGCTCCAGGCTGTGGTCTTCGACCTGGATGGCACCTTGGTGGACACAGCGGGCGACTTCATTCCAGCAGTTCAGCAGCTGCTTGAAGAGAATGGCCGCGAGACCATCGATCCCGCGCGTATCACCCGCAGTGTGTCAAACGGCTCCCGAGCGCTCGTGAAGCTCGCACTTGGACTGGATGAAGCCCAGCCGAAATTTGAGGCTCAGCGCCAGCGACTGCTCGAACTCTATAGCTCTCAGCTAGGACAACACTCCCATCCCTACGCGGGAATCAGTCCGCTCCTGGCGACTTTTGAGCGACGAGGGATTGCCTGGGGGATATCCACAAATAAGCCCCGTGCTTATGCGATTCCCCTGCTGAACGCCCTAAACATCGACTGCCAAAGCACGGTATGTCCGGACGACGTTAGCGTTGCGAAACCTGACCCCGAGTGCCTGTTTAAGAACTGCCAGGAGCTGAATTGCGACCCGCAGAGAGTGATCTATATCGGCGATCATTTACGTGATATCGAAGCGGGTCGGCGTGCGGGCATGTACACAATCGCCGCAGCCTACGGATACATAGAAGGTGGGGACGACGCCGAAAGCTGGGGAGCGGATTCCGTAGCCCGCTCCAGTGAGGACCTGCACAATCTTATCTTTCCTGAGAGTACTGAGATTGAGGCTGCAAGCCTGTGAGCACTCAAGTCACTCACATACCGTCATCTTACATTCCTGCTGCCGATGCTCTTGAGGGCAAAACAATCCTTGTCACAGGTGCTAGTGATGGCATAGGTAAGCGTGCTGCAATCAGCTATGCCAAGCATGGCGCCACGATCGCCCTGCTTTCGCGCAGCGTTGAAGGCCTCGAGAACACCTACGATGAGATCATTGCCAATAGCGGCCGGGAACCTTTGGCACTGCCCTTCGATCTGGCGCGTGTCGATGAGGATGCGTATCGGGAGCTCGCCAGCCTGCTAGCTTCCCAGTGTCCTCAATTAGACGGGCTTTTGTTAAATGCCGGAGTTCTAGGGGATCGTAAACCACTCTCTCAGTATTCCTGGTCGCAGTGGCAAGAAGTCATGCAGGTGAATGTAAGCTCCAATTTCTTATTGTTTCGCGAGCTACTGCCTTTGCTGGACGCCGCGCCCAGCTCATCGGTGGTCCTCACGAGTTCGGGCGTGGGCCGTTTGGGCCGCGCGTACTGGGGAGCCTATGCGGTGTCGAAATTCGCGGTAGAAGGTCTAAGCCAGGTCTTGGCGAGCGAGCTCGAAAACACCAGTTGTATTCGCTGCAACTGTGTAAACCCAGGCGCGGTCAACACCGCCATGCGTCGTGCGGCCTATCCTGCCGAGCCGCCCAGCTCAAATCCCGACCCGGAGGCCATACTTCGAGGCTACGTGTATCTGATGGATGACGTGAGCATAGATCGGACAGGACTCAGTTTCGACGCACAGTAACGCCTCGATACGACCGCTGCGGCGTCGGGTGGGCGGTTAGTTACGTTTCGATGCTTGCTTAGACTCTTTGCTTAGGGTTTTAGTCTTTTTGGCTTTATCGGTTCTTTCTGTTCTTTCTGTTCTTTCTGTTCTTTCTGTTCTTTCTGTTCTTTCCGTTCTTTCTGTTCTTTCTGTTCTTTCTGATTTAGCCGCTTTAGCCGTTCTCGCTGATTTTGCCGGCTTAGCGGAGTTCCTGCGCCGGTCTATTGTGTGCTCGCGGTCACGCTCGTCGCTATGCCTTCGATTACGTTCGCCTGCTGCATCGGTCGGCACCCGCTTCTTACGTTGAACGCGCTTGAGACGTTCCGACTCACGCGGTCGATGCTTGTCCAGGGATTTCTTATGAACCCCGGCCATACCATACAAAGTCGATACTTCACCTTCACCAAGTTCCTGCCAGCGCCCTTTCTTTACTTTTGACGGAATAAATAGCTCACCGAAGCGCACACGTTTCAGACGGGACACTTCAAAACCCTGAGACTCCCAGAGACGGCGTACCTCCCGATTTCGTCCTTCCATCAAAACGACGTAAAACCAGCGGTTGATGCCTTCACCGCCGCCAGGCTGAATGTCGGTAAATCTCGCCACTCCATCGTCCAGCAACACACCCTCTCGCAGGGCGGTGAGGTGTTCGTCTTCTACTTTGCCTTTAACCCGAACCGCATACTCGCGCTCGATACTGGCACTAGGATGCATCAGGGCGTTTGCCAACTCGCCGTCGGTCGTGAATAGCAACAGACCAGATGTG
>JBCCNK010000257.1:0-5312 GCA_039025875.1 Pseudomonadota bacterium
GGTGTACGACCCAGAGGTTGGAACGGTCTACGTGGTGTCGGTGAGCGGGCCGAAAATGTACCCAATCACAAGTACACCCTTCGCGCGTCGCGTCGCCGAGTTCACTCAACTGTATCAGGTGATTGATGTTTCTGATGCGGAGCTGACCTACCGCGCTTACACCGCAACCGGTGAGCTCTACGATGCGTTTACGCTGGAGAAGCGGCCAGAAAGTGCAAACGTTTTGCGCGAGCTTCTTCCACCGGAACGCAGAGTCCCGGCTAAGCCTTGATCTGCCGTACAAGATTCTAGAGCAGTTCCTAAGAAGGCCTCGCGATTCCGGCATCGTCAGTGCAGGTAGATGTTCCGGGATTGTGCTTCACACTCACCCTATGCAAGCAAACTATTTTTCGCCAGTTAGCGAACCTCGTATTTGTGTAATGTCGGTACAGGCTCAAACCGGTTTTGAATTTTATCGCCCTCTAAGTCGACGAGGTAAACAAAGCCATCTTTGTACGCGCCACCTCGAGGTTGGTAGTCGAGTCCAAGCTCGCCGTAGTCATAAGGCCGAGCGGAATTCCTCGCATCCAGGATGTCTCGCATACGGTACCTCCAGTAATAGGAAGTCCAATCTCCCGCCTCATTTGAGGCATAACCTCCCGAACCTCGCACTTTGTAGCCAATTCCGGATTTTAGGCCTTCCGTTAGTCCTAAAACGATTTAGTCATCGCCGTGAATAAATCCTACGGCCGCATGGGAGAGCTCATTCCAGAGCGGATTTGCAGGATTCTCAGCATCGTGAGACCCGAGGGGGTTGTTTAATGAGTAGTACAAAAACTCGCGAGTCGTAGGGGGAGTGTTTCCATCCCAACCATACAATGACGGCCCTTGACTCAGTCTTCCGTTGATCGGCCAGTTGGAGGCGTGCCCCATATAGTACGGACCAATGTCAGAAACCCATTTTTCAGGCGTCTTGTTCATCCAACCCGCTGCGCGAGCACCGCCAGCACGAAAAAAGCCTTCTTGGTTCCGGTCCGGCCCGATCACGGCATGATCTTGGTGGTTGACCCCATTGGCGTCGTAGAAGTCGATGGCATTAACGTAGACGTTGACGTCTTTCTCGAATATCCCCGAGATTTGCGGGTTTCCACCTGACCACTCTTCGGGCTTGATGCGATAAAAAGGCAGATCGTTCTGCATAACGGGTGCATTGTCCACATCGCTATCCAAAGACCAATTCCGCGGGTATTCGAATCGCCCGATACTAAAGTGCCAGCCATACCCTGGCTGACGTGTTCGTGAAACCAACCCTGCTTTTCAGCAATTGCGAGTCGCGGCTCGCCCTTTGTACCTCCCGTCATCATCGACCAGGTCTCCGATCCTGTGTATGCATACCAAATCGATAGGTACTGCGCCCCTTCTGATCACTGCAGACGGATCACCTGACACCGAGACACGGGTGACCCCGCCAGACCGTTCCTGATGTAGCTAAAAGTTAAGCAAGCTTTGGACAGCCCTACAGCCAGTCGTCATCGATCTCAAGCTGCGGCGATGCACGGGGCGGCGGGAGCGTGGAGGCCTTCGGTTGCAGAACCCGCGCAGCTCTGTTGTTGGGAATTTGCTCCTACGGGGCGGAAACTCTCTGCTCCGCTAAGGCACAGACAGAATAGATGTGGTGCGTCAGCGCTCGGCTCTATTCAAAGCTCCGGAGCCTCGAAGGCACTCTCAAGATACTGCGAGCGCAACTGCGCGATGTCTAGGTTATCTACATCAAGGCGGGCCGCAAGAAAGCCTTCGATCGAACCAAAGTCTTGCTCCAACTGATCCAACGCAAAGCGCAGATAAGGAACCCCCTGCTCTGTTAGCAAGGGACGTGCCGGAGCCGCCTCGCCGCTTCCGTTCGTGTAGCCCAACATTATTTGTGCGAAAAAGTTGTCTTCGGCAGCAGCGACAAGATTGACATCACCGCGTTCGACACCAGGGCGGCGGAAGCGAGTAGAGTTCAGGTAGTCTTGCACTACCACGTCCTTAGGTACCCCTAGCGCGATGAGCAACAAAGCAGAACTGATACCGGTTCGATCCTGGCCGGCCGCGCAGTTTACGGCGAGAGGCGCGTGTCCTGCGACCAACTCATCAAAGAACAGCTTCAGTTGTGGCTCAAGCCGGTAGGGCAAGCTTCGATATGAGCGCTGCGGACTATACGCCGCCGGTCGTCCATTTTCCTCGGAGGACTCGCCCATCAACTCACGCATGCTGTACTCGTGAACTACCAGCTTAACGCCTCGCTCAGAGGCCCAATGATTGGGATACAGATCTCGTTCTTCCGAGGAACGAAGATCGATAACTCGCTGAAACCCGAACTGGTCCAGGTAATCCATATCGGATTCTGTGAGTGAGGACATTACCCCTGAGCGAAAAAGCAGACCGCGCTTAACACGCATCCCATTAGCAGTGAACAGTCCGCCCATATCTCGAAAGTTGGATCCGCCCTCTAGAGGCAGAACTCGGTCATAGTCTGCGCTGGTAGTAAGCGATGCCGCAACCGGGCCCTCCGCCTGTGTGGGGGGCGGCAGGACCGCAACTGTCGCTAACGCCAGCGTAGAGAAGATTCGGCGGCACTGAATTGTTCTAGCGACTTTTTCTTGGCCCATTTGTTCAAGCTCCCGTGGCTTAGAAGTTAACCCGTAGGCCAAAAAGATAGCGGCGACCGAAGGCTTCCGACTGATTGATGGTGCCGTTTCCGTCGAAGCGAACATCAGTTTCATCAGTAATGTTGTTGAAGTTGGCATACACGGTGGCGCGTGCGCCGCTGAGATCGACTGGCAGTTCGTATTGAATCGTTGCATCCACACGCTCCATATCACCCCAGACTTCCGAGGGGTCTTCGATAGGTGATATCCACTCCTCACGGAACTGATAATTTATGCGAGCCGAAAAGCCGTAGTTTTCATAGAACAAAGATGCGTTGTAAATGGCATCCGAGGTGCCGGGGAGGCCGAGGATATCGCCGCGAATCGTGTCGAACTCGCTGTCGATCAGCGTCAGGTTGAAGCTGAAGCCCAAACCGGACAGCGGCCCGTCGATGAAATCAACGGCGGAGAACATCAGGTTGGCCTCGAGGCCACGGAGTTCGCCATTGCTGCCATTGGCAGTGGCGCTAAGGGTCCACTGCTCGCCTGCGGCTGCCGGAAGGTAGATCCCCCCATCCACCGTAGTAACGTCTTCGTAAATGACGTTATCGATGGTTCGATAAAAGGCGCCGACCGACAGAATACTCGCAGTTGCGTAATACCACTCCAAAGATACGTCCGCACCGAGCGCCTCCTCAGGGTCTAGGAACGGGTTTCCGCCCCCGGCTTCCCGCTCGGCGACATCAAACGACGCCGACGCTCGCCACTCATTGTACGTTGGCCGGTTAACGCCGCTCGTTCCCGACAGGCGGAGCTTGAGGTCTTCGCTAAGATCGACGTTTAGGTGCACCGACGGGAGTACGTTCAGAAAGTCGTCATTAACGGACAGAAAACTATCGCCCGTTGGCCCCTTACTTAAGTAGTCGGTATGCTCCAGACGCAGCCCATAGACCACGTTTCCCCAGTCAAAGTTGGTAGTGGCCATCGCATAGACTGAGATAATGTCTTCGTCGATAGTCACGATTGCGTCATCAGGAACATCTACCGGGCCAACTCCTCCAGCGGCTTCCCACGCGTTTCTGAGCCCGACATTGTCGTAGTAGGTTCCACCAATAGTGTTCGTCGTGTTGGAATCCCAGAGGCGCCCGGTATCGAAATCACTGGGGTTCACCGGAAAGGCAAAGTCGAAGTTGAGCGCCTGATCGAAACCGGTTGACTCGCGTTGGTCGTACATAAAACCGAACTCAACGGTACTTTCACGACCGAAAAACTCCATGTCACGATCAATATCCAACTTGTACTTCCACGCATCGATATTCAGTTCCGACGCGAAGTCGAGTCCGCGAGTGGAAGCGTATTCGATGCTGTCGAGTGGATCGCTCAGGAAAAGCAGCGGATCCTCCTCATCGCTAAGATCAAAGCTGCCGCTGGTGAGTCCATCAACGCTCTGAGGCAGAGGTATGCGGAAGAAAAATTCGGTTTCCGTGTAGTTTAAGCGAGCTTCCAACCGCCAGTCTCCAAAAGCGAAGTCAGCACCGAGCGTGTTGGTAAACGTAGAGTTTTCGTAGCTACCGTCTTGCAGAAGCCTTGAAACTTCGAGCGTGACATCGTCGCGAGCGACTCCTGGTTGCGGTGAAAGCACGTCGAAGTCCCATTGGTTTCGCTGTTCGTCGTCGATGAATTCGGTGTACAGCGTTGAAAGGAACACAGACTTCAATGCGCCGCCGTCATCGCCGCGATACTCAATGCGGCCACCGTAGGCCGAGTCTTCGCGGTCGACAAAATAGCTTCGGAAATCGAGATTGTTGACAACGAGTTGTCCGCTCTCGTCGCGCTCAAGCTCGTACTCCCGGTTGTCCGTGACCTGCTCCCTCAAATTTCTAGAGTAAAAGCCCACCACGCCGAACGACTCGTTCGACCAGGACCCTCGTACACTGGTACGAGACACATCGCCCCCGCCCAAGTCTTGTTCACCCCAGCCAACATCGAGTGCCAGTGATACACCATCAACGGCGAAGGGGTTGAACGTCTTGATGTCGATGTAACCCGCCACAGACTCGCCCGGCATGCTCGGAAGTACGGCCTTGTTTGCATTGATCTGACTGGTAATCGTAGCCGGGAGACTGTCAAAGCGAGGAATACGGCCGTTCTCGGCGCCGGGGACATCGATGCCATCAAATGCTATGCCAGTCCAACGGAATGGGGCACCGCGCATATTGAGGTAGCGCGCTTGTCCCTGGTCTCGTTCAACCGCTATTCCCGGTAAGCGAGAAAGTGAGTCGGCGATATTCTGGTCGGGGAATCGACCAATCGTGTCGCTCGAGACCACGTCGACAACGTTGTCAGCGAAGCGTTTTGCATCCAGTGCTGCTTGTTGGCTGTCGCGAATCGGGTTTGCGGTAATGACAACTTCTTCGATTTTGCCATTCTCGGTCGAGTTTTCGTCCTGCGCCGAGGCGTGAGTAGTAACAACAGCTGCGACGGCGGTGACAAGGGTACGGAAAACCATGACGGTGACTCGGTGGCTTTAAAGTCGCCAAAGATTAGTAACCGTGTATGACGCTCCGGTGATTCAACGATTAAAGATTGGTTACCATCTCGTGTCTGTTTTATTACGCCTGCGCTGATGATAGTACCGAACGCTTCAGTGCATCTTTACCTGCGTTTTCTATGACTTGTGGACTTTGAATAGAACATTGGAAC
>JBCCNK010000258.1:0-5268 GCA_039025875.1 Pseudomonadota bacterium
AAGAAAGGATAGTCGGAGTCTTCCGTAGTTCGGTCCACTTCGATCGGCGCCTGCCAGGTGGTGCCATCGTCGCTGGAAGACATCAGCATAATCCGGGTGCCAGTGGCCGATTCCTTCTTCCAGACCACGTACACATGAGTCCCAATGGCCGCAATATCAGCGTGACTAGCACTCGCTTCGCCGTCCACCGGGGTCACCTTGCGGGTAATCGATGACTCGCGGTCGAACTGACCATAGCTGATTCCGCTACGGATCGACCCATTGGTAAACCAAACCAGATGCGCGAGCTGATCGTTGCTCGCAGCGGCCATCGCAGGCCCGTGGTGAGGACACGCATCGAGTTTCCAGTCATCTGTCGTCGCACGCATCACGAGCGGTGCGCCTTCCACTGGCGCCGACGTATCGAACACGCCAGTCACAGATCCCGCGTCACCTGGGGAGGTCGGTTCGGACGGGCTCAGATCGGCGATCGCATGATCGCGGATACTCCCGGGAAAGATATGGCGCCATAGCAGGGTTACGCCCCGACCCTGGGGCCGGGGCAACGCGGCGATTCGACAACACTCACAGCTGTAATCGGCGAGCTTCTGATTCTTTTTGAAACTAGCGCCGCGATCGTCCGAAACCGCATAGTAGATAGCCGCACCCGTGTACTGTCCTCCGGCTTCCCGCACGCGTACACGGTCGCGCTTATCAATCCAGCTCAAAAAGATATGGCCTTCCTGATCAACGGAGAGGTTATCAAAGCGATGCGTCGTAAGGAGATTGTCATCGTTGACGGTCGCGGGCTTCGAAAAACTCTGGCCTGCGTCCAAAGACCTTGAGAAGCGGATTTCACCGTTGAATCGACCCTCGGTTTTCTTGGACCAGGAGACGTAAATCTCGCCACGAGGTCCGAGAGCCACCTTGGGACGATTTTCGCCGCGGCTGTAGAGAGCTTCGGGTTCCTCGTTGATCTCGACGGGCGCGCTGAAACGTTCACCGAGCGATTCGCTGAACGTGTAGTACACGCGATCATTCTGTTCGAAGACCACGTGCAGGCGCTGCGCATCATCGAATGCATAGCTGGGCGTGGTGCCGCAGTGTACGTGGATAACCTTGGACGCTCCTCCCGAATCGCCTGCTTGGGAACAGCGATCCAGATCCTGCCAGTCGATCGGTGTGCTGTTCTGGCTATCGGCACCAGCGGCGACCGATTCAACGGCTTGGGATGGGATCTCCTGACGGGGCTTCGGGTCGACCTCGCGATCGGACTCAGAATCGGCCTGTTCGGAAGAGCAGGCCGTCACTATCACCGCAAGGGGAAGGGCCAGCAGCAATCGCCGCTGACCCAAGAGCTCAGCATGAAAATACATGACTAGAACTCAAACTTGCTTTCGAGATAGGCCGTGCGGCCAGGCCATGGATGGAATACAAACGCCTGCTCATCCAGGATATTGTCGATCCCCACGCCAAAACGCATCGAATCATTGGGCTGCCAGCTGAGCTTGCTGTTAACGAACAGGAACTCATCCTGGGCGCCAAATATCTCCGAACCGGTATCCGCGTTATCGAGCCGGCCAAAACTATTGCTGGCATAGCGCAAGCCCCCGGAAATGGTCATTTCCTGACCGATGGGATGCGACAACAGCAGATTGCTTCGCCATTCTGGGATGCGCGGGAACTGGTTGTCGGTAATCGACGGGTCGAACACGTTCTCACTGATCGTGGCGTCCGTGTAGCTGACGTTGAACTGCACATCCAGCTGCGTTCCCAGCAGGCCAAATTGCTGCAGGACAAACTCAGCCCCCTGAGTGGTTACCTCGGATACGGGCAGCGCCGTCGTCAGGGATGCCTGGCTGTTGTCCGGTGCCACAACCGTTGTCGACGAGTTGAAGATCGTATCGTCTACCACGTCATAGAACAGGTTTAACGACACGCTGCCGTTGCTCAACGTCTTTTCGATTGACAGGTTCTGGTGAATACCATCCTCGGGTTTCAGGGTTGGGTCGCCGACAAACTGGCTGCCGGCCAGATTCCCAATAGCGCCTTCGTTCCGGAAGAGCTCTTCGACGATGGCGAAGCGCAGCGCACGTGCCGCCGAGTACCGGATCGTTATGTCGTCGGTGGGGAAGTAGGCAATCGAGAACTTGGGAGAAAAGCCCTGCTCATCGCGCGATTCGCTTGGCGGGCGAGTTCCACTGAACGTCTCATCAGCCTTCCAGGTCTCGTAGCGAAGTCCGAGCGCAAGATCCCACTTGGGCGAAATGCGATAGCCATATTGCGCGAACGCCGCCAGAGTGTTGGTCTCGCCGCCGCTTATACCTCGGGAACTACCCGTCTCGCCGGTGATCGAGTTGAAGTTAAAGGCACTGATTTCCAGCCGATAGTTGTCGAAATGGGCTCCGACAGATAAGCGCATGTCCGGATTGCCAAACAGGCTCTCGGTTCCGGCCTTGAAGTTCAGGATTTCCCATCCCGTATCGTCAAACTCAGTAAAGCGACCGCGGAACGCGGCGTTCTGCGCCTCGAAATCCGGATCATCGGGAGAGCGAGCGGTTCTGACTTCCTCATCCTTGAGAATTTCGAACCGACTGTAGTGGGCATCGAATACCCAGTCGCCGGCGAGCGGGCCTGATAAGCCGAGGCCGACCAGCAGGCTGTCGCGTTCCTGATTCCGGCTTTGAAAGTTACTGCCGCCGAACCAGAACGGCGCGCCATCGGCATCGGTCAGAAAGTTATTCGTGTCGCTCTGATCTCGCTCGCGTTGTTCATAGGCGATGTTCGCACGAAGATCGAATTCACCCAGTGCGTAGCCCAGCTTCACCTTGAATAAATCAGTGGTCGCCTGCTCGGGCCCTGAGTCACCATAGTACAGCGCCGGACGGTTCCGCTCATCCACGCTGAGTGTTTCACCCGAGATGGCGTCGCGATCGAAGGCTTCGAGATCGGTGGTCCGGAACTGAGTCTGCGGCTGGCTGCTGTTGTCGAGCCGGTTGTAGGACGCAAACACGGTCAGGTCATCAAACCGGTCCTCATAGGAGACGAACAGATTACCTCCGTTGAACCGTTCGTCGGTTGCGAGTTGATCGTACTCCTGACTGAAGAGCGTGCCCTCGATACGAATTTTTCGCTCTTGTGGTGTTCTTGTCTGGACATTCACAACGCCGCCCATGGCATTCCCGGAATACTCGGCAGAGAACGGGCCATACAGCACCTCTACGCTCTCGGTTTCACCCGGGGAGACGAGTGACCAGCGCGGCGAACCGGAAAACCGGGTCTGCAGATGATAATGAATCGGCATCCCGTCGACGTAGACCGAGGTCCGTGTACCCTGGAACATATTGGACCCCCGGATCCCAACCACGCCGTTCGGGTCTCCGATAAAGCGCCGACGAACGACAAGGTTAGGGGCGTATGAGAGGGCGTCCTCAATCGTGGTGAAGTTGATCGCTTCCAGAGTTTTCTCATCGATCAGAAAGCTTGGGCTGATATCCGCCGTGTCGGCAAACAAGGTCTCGAGGATAACTACCTCCTCGATCACGTTGCCCTCCCCCGACCGGGCTTGCTCAGTTTGACTTTGCGCGAAGGCATTTGAGGCTACGATGCCTGGCAGTATGCTCATGCCGGTACATAGCGACGCTGTAAAGAAAAATCGTTTCATGTGAACTCCCAACCCCCACGCCACGACCGCACGTCGGTCATGCGACTCGACTCATATGGCGCAACGTATACGTCGCGGCTCATGCGACGCGGCTTATGCGGCTAAGGGGGCGTTAAATCGGTGTGAAGGGCGGTCGCTGCGCAAGGACGCAGGACTACCCCATTGCTAAAGAAGCGCGACTTACGCGACTAGACCGGGCGGAGCGCGAGGTCTACCGGGGAGATGAGGTGGTTGGAGAGCGACCGCAAAAGCGGTCGGGACGGGTATTTTGCGCGCTGATCCTGCGAATGCAGGGTGTACCGGTGTTGCACTCAGCGCTACTGCACTCGCCTGTGCTGACAGACAGTGGTCGTGGTCAACCGTTACCAGATGATCCCCGAGGTCACCGGACCCGTGGAGATGGGCTCCTGGGGCATGCGGATCGCTGTGAGAGAAAACGTCAGCGGAAACTGGGTCTGATCCGGTGTTGTGTAGAGACGCGGCGTCGTTGGCCGTTTTACCCGCTCCAAAATGAAGCAGGTGCGGACCGGCTACACCAAGGGATTGCTGGGGCGAAGAACTACCGTGAACGGTGTGTTCGTATTGCGCTGGCGCACTGTGCAAATGCGCAACGCTTTGAGCATCTCTATGCCCCGATAGTTTGTGGGCAGCAGCATCCGCGGCGATCTTTTGATTGCCTTCACTATGATCGAAGACATGCGCAGGCTGGTTCGCCAGATCAGATCCGACGGCGTGATAGGTCTCTAATACCTTTAGAAGAGCAACGCTACCCCGGTGTGAGTGGCACAGCTCCAGCGTTAGACCGTTCGAGCCTCCGGACAGCATGTATCCCGGGGGCACGATGCCCTGAGCCAGTAGATAAATGGCAAGAAGGGTCTGAACGCCCAGCTGTCGCGCGCGGGCGCTAATGCCAAGCGAAACAAGCGCTTTGGCGCCCTGCCTCAATAGACGCTTAGGCGACTCCAACCGACGGGCACGAAACAGGGCCGTTAAGGACCGGGGAGAGGGTTTTGCTCGTCTGCTCACGTAATCGAGCCGTAGACGAAGTCTCGGGCTGCCAATGCCTGCAATGACGAACTAATGATCATGTCGGCTGAACTGTTTCCTAAGCCCGAATCAGTGCGCTTGTCGAAAAACCAGTGGCATCCATGGTCGGTGCCATTGCCGCTGGTGCTCTTACCACTGGTGCTATCGCCACAATTGAAAGTATCGAAAGATAAGGTGGTGATCCGCCACAAGTATTTCACTGAACTTAAGCGAAAACCGCTAAGCGAGAACCTGTTTTGAGACGATAGAGTGGTGTCGACGCTTCACCCTCAGCTCTGTTCCAGAAGTGTAGCAGATCAACACTTTACAACGAGTTCGCCCGGTGAGAATTCACACATCTTAGTCAGGGTGCCACGCAAAGCTACTGCTCCTAACTTTGCGCCCCGGTATACCCACGCTGATCAAGCATTGCCTCCGCGCATCCTACAGATTCCGAGAGTACAATTCGGCAAAAAAGTTCCATCCGGATAGCCAGAGCACAACACGACCAACATGACGCCCGCAACATTTTTCGGTGAGAGATGGGCAAGCAATGAGTGAGATATGAAGGAAAGCCTCTCACGCTACGTTATCGAAGC
>JBCCNK010000259.1:0-5258 GCA_039025875.1 Pseudomonadota bacterium
ACCTACTTACATCAGGAAAAAATCCTCGCGGCTGCAACCGAAGCAAGTGCAGACGCGATCCACCCCGGCTATGGCTTCCTCAGTGAGAACACGGAGTTCGTAGAGCGCTGCAGCCAACACGGCATTGCCTTCCTGGGACCTACCGCTGCGCAAATAGAAGCCTTTGGTCTTAAGCACCGCGCCCGGGAACTGGCGAGCATCGAAGATGTTCCCCTGCTTCCTGGGTCCGGCGTACTCTCGGGGCCCGAGGAGGCTGCACGCCAGGCAGAACGCATCGGTTATCCGGTAATCCTGAAGAGCACGGCCGGTGGCGGCGGGATTGGTATGCAGGTGTGTGCAAACGCTGATGAGCTCGGGCGCGTGTATAACTCGGTGGCCACGCTCAGCGCGAACAACTTTTCCAATGCGGATCTGTTTCTGGAGAAGTACGTTGCGAATGCCCGGCACATCGAAGTTCAGGTTTTTGGAGACGGGAGGGGGAATGCCATCGCGCTGGGCGAAAGGGACTGCTCCGCTCAGCGTCGAAATCAAAAGGTTATCGAAGAAACCCCAGCCCCGAACCTCTCCGATGAGGTACGCACGCAGCTGGCCGACGTCGCATTGAGACTGCTTGAAGCCGTCGACTATCGGAGTGCCGGCACAGTTGAGTTTATCTTCGATGCCGATACTTCGCAGTTCTACTTTTTGGAAGTCAATACGCGACTGCAGGTCGAACACGGTGTTACCGAACTCGTTTACGCTGTCGATATCGTCGAATGGATGGTGCGATTGGCCGCAGGCGAGCTGGTGACCCTGGATAGCCTGGCAGTCGCCCTGAATCCGCGCGGTCACGCCGTCCAGGCCCGAGTGTATGCCGAAGACCCGGCGAAGGGGTTTCAACCCTCTGCTGGACTGCTTTCTCACGTCAGTTTTCCAGAAACAAATGAAGGTCTCCGAATCGATCACTGGATCGAGTCAGGCATCGAGGTGAGTCCGTTCTACGATCCGATGCTGGCGAAGGTGATCGCTTTTGCCGACACCCGCGACCGGGCGTTTGCCCAGCTTGGAAAAGGCCTGGCGCACACGACCATTTATGGCATTGAAACGAATCTGGATTATCTTCAGACGCTGCTGTGTTCGCAGCCCATCACCAGCGGCAAATACTTCACCAGCACCCTGTCAGATTTTGCGTATCAGAAACACGCGCTTGAAGTACTCAGCCCCGGCACAATGACAACGGTTCAGGACGTTCCCGGACGCGCGGGTTACTGGGATGTGGGAGTGCCACCCTCCGGTCCATTCGACAGCGAAAGTTTTTGCCTCGGCAATCGAATTCTTGGGAATGCATCCGACGCCGCTGGCCTGGAACTCACCCTGGATGGACCCACGTTGCGGTTTCTTTCAACGACCAGAATTGTGCTGGCGGGCGCTCAGATGACGGCGCTGCTCGATGGAGCCGATCTTCCGTTCTGGTCGCCGATCGATGTGAAGCCGGGACAAACCCTGGAAATAGGCAAAGTTGAGGGAGCGGGAACGCGCGCTTACCTGCTTGTGGCCGGAGGCATCCAATGCCCCCGCTATCTCGGATCCAGGTCGACGTTCACGCTTGGCCGCTTCGGCGGTCATGCAGGCAGGGCACTGCGCACGGGGGACGTGCTGCACCTTGATCCCGCATGGCAGAGCACGACCTCGGAACCCCAAACCCTACCACCGCAGTTAATCCCCCGAATCGACCGGCGGTGGACGCTGCATGTGATCCCGGGACCGCACGCAGCGCCCGACTTTTTTACCAACGACTACATTGAACGCTTCTTCGACCAGGAATGGGAGGTGCATTACAACTCAAGCCGTACCGGTGTGCGACTCATTGGCCCCAAACCAGAGTGGGCGCGCAGCAGCGGCGGCGAAGCCGGTATGCATCCATCGAATATTCACGACAACGCGTATGCCTTCGGCACTGTCGACTTTACCGGCGACATGCCTGTGATACTCGGCCCCGATGGACCATCGTTGGGCGGCTTCGTATGCCCGGCCACGGTCATCACGGCCGACCTGTGGAAGATCGGCCAGATGGCCGCCGGGGACGTGGTGAGTTTTGCCGCCGTCAGCCAGGAATCGGCCATCGCCGAGTTGCAGCGCGCGCAGCTGCAAGTGCAGAACCTCAACGCCATCCCCCCAAAGCTGATGACCACACGCAAGCACTCGCCGGATGCAGTGCGTTTTCGGCCGAACCAGCTTGAGATCTGTATCCGGCGTAGTGGCGACAGTTGGCTCCTGGTGGAATTTGGTGAGATGACCCTGGATATCGAGCTCAGGTTTCATGCCCATCAACTGATGCTGGCTGTGCAGAACGCGGCCATTCCGGGCGTCATGGAATTGACTCCGGGAATACGCAGCCTGCAGATTCACTTCGATCCACGGACCATCGCCGCGACGGAGCTGATCAGGCAGCTGCGAACCCTCATCGAACAGCTGGCGGACTCCCCAGAAGGGTCGGTGGCGTCAAGAAAGGTTCGACTGCCCCTATCCTGGGATGACGAACAATGCCGACTTGCGATTGAAAAGTATGACCAGGTGGTCCGCAAGGATGCCCCCTGGTACCCGTCGAACATTGAGTTTATTCGGCGCATCAACGGACTTGATTCCGTCGATGAGGTAAAGCGAATCGTTTTCGATGCGAGTTATCTGGTCATGGGGCTCGGTGATGTGTATCTCGGAGCACCGGTTGCAACGCCCATCGATCCAAGACATCGACTGGTGACCACAAAATACAACCCGGCACGAACATGGACCGCTGAAAACTCTGTGGGAATCGGTGGTTCCTATCTCTGCATCTACGGCATGGAAGGACCGGGTGGCTATCAGTTTGTGGGGCGCACACTGCAAATGTGGAACCGCTATCGCCGGACGACCGAATTCAGCCAGCCCTGGCTGCTCAGATTCTTCGACCAGATTGAGTTCTACCCGGTTGAGTCAGAAGAGCTCATGTGGATAAGGGAACAGTTCCCCACCGGCTCCTATCCTATCGAAATCGAAGAGACGAAATTTAACCTCACCGATTACAAGTCGTTCCTGAGCGAGAACTCGGCATCGATCAAACAGTTCAAGCACCAACAACAGCGCGCGTTTGACGAAGAATTGGAGAACTGGAAAAGAACCGGACAGTTCTATTTCGAAGAGCGTGCGCCCGAGAGCGAACCTGAAAACGAAGCAGTCCCCGAAGGCGTCAAGGTGGTCGACAGCCCGGTCGCGGGCAGTGTCTGGAAGCTGGAAGTGAGTGAGGGAAGCGAGGTTAGTGAAGGCGAGACCCTCATGGTTCTGGAATCCATGAAAATGGAGATTGAAGTACCTGCACCCTGCTCCGGCCGAATTCAGAAAACGCTGCGAGCAGCGGGCTCGCTTGTGCAGGCGGGCGTTCCCCTCGTGTTCATAGAGACTGAAACATGATTCCTGAAGATTTCGTCCCTCACATCGAAGCGGTACTCAACCTCTATCGGAGCGAGGCCTGCTCGGTGCGCGAGCTGACCTCGTACCTGATGGAAAAAGCGGAGCGGTACGCTGATCGCAACATCTGGATCAGGCGGCTCTCACGGCCCGAGCTTGAGCCTTATTTCCAACGCCTTGAATCCAGCACGCCGGATCAGCTCCCCCTGTACGGAGTCCCGTTTGCGATCAAGGACAACATCGATCTTGAGGCTGTGGAGACTACCGCAGCGTGCCCGGAGTTCGCCTACGAGGCGAAACAGTCGGCTTATCTGGTGCAACGGCTGATCGAAGCCGGCGCAATACCCTTGGGTAAAACCAACATGGATCAGTTCGCCACCGGGCTGGTGGGGACACGTTCGCCCGCGCCCTGGGGGCCTTGTAAGAATGCTTTTGA
The DNA here is from genome assembly GCA_039025875.1 of Pseudomonadota bacterium. Lineage (GTDB taxonomy): Bacteria > Pseudomonadota > Gammaproteobacteria > Pseudomonadales > Halieaceae > Congregibacter. The sequence continues at coordinate 3,860 of JBCCNK010000259.1, forward strand.
TCCCGCAGTTATTTCCGGGGGATCGAGCGCAGGATCGGCCGTTGCCGTGGCTCTGGGATTGGTATCGTTCTCTCTGGGCACGGATACCGCGGGATCGGGACGTGTCCCGGCAATGCTCAACAACATTTTTGGCCTGAAGCCCAGCCGTGGGCTTCTCAGCATGACCGGCATAGTCCCGGCCTGTCGGACACTGGACTGTCCCAGCATCTTTGCTCTGTGTGCGACCGATACCTGCAAGGTCTTTTCGGTTGCCGCAGCGAAAGACGAGGGTGATGCGTATTCAAGGGCAAACCCATTCAGTAATTCGGAACGCTTTTTTGGTGAGACGAACCACAAACCCGTCGTCGGCATCCCCGCGCGTGATCAGCTTGAGTTTTTTGGCGAATCGTCGGCGGCTGACCTGTTCGACCCGGCGGTTGAGAACTGCAAGCGGCTGGGTGCCGACACGGTGGAAGTTGACTTCGAACCCTTGCTGAGCGCCGCAAGGCTGCTCTACGAAGGTCCCTGGGTAGCCGAACGATACGCGGCGATGGAGTCAATCCTTACGCAGCAGCCAGAAGTTGTGCATGAGGTCGTACGCGGCATCGTGACTGGCGCAGAAGGCAAAATCGCTGTGGATGTCTTCAAGGCAGAGTACGAGCTCCAGGAGTATCGCAAGTTTGCTGAGGCACTGTTCGAGCAGGTGGACTTTCTCCTAAGTCCCACGGCGCCCAGAAGCTATTTGATAGACGAACTTCTGGAAAACCCGGTGCAGCTCAACTCCAATATGGGTTACTACACCAACTACATGAATCTTCTGGATCTCTGTGGGCTCGCTGTGCCAGCAGGTCAAATGGCTAACGGAATTCCCTTCGGGGTTACGCTCGTCGCGCCGCGATTTCGCGAGACAGCGCTGCTCAATCAGGCTCTGCTCTGGGAGCGACAGCAAGAGATTCCGATGGGCGCATCTCAGCAGGTTTATCAATCTAAGCCCGATCTCGCAAAGGTAGCGGATGGCCGATACATTCAGGTCGCAGTCTGCGGCGCACACCTCGAAGGTATGCCCCTTAACTGGCAACTAGCCGAGAGGGGCGCGCGGCTGGTTTCCGCCACCGAGACCAGCGAAAACTATCGCTTCTATGCGCTCAAGGGAGGCCCAGTCAAACGCCCTGGCCTGGTACGCGATGAAACCAATGGCTGCCGGATCAAAGTCGAAGTCTGGTCCTTGCCGGCCGCGGAGTTCGGCAGTTTCGTGGCCGCGATCCCCTACCCCTTGGGGATCGGCAATCTGGAGCTGTCAAGTGGCGAATGGGTCAGTGGCTTTATCTGCGAGGGTCTAGGCATCGACGGCGCTGAAGACATCTCTGCACTCGGCTCCTGGCGCACCTATATCGCAAGCCTGACGGCCTGAGTAGGCTCA
>JBCCNK010000260.1:0-5258 GCA_039025875.1 Pseudomonadota bacterium
GGCGAAGCCAGGGCAGCGTGCCGTCCTTACGCAGCTGTGCCTGACGTTCCACCAGTCGGTGTGAAAAAAAGATCGGCGCGGGCATCAGCACGTCGGTCTCGCTGCTGGCGTAGCCAAACATCAGGCCCTGGTCACCGGCGCCCTGTTCTTTTTCGTCGCCTTCATCGACACCCATCGCGATATCGTGAGACTGTTTGCCTATGGCATTAAGGACTGCACACGACGCGCCGTCGAAGCCGACCTCGGAGCTATCGTATCCAATGTCGAGGACAACTCCGCGCACGACTTCTTCTAAGTCCACATAGGTATCAGTTGTGACCTCGCCGGCCACGACAACCATGCCCGTTTTTACCAAAGTTTCCACCGCGACGCGCGCGTTGGGGTCGTCGGCCAAAATGCTGTCTAAGATCGCATCCGAGATCTGGTCTGCCATTTTGTCGGGATGCCCCTCGGATACCGACTCGGAGGTAAATACCCCGTACTCACTCATAGTTATTCCTTATTCGATTCGTTGTGTTCGGTGCGGTAAGTTTTTTGAAAAAGCCGCACCTGCAAAGTAAATCCGTTGCGCTGGCCCTGATAGGAGCTCGTGCGTTCCGCGAGCCCAGCTTTTGATGCCCACGTCGCTACGAGCTCGGGTTTAAACCCGAGCCATAGATCACCGCAGTTGTCGCGAGCCCAGCCCTGGTTGTGTTCGCACAGCTCAGTTACAAGTAAGAACCCATCGCGAACAAGGCTATGCGCGGCTTGCAGAAGAACATTCTGTGGATCGGGGGTGTGGTGCAGGACCATATTGACAACGACTAGATCGAACAGCGGCTCGGAGACTATTTCATCTGCGGTATCGCCATGCACAAAATTCACGTTGTTCAGGCTCGCATCCGAGGATGTTTTACGCGCCGCGTCGAGCATCAGCTTAGAGTTGTCCAGCGCATATACCGAGGTGAACGCCGCGCTCAAGGTTGGCAGCAACCAGCCATCGCCCGGACCGATCTCAAGGACGCGCGATCGCTGGTCTGCCGGTATGGACCTGATGTGCTCATTCACGACCTCAGCGTAACGGCTCGGAGCCGCTATCAAGTCCTGTTGCTCGCGAAATCGTGGCAGGTTCTGTTTAAAAAAGCTCAGCGAGTTTTTCTGTCTTTTACTATGTAGTGCTTCAAGGCGCTGGCTTTCACTCGTGCCCAAGTCCAGCGAATCCGCAGCCGCTAACACCGCGGTGTAGAGCGCTTCTCTGGCATCCGAGCCTGCCTGCTCGGCTCGCCGATAATAGATGTGGTTTCCATCTCGGTCGCCTCTGAGTAAACCGCAGGATGTCAGCACTTTTAGATGATGGCTGAGAGCCGGTTGGCGAACTTCGAGAAGCTCGCACAGCTCTGACACATCCATCGAGTCCTCTTTGAGGAGCCTAATGACTCGTAATCGGAGGGGGTCGCCCGCTGCTTTAAAGAAAGTAGCGATATCGGCAGCGCACGTAGTTTGACGCTCCACGAGGGTGTCGCGTCGATTCTCTGCTACTTCAACTGTAGGCATGGCTGATGTCATCGGGCGCGGAGTCTAGCACCTTTCCAATCTCCATCAAATAATTTTGATATAGATTTCAGGGAGCCACAATAAATAACCCGAAGACGTGCCCTACACGTGACGAAGTCGTCAGAAAGTTGTCCTGCTCAGGGCCTTACGCGACAATGCGCGCCCCTTGTCAGAGCCAGGATTCACCATGACAACTCGCCTTCAGTTGGCCAATGCCGTTCGCGTCTTAGCAATGGACGCCGTGCAGAAAGCCAACAGCGGTCACCCCGGCGCTCCGATGGGAATGGCCGATATCGCCGAGGTGCTGTGGAATGACTTTCTAAAACACAACCCTGCGAATCCGGACTGGCCTGATCGTGATCGCTTTGTGCTGTCCAATGGCCACGGGTCGATGCTTATTTACGCGTTATTACATCTGAGTGGATACGCATTGCCGATCGAGGACCTAAAACAGTTCCGCCAACTACATAGTAAAACCCCGGGTCACCCTGAGCATGATTACACGCCCGGTGTCGAGACCACGACTGGCCCACTCGGCCAGGGCCTTGCAAACGCAGTCGGCATGGCGATCGCCGAGCGGAATCTGGCGGCAGAGTTCAATCAGGATGGCCACACGGTGGTTGATCACTTCACCTACGTATTCGTCGGAGATGGATGCCTGATGGAGGGGATTTCCCATGAGGTGTGTTCCCTTGCCGGCACGCTCCGGCTCGGAAAGCTGATTGTCGTATACGACGATAACGGCATTTCAATCGATGGAGAGGTGGCTGGCTGGTTCAGTGATGACACGCCAGGGCGGTTTAGCGCGTATGGCTGGCAGGTGATTCCTGATGTTGATGGTCATGACTCGGAGCAAGTCGCGAATGCCATCAAAGAAGCTCAGGAAGACACTCAGCGACCCACAATAATTTGCTGTAAGACGGTGATTGGAAAGGGCGCACCCAATAAACAGGGAACTGCATCGACGCATGGATCGCCGCTGGGCGTGGAAGAAATCGAGGCGACTCGAGCCACGCTCCGCTGGGAGCACGAACCCTTTGTTGTTCCAGAGGACATTTACAAAGGTTGGAGCGCCGAAGGTCGTGGCGTACGCGCGGAGGCCGATTGGAACGAGCGGTTTGCTCGCTATCGCGAAGCGTTTCCCGAGCTCGCGAGCGAATTCAATCGACGTATCGCGGGCGACCTGCCGGAAGGCTTCATCGCGTTGGCTGATGAGTACGTCAGCAGCTGCCAGCAAAGCGAGGCAAATATCGCGTCTCGGAAGGCATCGCAGAACGCGCTTGAACATCTCGCACCTGGTTTGCCTGAGCTACTCGGCGGGTCTGCCGACCTAGCTGGCTCTAACCTAACAAAGTGGACTGGCTCTCGCGGGCTAGACGATACTGCCGCTCCGGGCAATTATGTATTTTACGGTGTTCGCGAATTTGGTATGTCGGCGATCATGAACGGAATCGCACTGCACGGGGGATTCATTCCTTACGGTGGCACATTTCTGATTTTCATGGAGTATGCCCGCAATGCGGTGCGAATGGCGGCTCTCATGTCGCAACGCTCAATCTTCGTATACACCCATGACTCCATTGGCGTCGGTGAGGACGGCCCCACTCATCAGCCGGTGGAGCAATTAACCGCTTTACGCGCCACGCCGAATCTGGATGTTTGGCGGCCGTGCGATACGGTTGAGTCCGCGGCAAGCTGGAAGGCTGCGATTTCGCGCAAGTCTGGCCCGACTGCTTTGGTGTTCTCTCGCCAGAGTCTGGTTCACCAGGCGCGCAGCGAAGGGCAGGTCAAAGACATAGAGCGCGGCGGCTACGTCCTCCGCGATTGTGAGGGTGCCCCGGAAGCGATCTTGATTGCCACTGGTTCTGAGGTTGGTTTAGCCGTCGCGACCGCGGTCGCTTTAACCACGCGCCGGGTTCGAGTGGTCTCGATGCCCTGTGCCGAAGTTTTTGAGGAGCAGGATGCTGCCTACCGTGAGTCGGTCCTGCCCAGCAGTTGCCTTGCTCGCGTGGCCGTAGAGGCCGGGCACGGCGACTACTGGCATAAGTATGTCGGACTTGATGGTCGCATCGTGGCGATGACCAGCTTCGGTGAGTCAGCACCCGGCAGCGTGCTGATGGAGGAGTTCGGTTTTTCAACTGAGAATCTGACTCAGGTCGTCAGCGACCTCCTGGATTCGTTTTAGCGAGCGACCGTGCGACTTGCTATCAATGGCTATGGGCGCATTGGCCGTACACTGCTGCGAGCACTCCAGGAAAGCGGACATCGGGCCGCCCTCGAAATCGCGGCGATTAATGAGCTGGCTGACGCCGCGACGGTCGTTCATCTAACGCGCTATGACTCCACTTTCGGTCGCTTTCCTGAGACCGTGGAGCTATTGCCAAACTGCATCCGCGTGTCAGGTGCCGAGATTCAGCTACTCCGAGAGCCCGCCGTTGAGAATCTGGATTGGAGCAGCTTAGGAGTCGATCTGGTCCTAGAATGTACCGGTGTATTCTCTGACCGGCAGTCGGTCCAGATGCATGTGAGCAGCGGCGCGCCGCGCGTGCTGTTGTCCCAGCCGGCAACACCCGACGTTGATGCCACCATCGTGTTTGGCGTTAACGAGGCAAAGTTGCAGCCCGGCTATGAAGTTGTGTCGGCGGCATCGTGCACGACGAATGGGATCGTGCCGGTAATCAAGGCACTGGACGAGGCATTTGGAATAGAGTTCGGCACGATCACCACCATTCACTCGGCGATGAACGATCAACCGGTACTGGATGCCTACCATGACACCGATCTACGCAAGACGAGGGCAGCCAGCTCATCGATAATCCCAGTTGATACCGGGTTGGCGCTCGGTGTGGAGCGCATTCTTCCGGAGTTTGTAGGCTGCTTTACTGCTCAGGCGCTTCGCGTGCCCACTCTAAACGTGTCGGCGATGGACCTCACCGTATCGGTTAGCAAAGATGCCAGTGAGGCCGGCGTCAATGCCGCTCTGGCGGAGGCAGCCGAGTCCAAATTCAACGGTGTTCTAGGCTACACGGAGGAACCACTGGCGTCGTGCGACTTCAATAAAGATGCGCGCTCTAGCATCATCGATGCGTGTCAGACGCGAGTCAGTGGTAGAAGGCTCATCAAAGTGCTTACCTGGTTCGATAATGAATGGGCTTACGCTAATCGAATGCTCGATATCGCAGCTTACTGGGGTCAGCTGGGGTAACGACGCTTCATCAAATACTTGGCCGCGATGGATCCGACTATCGCAAATAAAGGAACACATCCCATGACTTTGGCCATCACGCAAATGAGTGATCTGGAGCTTGCCAATCAGCGGGTTCTGATACGCGAGGACCTCAATGTTCCAATTGCGGACGGAAAGGTCAGCTCCGATGCCCGAATTAGGGCTGCGCTACCAACGGTGCGCGCCGCCTTGGATGCCGGCGCCAAAGTCATGTTGATGTCACACCTTGGCCGCCCTACGGAAGGTGAATATGAAGAGCAGTACTCGCTGCAGCCCGTCGCCCATCGTCTCGAAGAGTTACTGGGTCAGCCGGTTACGCTTCGACGCGACTGGCGTAGCGGGCCGGCTCCGGAAAGCGGGGAGGTTGTCCTGCTTGAAAATGTACGATTCAACCCCGGCGAAAAGAAAAACGAAGTCGATCTGGCCCAGGCCTATGCGGCGCAGTGCGATGTGTTTGTGATGGATGCCTTTGGGACAGCACACCGCGCCCAGGCATCAA
>JBCCNK010000261.1:0-5253 GCA_039025875.1 Pseudomonadota bacterium
ATCTGGGTCGCTACGACGTCGAGCTGATCAAGTGCCGCCCTGATAATGTCGTACTGCCGCCCATCGGCATAGATCATCAGGGCGTTGTTTTCATCGTCGGCCACCACGCGGACATCAACAAGCTCGTTACGGCCACCACCACCGCTGCCTCCCATAGAAAGTGCCGTGACTGTGTTCGCAGCACCACCGGGCTGATTGGCACCGCCTATTCCCCCGCCCGCTGCGCCACCCAGGCCGCCTCCGAGCCCACCTCCAAGACTTGAGCCACTCCGAGCACCGGTCTGCGAAGCTGAGCCGCGCTGACTGCTGAGGTTGCCGCCGGCGCCGCCAATGCTCTCCGGCGATAACCCCGGGGCTACGCCGGATTGATCCAGCACGCCGCCACCCGTCTGAGCAGCGCCTCTCGAACCGCCGCCGGCCCCACCACCGCCGGCGTAGATGCTATTGAGTAGCTGGGCAAGCCGTGCCGCGGTCGTGTTTTGCACCGGGTATACATACAGACGTTTTTCAAAACGAGCGTCCGGATTGCGGTCGAGCCGCTCAACCCACTCACCGATAGTATCGAGGTAGCGAGAACGAGGGGTGACTACCAGCACGCTGTTCAGCCGCTCCATCGGTAACACTCGGACAACGCCGGTGAGGTCGCCGGCATCGCCACCTACGGATGACAGCAGCGCCTGAATCTCGGTGATGGTCTCTTCCACCGTGCTGTTCTCGAGCGGGAAGATTCCCACCGACATCCCGGACAGCATGTCGACATCAAACGTGGTGATGATCTGGAGCCATCCACTTAGCTGGGCCCGAGTTCCCGCAAGCATGAGTAGACTTCGAGCATTATCTATTCGCACGAAGGCTGTTTTGTCCGCGAGCGGTTCCAGAATTTTGGCCATCGCTGACGCGCTGATGTACTGCAGCGGTATGATCATCGTTGAGAAGCCTGCCGCAGTGTCGTTTTGCTGCCCAACCAATGGGCGAATGCTCATTGCCTGCTGCGATCCGGTGACCAAATAGCGCCCGTCATCACCGCGAATCATGAGCGCGTCGTGAGCTTTGAGCAGCGACTCGAGCACGACAAGCAATTCATCGCGGGGTATTGGTGTTCGGGTGCGCAGCGTTACCTTGCCCTGCAGCGGGCGGTCTACGATGTAATCCAGCGCAAGAATGTCTCCCATCACCGCGTGTACGACTTCATCGAGCGGTGCCTGCTCAAAGTTAAGGCTCACGGCCTCGCCCAAGAACTTAACGGTCTCCTGGGGCTCGGGCAAACGCACCGATCGATCGTTCCCTCGGTAGAGCGTTGCCTGAGCGCGATCTGAATTGCGCTCGGCGAGTTCGGCCGCTGAGGTCGCCAATGGGGCTTCGCTAGTTTCTGCGTCGTCGGTAGCGACAGGTGCCGGGCGCTTCGTCGCTGGATCTTCACGATCCTTCAGGAGAACCGTTTCGGCCTTCCCGAGCTGTTTGAAATCTTGCGCCGCGCAGCCGACCAGAGTGAGCATCACAGCCAGCACCAGCAGGATGCGCAACGGTTCTGTTTCAAGCCGATCCTGCCGCATTCGCTGAACCCAATGTCTGGCCAGGGGCGGTGCTTTCCTAATGGTCATTATGATCTCAATTCTTGTTTTCGAACCTGCGGCCACCGCAGATTAAAGACCGAGAGATAGCCGAACCGTTTTGCCTTAAGTACATCAACGACCCGGCCCGCCGAGGGTCAGCTTGGGCTCAGGCCCGCCGGTACTGAGCTTACCTTCCTGCCGCTGGTCGGCCGCCGCCCGAGCTTTGCCTTGCCGAGCCGTTTGTAGCAGTTCTTGAATGGCTTCTTCACTCAAACCCCGACCAGACTCATTACCAGCTGCATTCGGTGCCAGAGACGCATTGGTGCGGGTAGGCTGTGCGCGTGGTTCTACTGGCCTGGGAGTAAGCCGTCGCTCGTCTCGCTGCGCCGCGCTGGCAAAAACAACGCGCGCGCCGTCAATGGGTAGCAATGTCCAGCCTGCAAGGTCGCTGCCCACCGGCATGCGTAGCAGCTCGCCTTTGTACTCAACGATCGCGATCCCATTCTCGCCGTCACCAATCGCCCCGGTAACGGTTAGACCCTCGATCCTGGGAGCTGCCTGGCCGGCCTCGGGCTGCGATTGTTCGATCACCTCTGGCACCGGCTCAAGCGGCCTGCGAGAGGCCCAGAACAATGGACGGCCTTGTATCTGCTGACTATCCGCACCGGTGATCGAGCGGCTTTCCAGGGTGCGCCGAACAGCCAGCGCATCAGCGGCGAGTGCCTTCGCCTCGATCTGCGGCCCCTGAATCAGAGTCCAGCCTACTCGCAGGCATTGAAACAGGATCAGAACAAGCACCAAGACAAGCACTAGCTCCACACGGCGCTCGGTTTGCTGCGGTGCGGCCGTGTTCCTGTACCGCTCAAAAATGTTAGTTGTTCTCGCCAACGTCTACTTCGCCCGAGACATCGTGTTACGACTTCGCCTGCAGGGCCATGACCTGCATAACTACGGTCAGTGCCTGTTCCTGTCGAGACGCAGCGCGCGCCCGACGCCGGCTGACTCGGGCCGGAAACGTATCGAGCGATTCAATAGAAAGTGTCGGTGAATGTGCGGTGAGCCCCACCAACGCAGCGTCAAGAGCCGCTAGGGTGCCACCAGCGGTGAGCTTGATCTTGACCTTCTTAAAGCCATCTTCATCCCTGATCGGTAAAACCTGCGAATTGGTGACACTTAACCCTGAGTCAATCACCACCTGGCGCACGGACGACTGCAACTCGGCCGCCAATGCTGACTCATCGTTACTCGAAGGGTAAATTGCAGTAGCGAGTGACGCCGTCGCTGCGCTGCGTCGCTCCTCCAACAACTCACCACTCTCCTGGAGTCCGCCTAAGCGAGCCAGGCGCGGTTCCAGACGATCACGCTCGCGGGTATAGTCGAAGGCGAGACCCAGCAGATTTATAAGCACCTGAAGATAAAGAACCAGGGGCAACAGCAGGGTCAGTGCCACCAGCACCGCACTGCGCGTGTGCTCCCGAACCCAAGTCACGAGCTCGCGTCCAATGTCAGATCAACGGTGATCTTGAGATTGAACTGCTCAAGCCCCGTGTTGCCCACCGAGGTTATGGGTCCTACCGCCTCAACCGATTCGTAGGCCTCATCCTGAGCCAGGCTCTGCATAACGAGCGCCGCGTCGGCGGAGCGGCCGCGAAGTCGTAGCTCACTACCGCGCATGGAAAAATGCGTAATAAAAGTATCGTCCTTCAGTAACCGAGTCAGGCGGGCGATCTCCAGGTGCGGATTCGGGTACTCGAACTGAACATCGTGCGCCTGTTTAAGCTGCTCGTTTGCGGCGAGCAGTTCTTCCCGGGCGCGCACGGCGCTCTCAGAATCGCGGTTGTAAACGGCTGCAACTTCTTGGACTTTCGTTAATGAGACCTTTTGCTGGAAAGCGTACAGACCGATCACGATGAGTAGCCCGAGTAACACCGCCGTAGCTAACAGTCCTACCCGTGTCAGGCGACGTCGATAAATCGCGTCGCGAGGGGACTGAGCTGATCGGGATATCTCTACATACGTAGTGCCCGCGCGCGCCCAGAACTCCCCGTTGACCTTCTCCTCCTCACTCACTGAATCGAGTTGCTGGAACCAACGGTGTAAGGCAATTTTGGAGCACACGACCAATGCGAAAGTCGCCATACCATCAGCACGTCGGATCTCGTTCCACCCGCTGACGGTATCATCACGCGAAAAAGGGCTAAGGGCTGATAACTCTATCTCTAACACCGACTGCAACTCACCGAGGGCGCTGACGGGGATCTTGAGCTCGCGGGTGAGCACAAGATGCTCCGGAACAAGAAAGGCCCGACACGGCCCAAGGGGGGAGGGAGGTTCGACATGTTCACCGTTACGCACATAGATACGCTGGTCGCCGTCGAACAACTCAACGACCTCATCGAGGTTACGGCGGATGGGTGAGCGAGACACAAACAAAAACTCGCGCCAGGCCTGAACCCAGTACTGGCCAATGGAGCGCGTATCAACGCCAAACAGCTCCCACTGATTGAGTCCCTCAGCCACAACAGACCCACTCGTCGGCCAGGACGTCAGCGACTGTCAGCGCGTATTTTGCCAAGTTGATCATCTCCAAAATCTGCACGACAGTGTTAAACCCCAGCGCCACTCGAAATAACCCTGGAAGGTTCCGACTGTTCTACGCGCCACGGCAACCCCGCCTGGCTACCCTGAAAACTCACCCATTTTCTCCGAAGCCAGTTGCGCCCATCTATGTTGGCCATGGCATCCACGCGAAGTTCCCCACTGAGTAGGGAAACTCGCCCCGCCAGGCCCGCTGGCAATTCAATTTGCGGCTCGCCCTGTGCGGCTCGCGTGCCGGGTGCGGAAAGTCGCAAAAGCGCCAGTACCTCGGGCGTACGGTTTTGTTGCCAAACGCGACGCCCGGTTACCGCAGGCACGTAAGCGAAATCGGCGATACCGTCGAGTATCACCCGGTTTACACCGGGAACCTCTAGCAGGTCTTCCAATGCCGACATGCGCGAACCGGATCGTCGCACGCCCGCCCTGGGGTCGGCGCGCCATTGTACTACAGCGCCGGTCACCGCTTGCACCTGATCGGTTGGGACGGCGCCGGATGCCAAAAACATCTGCGCCAGCTCCTGAGGCTGTGCGTTCTGGGGATTAATGTGGAGTACGGCTGGCACTGCCAGCACGCGAAAAAGCGTTGGACCAACCCGGTAGGTTCTCGGTGATAAGTTTGTCGGGCCTGCGCCCCCCTGGGAATTACCCGACGCTGCTCGTGCACTTAAGAGCTCGGCAAGAAAGAGGTTGATCGCGCCATCGCCCGCCGTACTGATCTGCGCTCGTTCCCGGTGCAGGGTGGCAAAGCGGGTGTCGGTGCGAACGGCGGCTACCACACCGGCCACCAAAATAGACATGCCCGCGATAAACCAAACAACAAGTGCAAGCGCTACACCGCCTTGGCAGCCACTGCGAGTCGATCTGTTGTGTGTCGATCTGCTGTAAAGAAGCGTGGTCATGGCGTGCTCAACCAAAAAGCCATTCCGGAGCAGCTTGGGGAAGACCCTAAGCTTGTCCCGGGATTACCCGGCCACCCTTACGATCAGGTCGGGCCAGAAGCGGCCCGCTTTTTTTACGCGGAGACACCGTGCTCACGCATGCAGAAGTACAGACCACACTTAGCGTCGCGCAGAACGGCAAGTGGGATATCAGTTGGTTGCCC
>JBCCNK010000262.1:0-5179 GCA_039025875.1 Pseudomonadota bacterium
AATCGAATCCTTCCGCTGCAAGCGTTCTCGAATACACCAACGCGCAGTGGGAAAAGGAAAGCTCGCTATGCGATGCGGATTCGGCCCTCGTTGGTCGGTACTCTTTGGGGAACATAGATCCAGTGCCCGCCAATATCGCATCGGCATAGCGAGCTTTCCTTTTCCCACTGCGCGTTGGTGTATTCGAGAACGCTTGCAGCGGAAGGATTCGATTCAAGCCCCGTATCCAGGCGATTGAGAACATCGGTGAGCGGCCCCTCTGCCACAGCGCTGCCCGAATCCATCAAAACGAGATAATCCGCCAGGTCACACACCTCATCGATTCGATGACTTACGTAGAGCATCGTTAGATCGGTTTCGCGTCGCACACGGCGCAAATGGCGGATGCACTGCGCCGCCGACGCGGGATCGAGATTGGCCAGAGGTTCATCCAGTAACATGATCCGCGGATTTTTTGCGATCGCCCGGGCAATCGCAACGCGTTGTCGCTGACCTGCTGAGAGTGCTGTAGCAGGCGCGTCGAGGAGAGGTCGCAGCTCAAACCATTCGATGATGGTCTCGAGATTAAAACCACCGGTAAGGGCGCGCTTGCGTGCGTACAGCAGGTTGCCCTGAACAGACAAATGCGGAAGCAGGCGTCCATCCTGAAAGACATACGCCAGGGGTCGACGCCAACTTGCCAGCGTCGTATCCGTGCCCGACCACTGGGTGTCCGCATAGCTTACCGACGCCCCGGCCAGATCCGGACGAAGCCCTGCTATGGCATCCAGGACGCTGGTCTTACCCGATCCGCTGGGGCCCATCAGTGCCGTGGTGGCACCTTCTCGTGCTTCGAACCTGATCGAGAGCCGAAAGCCGGCCTTAATCGGCTGGTCGATATCGACTGCCAGACCGTTCACCGGGCCTGTCCATTCTCGGCAGGATGGGTCTGGTTTTGGAGCCGCGATGACTTCGCACCGAGTCTCCATCCGTCTCGTCGGTAAAGAGTGAACAGCATGATCAGCGAGGTTGCCAGAATAAGCAGCGCCAGCCGGTGGGCAGCCGGGTAATTCATGTTTTCTACGTGCTCATACAAGGCAATCGACAGCACCTGTGTCTCGCCCGGAATACTGCCGCCAATCATCAACACGACGCCGAACTCGCCGAGGGTGTGAGCGAACGCCAGAGCGCCTGCCAGCATAAATGCCCGTTTCGAGAGCGGTACGGTCAAAGTCCAGAAACGATCCCATGGAGATGCGCCTAGGGTCGCTGTCATCGAATGCAGATCCGCCGGGATGGCTGCAAAGGCCTGTTGCAGCGGCTGAACCACGAACGGCATCGAGTAAATGCAGGAACCTAGAACCAGAGCACTGAAACTAAAAGCAAGGTCGTGGCCGAACGCGTTGTACCAGAGCGCTCCCAGCGGCGAATCGGGCGCAAAGCTGATCAACAGATAAAAGCCAAGTACTGTGGGCGGCAGTACCAGCGGCAAGGCAATCAAGGCTTCTGCGAAGGCGCGCAGGCTCCCTCGCGTGTTCGCAAGCCACAATGCGATGGGTGTTCCCAGGGCAAGCAGAATTGTCGTGCTTACGGCTGCGAGCTCAAGCGTAAGCACAACGGCACGCCATTCCCCGGCGCTCAGGAGCAAGCGCGATACCCCAGCTCAGTCATGGTCATCCGCGCCGTGTCGCCTGCGAGCCAACGGATCAAAGCCAAGCTTTCCTCCCGCCGCGCGCTCCGCCTGACTACCACGGCGTGCTGAAGGATGGGTTCATGCAGGTCGGGCGGAACAGGTACACCTTCGTCCGTTGCGAGGGCGCGGGCCACAAGCGCGAGATCCGCAACTCCGAGTGCGTAGTAGCTGAACGCCTGCTGTACGTTCGAGGCGGTCAATAGGCGATCGTCCGCAAAGTCTGCCCCGAGGCTAGTGAGGACTTCATGCGCCGCGCGACCATAGGGAGCCGTGCGCGGATTGCTGATGGAGAGCCGTTGTTCCCCTGGAGCCTTGAGAGCAGCCACCGTAGGTGCGCCGAGCAATACCAGCTCGCCCCGTGCGTAACATTGGCTTGGTGCTACAGCGAAGCCATTCTCTATCAGTGTGGCGGGCCGACGCTCATCGGCGGCCAGGAACACGTCAAACGGTGCTCCTTTTTGAATCTGGGCCGCTAGAACCCCAGTAGATGCCGAGCTGATCTCGGCGGCTACCCCCGACTCTTTTTCGTACTGCTTAAGGAGCTGTTCCGCCGCGCTTCGAAAGTTTGCAGCTACCGCGACCCGCAGTGTCGCGGCCCCCGCTGGAACCGCCATCGCAACCGCTGCTACTAACGCCGAGCCGAGAAGGCAGGCGATCATCCAGCCTGATGCCGCCGCCCGGCGTAGCTTGCGAGTACGTGGGTTCGCTTCGGCAAGAGAAGTGAGCTCATAGAGGACGCGTGCCATAGGCGTATTGTGTCAGCGCAAGGGAGTGCGAGCCAGACAAAGCAGAGATACCTGCACAGCACCTGCCTCCAGACACGCACTGGCGGCGGATTCGGCGGTAGCCCCGGTAGTGCAGATGTCGTCCACCAGCGTGACCCGTGCGCCTGCAAGTGAACCGCGTACTGCAAAGCGCAGGGTGTGCTTGTGGAGACGTTGTCGACGGCTGGAACCTGCCTGGCTTTTACCGCGATGTAACCGGATGAAGCGGATTGGAGTGGGCGACTGATCAAGGCGCCAGATCTGTCGTAGGTACATGGCCAGATCCTCGCTCTGATTAAACCCCCGGCGCAACTCACGAGACCAGTGCAGTGGTATCGGCATGAGGATGCCAAGGTCGTCTGGCCTGTGGACGTGTCTCGTAATGAGCACTGCCGCGAGAGCGGCCAACTCGCGATCACCCTGATATTTCCAGCGTCGTACCAGCATCGCCAGAGCCGCGTCGTAAAGAAATGGCGCGTGTATCTGATGAATAAGCGGCGGGTGTTGCTGGCACTTTGGACACAAATGACCGCCGCACGATGGCAGCGCACAGCGCGGGCAGCTATCGCGATTAAGCACAAGGCGGTCGCTGCAGGTTTCGCAAAATGGATGCTTATTGCTGGTTGGCTGGTCGCACAACAAGCATTGCTGAGGTAAGAACGCATCCAAGAACTGATCCAATCGAACCCTGAGCGACGAGCGGTCATCAGGTGCACTCACGAATAAGTTACTCATTAAGCATCGCCGGGGTGTCGCGGGAATGAGCGACAGCAGCGGCTGGGCGGTGACAACCAGGTGGTAAAAGCACAGTATCTTCCCTGAGGTTTCGCTTCGATTTACAGCTCAAAACCGGTCGTATATGGCCAGATCTTCGAAAACATCAGATACAGCTTGCCCGTCCTGCAGGCCGTCGACTGCTTCACGAATTGAGGCTGTATTTTTTCCAATTTCGGCTATACTGGCTAAAGTTAACACTGAACACATAGCAGTGGCTGAGTGTCACAGCTATCCAAACAAGACTGGGGGAAGGTCTTATGCCCACATACAAAGCACCGCTGCGCGACATTCAGTTCGTGATCAATGAAGTGCTCGATACCGAAGCGCTTTATCAATCTCTGCCAGGCTACGAAGAAGCGACGCCTGACCTGATGGACGCAATCATCGAAGAGGGCGCCAAGTTCGCCGAAAACGTGCTTTCGCCACTCAATCAAACTGGCGACGAAGAAGGGTGCGTCTGGTCCGAGGAAGGCGTAACGACGCCCGAGGGCTTTGCGGATGCCTATCAGCAGTATGTCGACAACGGCTGGCCCGCTCTCTCGGCGGAAGCGAAGTACGGCGGACAGGATATGCCCAACATGCTGGGCATCGTTATCAACGAGCTAGCCGGCACCGCCAACTGGTCTTGGCTGATGTATCCCGGTTTGTCCCATGGATGCATCAAGACTCTGGAAGAGCACGGTTCTGATGAGCAAAAAGATCAGTATCTGCCGAATCTGATCAGCGGTCGCTGGACGGGCACCATGTGCCTAACCGAGTCGCATTGCGGATCCGATCTTGGATTGTTGAGAACAAAAGCAGAGCCGCAGGCGGACGGCAGCTACTCCATCACAGGCACCAAAATATTTATTTCTGCAGGCGAGCACGATATGTCCGATAACATCGTGCACATCGTCATTGCACGCCTGCCCGACGCACCTGCCGGCACCAAAGGCATCTCTCTCTTCGTGGTACCCAAATACAACGTCAACGGCGATGGTAGCCTGGGCGAGCGCAACGCCGTTCACTGCGCATCCATTGAGAAAAAGATGGGCATCAAGGGTTCAGCGACCTGCGTCATGAACTTTGACGGCGCCAAGGGCTACCTGATTGGTGAACACGGCCGCGGTCTGAATCTCATGTTCACCTTTATGAACACAGCCCGTATTGGCACCGCTATTCAGGGCCTTGCCCATGCTGAGCTGTCTTACCAGGGATCGCTGGACTATGCGCGCGAGCGGCTGGCTATGCGCAGCCTGTCCGGACCGAAGAACCCGGATGGGCCCGCCGATCCGATCATCGTGCATCCGGATGTGCGCAGAATGCTGTTGACGCAGAAAGCCATCGCCGAAGGAAGCCGGGCCTTTCTTTACTACCTGGCGCAGCTGGGAGATGTGGTTGATCGAGGCGACGAAGAGCGCGCCAAGCAGGCCGACGACCTAATGGCACTGCTCACGCCCATTGCAAAAGCGTTCATCACCGAAACGGGCTACGAGGCTGCCAACCACGGTGTGCAGATTTACGGCGGTCACGGCTTTATTCGCGAGTGGGGAATGGAGCAGATCGTGCGCGACGCGCGAATCGCGATGCTCTACGAGGGTACAACGGGTATCCAGGCACTCGACTTACTCGGCCGAAAAGTACTTGGCTCCGGCGGGCAGCTTCTCATGGGCTTTACCGCGCATATGGATGAGTACATCAAGGCGCATGCCTCAGATGCTAGTGACGAGTTCATGAAGCCTCTGGCGGGTTATAAAGATGAGTGGCTCGAGATCTCACTCAAGGTTGGTGAGCGGGCGATGGAGAACGCAGACGAGGCGGGTGCAGCAGCTGTCGACTACCTGATGTATTCCGGCTACGTCGTACTCGGGTACTTCTGGGCTCAGATGGCAGTTGTCGCTCAGCAGAAGATCGCCGCCAGTGACGGCGATACTTCTTTCTATGAAGCCAAGCTGATGACAGCGCGCTTTTACTTCGATCGTCTCCT
>JBCCNK010000263.1:0-5158 GCA_039025875.1 Pseudomonadota bacterium
GATGGTGAGTTCTCGCTAGCAGATGGTACAGCGACGACGATCGCGCTGACCGCCCCAGAGCTCGCGTTCGAAGCCAATGCGGTTTTTGAAGTGGATGCATTAGAAGACGGAACGGGCGATCTACTGACTAACATCGGCACGATCGAACTCAACGGCGGACAAGTGCGAGCGATCAGCAACGATGGCGCTTGGTCCGTTGCTCAGGACTACACGATCCTGCGGGCCGATGGGGGACTCACGGGAACTTTCGATAGTGCGACCTCGAATCAGCCGTACCTCGATGCCTCGCTCGCCTATACGGCCAATAGCGTCATCCTCTCCCTAGAGCGAATCGATGGGCTAATTCAAGGCGACATCTTAGAAACGACTAATGCGCAACAGTTAAGCGTAGCGGCGAGAGTCATTCCTCAGATAATCCAAGGACAGGTTTCCAACAGCATTCGCAACCTGCTTGGGTCTAGTGGAGGCACGAGCAGCGTCGCTTACTCACCGGTGAGTTTCGCGACCGGTTTGTCCGCTGGAGATGCAACCAGCTCGGACGCCAAGGCAAGCGGTAGCGGCTGGTTAAACATTACCCCTACTCGCTACGATCAGCGCGCTTTACTCCCTGGCACTACCGGTTTGCAAGAGATCGATGGCGAGAGTGTTAGTCTGCTTGCGGGCCTCGATCGAGTTTTGGGGTCTCGTTTTGTCGCCGGCGCGTTTGTAGGCTACGAAGACAGTGAGGTCGAGTATCGAGCTATTTCCGGCCTTCAGGAAAACACCGGCTTTATCCTGGGTGGGTACGGAGGCGTTGCGTTCAATCAATGGCTGTTTAGCAGTGTTAACTTAAGCTGGGCTCAGCTGGACAACGAGCTAGAAGAACGCGCCTTTAACGCGGCGGAAGCCCAGCGAGCTAACTATGATTCGCAACGTTTGTCCTTCGGTGTGGACCTTACCGCCGCGACCCAACGAGGGAAGCTTTCTTACCTAGCAAAAGCAGCTTTCAACTATTCTGAGGAGTCCTACGATGCCTACCGCACAGGGCGGGGAGAAAGAGTCCAACTCGAAGATCTCTCTTTAGCTCGGCTAAGTTTCGGCGGTGAGGTGAGCTACCTAGGCGAAAGTTGGAATCCGTACCTCGCCGTGAATTACGAAGTCGATACCAGCGCTTCTCAGACCGTGGCAGACGATAACGGATTCGTTGTAAACGCGGGCATTCGAACCGTACACAATGAACGCCTGGCGTTAGAAGCCTACCTGGCTACAGTCACCGGCCGGAGCAATGAAAATCAAGAGCTGCTTGGCTTCAACATCAACTATGCATTCTGAAATGGACTGCGGGTAACGCTTGCAGCCTGGTCAATCAACAAGACCGTAATCCCCGTAACAAAGCTTGGAATCACTCCCAAACAATGGTCTTGGCCTTACTTCCCTTGAGGTGTTGTGATGCGTTCTCTAGAAAGTCTGACTTACCAGCGGTTCTCACATATATTTGCTAGGACGGGGTTGCAGCAGGCAAGATTGATTTTTCCTAGAGTGGAAATACGATGCAAAAGAGCACCACCCCGATCCAAGCCTGGATGCAAACCGCTTTGCGTGAGGGTCTCGCCCATCTCAACCACGGACGGATCAATGAGGCGTCCGCGTGCTGCCGAAAGCTGCTATCTGCAAAACCGGATTTGGTAGAAGCCCACTTTCTTGTCGGATTGATCGCCAGAGAGATAAAAGAAACCGGGAACGCTATTCAGGCCTTTGGCTCGGTTACAAGGCTCAAACCAGATCACGGAGCTGCTTGGGCCAACTTAGCATTTCTGCTTGTCAGAGCTGGTCACGCTGGCCGTGCAGATGCGGCGTTGGCAAAAGCCGTGGCCCACGCAGACAACAACCCCCATATTTTAGACCTGATCGGGCAGGTGCACGGCCAATTGGGAGAGCACGAGATAGCGGGTGGTTGGTACGAACGCGCTTTAGCCGGTGATCCAGAGAGTATCCCTTTTCAAATTAATCTTGCGAATAACCATCGGTTTTTAGATAGGACCGACCAGGCTACGCATATTTTGGAACATGTCATCGAGCGTGTTCCCGGGCACCCTAATGCGCACTGGCTAATGTCCGGTCTACGTAAAGCTACAGATCGAGATCACGTAAGAACGCTCGAAGGATTAATAGCTAAAGTTAAGAATCCCAGAGCCCTCGCATTTTTGTACTACGGCTTGGGCAAAGAACTCGAGGATCTCGAGGACTGGGATGGTGCCTTTCATGCGTTTCAACAGGGCGCAAGCGAGCGACGAAAAACGCTAGAGTTTAACGAAGCGCTCGAACAGACGACCTTCGACGCCTTCACTGAAACGTTCACGGAAGACTGGTTGTCACAAGGACCAACCGGAGACCTCGACCCTTCGCCCATATTTGTCGTTGGTCAACCTAGAACCGGTACTACGCTCATCGAACGTATTATTGTGGCTCATTCTCAAGTTCATTCTGCGGGCGAACTTCGCCAGTTCGGTCACTGTCTACGTCGCTTGGGTGATTATCGAGAACAAACAAACTATTCTCCGAAATTGGCTGAAATTGGAGCACAGGTCGATCCAGAGAAGTTAGGTAGCGCCTACCTAGCATCAACAGCCAAGCTCCGTGGCGACACGCCTCGCTTTGTCGATAAACTCCCACCAAATTTTTTGTATATCCCTCTGATTTTAAAGTCTTTGCCAAACGCGAAAATCGTCCATCTCCGACGGGGGCCGATGGATGCCTGCTTTGCGAGCTTCAAACAGCTCTTCGCTGATGCTTATCCCCATTCCTACGAGCAGAGCGAGATGGCTCGTCATCACGCGAGATACTTCAAACTCATGGACACCTGGCGGCAACGCTTTGGTGATCGGTTTTTGGATGTTTCCTACGAAGATACCGCAGCCAATTTAGAGCCCAATGCAAGAGAACTTATCAGCTTCCTGGGGCTACCCTGGGAAGACGCTTGTTTGTCTTTCCATGAGCAAGAAGGAGCAGTGACTACCGCGAGTTCGGTTCAGGTTCGGCAGCCGGCTCATACACGTTCCGTCGGTCGCTGGCGACGCTACGAGGAGCAACTGACGTCGATGCGCACGGCGCTCGAAGAGGAAGGCATACCCCTAGAACTATGAGGGGAAGCTTGGCTTCTTTACCAATCTAAAGACCGGGATCTAGTCAAAGGCACCAACTCGGTGCGAGCACTTGAGCCGTGGTTCCACTTAAGGGATTGTTTTCCGAACCTGTAGGAACGCACGCTTGAGAAGACAGATATTTTTACGTTTCTGGGGTATTGCGAAAAGCTTCGTCAAGAGCTAGCGTCGATATTCGATTACGAACGCTCCGACGCTAATTGCGCTGGCCGATTCTTACAGGAAAACAACCAAGAGACACGGGAAGATAATATGGCTAAGCATCGATTTTCAAAAGCCAGAAAAAATAACGAAACCTCCGTCAGCCATCCCGGAACAAGATCAAGGCTTGCACAAGCAGTGTCGATGGCGGTCTTTGCTGGCGCAGCTAGCACTCCACTCTACGCTCAGGAAGAACTCAGCCTCGAAGAGGTAGTTGTTACCGCCACCAAACGAGCGGAATCGGTGCTGGATGTATCCGTGTCTATGACTGCGATGACGGGTACTGAGACAAGACTGCTAAATTTAAATGACATCAAAGACTTGATTCAATTTACGCCTGGTATATCAGGGAATTCTAAAGACTCTTTCCTGGACACGATTGCGGTCCGCGGTATCCGAACCAACTTGTTTGGAAATGGCGCCGAGCCGTCGATCGGCTTCTACGTAAACGGCATGTACCAGGGTCGAACCGGTGCAGCAGTCAGTGGCCTTTTTGATGTAGAGCGAACAGAGGTCCTTCGCGGACCGCAAGGTTTCCTGTTTGCACGAGGTGCGGTAACAGGGGCGTTCAACGTCATCACTGAGAAAGCGAATACAGAAGCCACCGAGGGCTATGCGGAACTCGATATCGGTGAGCGCGGCGTTTTCGTTTTTGAAGGTGCGGTCAATCTACCGATCAATGACAACTTTGCGATGCGCATCGCTGGGTTCCATACGGAAGAAGACGGCTACGTCGAGAACTTATTTGGCGGCCCGGATCTTATTGCCCACGATAACGACTCCTTGCGCGTCAGTTTTAACTATAACACCGAGAAGTTTAACGGAGACCTGATTCTCCAATATGATGACCGGCAGCAGGAAGGCTCAATTTATCGTGTAACAGGACAAGGTCCGAACTTCACAAGCGGTAAATCTCTGCTTCTGAGCGGCGGCACGCCCTGGAATGTGGGCGACAGCCGAAATGTAAACATCAACAACGAAGTCGGTGACCGTGACGAGGCCGAGGTATTCAGCTTGGGCTTGATCATGGATTACGATCTGGGCTTTGCAACGCTGTCGTCGATCACCCACTACAAAGACCATGACTACGAGTACGGTGAAGATTTCGACGGTCTTCCGATCACACTCTTTGAATACGAACAGTTTCAGTCGGGTGAGTACTTCGAGACCGAGCTTCGCCTTACCTCTCAAGGCGACGGGCCACTCAGTTGGTACGCAGGCGCGTCGTACTACAACGAAGACATCGACACCACGTTCGGCAATATTCAGAGCGAAGATGTTTACTGCGACCTTTACCTGAATTACTACTTGTATGCGGGCCAAACCTACCGCGGCTGCTCCGCTTATTATGAGGACTACTTGGGTTATGAATTCACGCCGTCAACCAACGGTTTGATCAACGATTACAACGAAACCATCGGCGCCTATGAAGGCTACTCTGCCTATGTAGAAGTTGGCTACGCCTTCAGTGAGCAGTTCGATATTGCCGTGGGTGTACGCTACTTCGATGACGAACGCGAGTACTCAAACGAGCGATTAGCAGACCTCGGCGGCTCTCAATTCTCCGGTGGTGTGCAAGGTGTCTTACCCACGCCAGATGGCGCGTTATCTGATTCGCAAAGCTGGAGTGACACAACCTTCCGCATCGTCGCCAACTGGCGCCCGAACGATAATTCGCTGTTGTTCGCCTCGGTCGCGACGGGCTACAAACCTGGCGGTTATGACACTTACGGGTTTGAAAATATTGCTACCGGGCAAGCGTCCGATGGAGAGGCCCTGCTTGGCAGAGATCGTCCAGCGGATTTCGATGAGGAGAC
>JBCCNK010000264.1:0-5150 GCA_039025875.1 Pseudomonadota bacterium
ACAGTTCGCTGCGCTATGGCTTAGGTTCGTCGCGCTGAGCTGGTCGACAGTCCCTAAATGCACTGCCTTAAAGGGCGTCCATCTTCAGCGGATAACATAGATGGCCCTAGGCAAACCCGGCGTGCCGCAAAAGTGTCAGCACCCCCCTCTTTCAACCATGCGTCTGACACGATCCTGGTGAGACGCAAGACCGGTCGACTAACCTCTCTGGGTTTACTGCTCTTTTGCAGACACAACATTGGTAAGGCTGGCGAGACCGTCCACAACTAGCGTGAGATTATCCCCGGATTTAACCAGGGCATCGTTCTCGATACCTGCACCACCCGGAAGCGTACCGGACCCAAACAACTCACCCGGATGCAGATCTTCGCAGGTAGACGCAAATGCAATCGCCTCGGGCAGGGTGAACTGCGCGCCGGCGCTGGAGACGGTAGCGACCTGCTGCCCGTTGATCGACACCGATCCCGTCAGCTCATCCAGGATCGGCAAAATCTCATCGGCGGTCACCACCTCTGCCGAAATAGCCGAACCAAAGTGCTTGGCCTTTTGCGGACCAAAGCCCGAGAACATCTCATCTATCTGCACGTCGCGCGCACTGAAGTCGTTAATAAGGACGAACCCACCAATCGCCGCAGCAGCCTCTTCCGCTGAGGCATTGCGAAGCGGTCGCACCAACACCGCCCCGATCTCAAGTTCATAATCCAGCAGGTCGGTGTACTTCGGCCACGGCATAGGATCGCCATCAGTCAGAACATTCAAGCCATTCCCAAAGTAATAGATCGGCTGCTGATACCAAAGCTTATGAGGCTTGAACCTAGGAAAAGGACGACGCAACACGGTCTCGTACGCCCGGGCGATCGGATAAACGCCCGGCATGACACGCCGCACAAGTCCCCGCGACGCATTGATCACATGTTCTTCGTAAAGCATGAAGTCGCGAAACGAGCGGACGTCCACAGGCGGTAGCATCCGCGCTTCGCCCGCAGCGGCGTCGGGTAGATCACCTGCCAGCTCCGCAAGCGCCTTTCTTCCATCGGTATTCAGCTGCAGAAAAGGGGTCAGGTCCGCAACTGAATCAAATCCCGGAACCAGTGCCTGAACTTCAGCCGACTCATTCACGGACTTCCACACACCGTCGTTTAACAGCTCGCGAAGTGCGCGGCCGTCATGGTGTCGCCTTCTAAATCGCATTAACTGGTCCTGCCTAGAGTCGGCGCTAGTTTACCTAAGGATCGGGTTAGCTTTGGAGATTGGTGCTGGCCTGCGTAGTGAACAGAAGGACGCCTGGCCCAGGCGGCGCTTGCTTGATTGCTGATAGTACAGTTAACCACAAGCATCAGAATATGCCGGGGGGGATGAGAAAAGACCAGAGTCCCAAAGCATCACGGTAGCTGTATCGATACCTGGCGCGATAACTCCAAATCGATGATCTGTCTTGGCCGGTTACTGCTGTCAATACCCGGTAATCGCGCATCGTGTCCGTCGCTATTCTCTTTAACTCACTGATCTCTTCCTCGAGCTCATTCAAACGCCGGAGCTTGTTCACCTCAGGACTGCGGTATCTCCTTAACCAGATTCAAACAGACACATCTAAAACATTCTTCTTGAAAGCGCGACGGCAACTTTTCCCGCGCTACGCTCATCTGCCGCTACGCGAGTAGCCATGAGGCTTAGGATATTCAGTAACGTCTAAAGCCGGCGCAAAATCCACCACACCGTAATCAGCCAAGCTATGACCAGCGTAGTTGCGACCACTACGTGATACGTGGCTGGATATGCGGATGCCTCATATGGCCCGGTGAATGCAGTTAGCTCCGGAAACGCGCTCCACGTTAGAATAAGCGTGCAGGTGAGGAACACAGCCCCGAAAATGCTTCTCAACAAACCAAATCGTCGGCTATTGGCTCTTTGTCTCCACGCAATCGCTGAACCCGCTAGAAAAGCTATGCAAGCAACCGTACGCCACCCATCGAGCGAGGGTATCGCTAGTAGTACCGGTACTATGACAGGCGCTACGTTTTTCACGAGCAATGAGGGAATTATCCCAAGGACAGTGACAGCGATACCACAGACAATGACGATCGATATTGGACTGAGTACTGAAACCAGTGATGCCAGCGGTCCGTTTCGCTCCCTCTCGAGCAGCCTTTTCGATTTGCCTTTGCTCTCTTTAAGCTCCGCTGGCCAGGCAGGTAGCCCGTTTTGCGGCTCATCAATCACAAAGTTTGCAATCGCGTCCCACATTGGTTCCGCCCTGGCAGCACTGTGGCCTCCGACTGCGTATTTGATGGAGTACAACTGCCTAGAATGATCGCTCTCGATAAAACCGAGATGGCCCGCCCCCCCCAGATCCTGGATGTTCCACATGTCGAAGAGGCGCGGGAAAAGCGCGACCACGAAGTCTGTCGTCGCCACAAAGTTGAGCAATCGTTTTACCTGTCCCCTAGCCTGCATTCTGAACCACGGGTATTGCTGACGAACAATAGATCCAATAAAGACCACATTGTAAAAACGACAAACTGGATAGAGTTCCAACATCTTCGCTAGAACATACGTACCGTGGCTGTGCCCCACGAAATGAAACCTCGCCTTTGGGTGCTTTGATCGCGCTTCGATGTATCGCTCTACCAGCCAGTTGACTTTCTGTCGTCGATAGGACGGAAACAGAAACGGGCCCATGCCAAAGAAGCCGTAACCCTCAACTACTTTTGCAAATCGCCGTTGATCGTTTCCCGCTTCACTGACCTCTTTTCCGCGCTTCCAGATTTTGCGGGCAATTTTGTCGGTCCAGAATCCCGGGTCACGGATGCCATGTATGACAAATACAACGTCTGTAACCTCGCCGCCGATACTAAGTGTTGGTTGGGGTTCAGCGTCGAAAGCCTCGGGCCGCTCCAGCTCCCAAGGTCGCACCTCCTCACGTTTGAGTTCTGAAGTACTGGCGGATATTGCGAGCCAAATCGAATTCCATCGCGTATTTTCCGCATCTTTTGCATCTTCCTCGGAGCGGCCCACATCGAGGATGTT
Organism: Pseudomonadota bacterium; assembly: GCA_039025875.1. Lineage (GTDB taxonomy): Bacteria > Pseudomonadota > Gammaproteobacteria > Pseudomonadales > Halieaceae > Congregibacter. The sequence goes on from JBCCNK010000264.1 coordinate 3,028, forward strand.
CGCATGCCCTGTCTCGGGGATGTCGAGGTAGTAAAAGTTCGCACCCGTGACAAGATCGATGGTGTCATTGGGCCCTACCAGATCGTCCTGTGAACCAAGCAGCTGAACGGTAGTGAGCTGACTCAAATGATCTTTCGCCTCTACACATTCCAGCCGCAACTGAGCAACAAATTCGCCGTCATGCCGGGCGGAGGTGACGTAGTGACGCGAGAACAACTGAAAAGCACTGAATAGCTGCATCGCGAATCGAGTGCCGATCGACTTGAACACTCCCATTGCCTTTGAGGCACTTATGCCGCGGTTTACGGCTGCAAGCAGTACCATGCGATCAACCGTATTCGGGTCTGACCAGTGCCGCCTTTCGCTGCAGCCTAAGTAAGACTTAGAGGTCACAACCTGTTGGTTGAATTTTCGGCCAGCGTTGTAGAGCGCACGAAGAATCAGCCCCCCGAGGGAGTGCCCTATAAAGACGATCCGACGGTATCTCCCCCGGTGCCAAAGTGCATCAAGGTCCTCGCGGAGTCTGTCTACGAGAACGTTTAGATCACCAAAGCCGAAAAGCGTGCCTGTAATGTTGTGCCAGGGAAGTCGAGGAGCCCACAGTGCCGCGGTACCTCCACCTTCTGAAAATCCATCCAAAATGCGGTGGAGCAAAACCTCGAAGGCTCTGTAAGAGGTTGCTATGCCGTGTGCGGCGACGACCAGTACCTCGGAGTCTTGCTCTGGCGGAGAAAGGTCATCAAGAACTGTGGAGGCAGGGTGAAGCGGGAAATGCCGCATGTGGAAGTAAATCCTATTCCTCAGAGTTGCCGGGCTGGTCTCGACCAATCAGATTAAAAACCAGCGAGCGTCGACTAGTCCCACCCGGCGCAAAGAGCACGCAGCATTCCGTTGTCGGACCACCAGCAGAGCAGGCGTACAAGACTAAGTGATATTTCAACAGACCCCTTCAGTGCATCGCCCAACTATAGGAAGACGAACCCAGAAGCCCTGCACCTCCAACGACTTGGAAACCCTATCGATCATCGAGCCCTATTCGAAAACGGGCAGCCAATTGAATTGACACTGTCTTTGCCGGTTTAGACTTATTGAAGACCAACGGCAAGCTCTGTCAAAGGCGCTAAAATCGATCTCGATGGGTTGACTACTCTGCTCTGAGGCCCGCATCTTTCAGCATCGCATCGAAGGTCGGATTGGCGACGTAGCTCCTGAACGCATGGTACTCCTCGGGCTGATCGAATAAGTACTCCTCAAGGAATGTGAACTCAGCCCGGAGAGTCAAGCCGACCTCAGTATTTACGCCAAGCCCTGTTGGATTAAAGCCGCCGCTTAACCCAACAAACTTGTTGAGTATAGGATCGTCCGTATTCACGGTGTAACGGAAGCTCTGAACCATCGGCAGGCTGCGCATCTTGGAGCAATTGAACCGCGTCTGTCTTTGTTCACTTTCATCACAGAAGTCTATTCGGTCGACTGCTGGCGCCAGAGCAAATACGTGAAATTTATTCCCTTTTGATCGAAGTGGCTCTGGGTTAAGAAAATTCTGGTACCGATCGCCCCAAGACTCTGCTACGCGCGATGTGTGTCGAAGAAACTCAGGGTCGTAAACCGGATTACCGAAGGCACTAAGAACCACCGAAGTGCCACGACTATGTGTGATAAGAAATACTTCCTTGCCTGAAAATGACGCAAGAACGCGCCGTAAGCCTCTGGAGCCTGCTAGCTGGCTATACCCCGTAGCGTTGAACCAGATCTTTGCAGGGCCGGCACCGGAGGCTACAAGTCCATCCCAGTAGAATAGGATGATGCCGTCGTCTCTTTTAAAATCTATCTTTTCTTCAATATCTTTATACGCCAGCTCGGCTTTTTCCATCGAGTTGTTATAGCCATGAACAAGGATGAACAGTCTTGACTTGCCAGCCCCAAAACTACTCAGGTCCTTTATTTGTCTTTCCGCGTCTGACTCAATCAATTGCCGAAAGTCAGGGTCATCAGCGGATTCATTAAGAAGGCTATGCGCTGGCCAACGACGCCTTGGTGTTAGGTGCGCGTCCCAAGAGTTCGGATAGAACGTACCGTTTGCATCTACGAAAACCGTCACGGTATCCACCGGTGAAGCGGGG
>JBCCNK010000265.1:0-5085 GCA_039025875.1 Pseudomonadota bacterium
AGCACGTCCGGGGAGTTCTGAAGCATGCAGCGGCAACCGGACTCGACGTTCGAGATCTCCTGCACTCGCACCAGATTCCTCAACGGATACTCAAGGAGCCTCTCGCGCGGATAAGCGTTCAGCAATTTGCTGATCTGCAGACTCATACCATGCAGAAAATGGGCGATGAATCCCTCGGGTACAGCGAGGTGCCCGTAGCACTCGGCACCTGGCACATGATGTGTCATGCGGTTATCACCAGCGCAACGCTTGGCCAAGCGCTGGCGCGCTACTGCCGCTTCTTTCAGCTGCTTCGGGGCGGAATACCGGTCGAGTTTGCGCCAGACGCGGGGAAGCTGACGCTGGCCGCTGAGGCGGGAACGCGCGGTAGTTATCTACCGGAGCTGTCGCTGCTCAACACGCATCGGTTTGCCTGCTGGCTCGTTCAGGAGGAGCTCCCCCTTGCCGAAGTCAGATTCCGGCACGCTCCCATGGCTCGTGCGATTGACTATAAACTGATGTTTGTCGGCAACCCGGTGGCCTTCGATCAACCAGACTATGCACTAGAGTTTGCTCCGGCATTGCTCAGCAAACCGATCATTCAGACCCCGACCAGTCTGCAACGCTATCTTCGCCACCCTACCCTCATAATGCTAACCAGCAGCTATGCCTTCAGCTGGACAGCCAAAGTCCGCGCCGAGCTGCGTCGGGACCTGGTGGAAATGCCGGAGCTGACAAACGTGGCCGAGAGCGTGGAGTTACACCCACAAACACTGCGTCGTCGACTCGCCGAAGAAGGCACAACCTTCACCCAGATCAAAAGCGATATCCGACGGGACACGGCATTGCATTTTTTGAGCAAGCACAGCCTAAGCGTCGAAGAGGTTGCGTATCGTTCAGGTTTTTCTGAGGCAAGCGCCTTTATTCGCGCGTTCAAATCCTGGACCGGACTTACGCCCTACGCGTATCGTAAGGGGCTCTGAACCTCAACCATGATTCCAACCTGGCCCTTGCCGGGCCTCATCACCTCGGAGCTGCTGTGACGCAATCGTCGACAAAACCAAGCTGGTCTTTACGCGGATTCAGCTGGCTGTTGCGGATCTATCTCTTCTACGTCGGTCTGATACTTCTGCTCGTGACACCTGCGCTGAACTACTTCGTTCCGCGTCTCGCAAGCTCCGCGCTCAATCGCGATGTTGAGAGCGAGCTGCTCGTGCTCAATCCGTTTAACCTCGCGCTCGATGTGCGCGGTGTGTCAATCGTAGAGGCAGACGGTCACGTACCCCTGGCGTTTGATCGGGTTCAGATCAACCTCTCCCTGTCGAGCCTTTGGGCCTCTGCCATTGTGCTGGATGGTGTCTTCGCAGAGGGTCTGGCGCTCCACGTGCTGCGCTATGCAGACGGTGGTTTTCACTTCGATGACCTGCTGGGCCAGGGTAAAACGGACGAGTCGGCAGAAAGCCCACCAGTCCCTCCAGTGTTAATTCAACAGCTGCGAATTCAGGCGGATCGGCTCAGCTTTACTGACCGCACAAAAAACGAACCGTATCAGACCACGCAGAGAGACCTGGTAGTCAACATTGCAAACCTAGGAACGGCGCAGGGTCAGATTGGGGAAGGATCGCTCCAACTGTCCACCGACCGCGGTGGAGTACTTCGCTGGGAGGGGTCACTGGAGATAGCCTCAGGCGATAGCACTGGCGCGGTGTCCCTGGAGGACGTCAACGTTGTTCCGTTCTGGGATTATCAGGCGGAAGATCACAACTTTGTTCTGGACAGCCTGCGACTACAGTCGCAGCTAAATTACCAAACTCACTGGTTGGGAGACCTGCGGCTTGTCTTGAAAGACAGCAGCCTTGGGATAACCGACCTGACCGTCCTGCCCCTAGGATCAGAAGACGACCCTGCGAGCAGCCCTCCGTCTTTCATCCGCCTCGCGGCGGTCTTTTTAACGGGATTGGGGATGAGCCTTGCTGATCAACAGGTTGATGCGGCCTCGCTCGCGATCTCTGGCCTCGACATCGCAGGATTTGATCGGGATGGGGTTGCCAGTCTGCAGGCGTTTTTGCCGGAATCAAACGTTGAGGGGGTCGAAACCGAAGCACTGCCGCCGGACGTTGAAGTGGAAGCAGAGACCTCCGCCACGGGAACAGTCAATGAGACCGATGGCAGCGGCTGGAAACTCGCACTCGCTGAGCTGACTCTGGACGACAGTCGTGTTACCTGGGATACGGAGATGCTCACACCTCGCGCCATGGCTGTGTCGCCGATCACATTTCGCGCGAACAACCTGCACTGGCCCGATGCCGAGTCAGCGGAGTTGTCATCACGCCTGAGAGTCAACGATACGCTCGAATTTACGCTCAGCGGTGCGCTGACGCCGAGCACGGGCGAGGGCGAACTTCGAACCCAGCTTACCGATCTGCCTCTGCCCTGGGTTAACCCTCTGGTTAATCAGCAAGCGCGTACCGATATCAGCAGTGGGGTTATGGGCGTGGCCACAGACGTCGCCCTGGCGGACTTTGCCCTGGCCTCTGTGCGAGTTGATGCAGATATCAGTACCTTCAGTACCGTTCTCCACGAGACGGGAGCCACAGCTTTTCAGCTAGCCGCTCTGGAACTTCGCGACTTACAGTTCACACCCCAGAGCCAGGCGCTGCGCATCGCCCGTCTCGCGCTTACCCAGCCCATCGGCTCGCTGCATATTCTTGAGGACGGGCAGCTGAATGTGAACGGCGTGATTCGCACCGCACCGGGATCTACCCAAGAGAGCGAGTCCGAACAGACCGCAACGGCGAGCACCGAAACGGATACAGGCGAGCGAGAAAACGGGGAATCGGACGGATCAGATCTGCGGGTAATCGTCGAGGAGTTTACCCTCAACGATGGGCGTCTGGACTTCGCAGACGCATCTTTGCCGCTCCCCTTCCAGGCTGATATCGAAGGGATAAACGGCCGATTGACCGACCTCGACACCCAGGCCACAGAGCCTTTGTCGCTCGAGTTGAATGGATCCGTCGATGGCTACGCACCCGTCGAGATCAACGCTCGGGGAAGTCTTCAGCCTGATAGCCGGGATATGAATTTTGGGCTCAACTTTCGGGGCATCGACATCGCCAATATGACGCCCTACTCCGGCACTTATGCTGGCTACGAAATCGCCAGCGGAATAATGAGCCTGGACCTCAAATACGGATTGCAAAGAGAAAGCCTCAACGGGGATAACCGGGTTGTGATCCGGCAAATGGAGTTAGGTGAACCCGTAGACAGTGAGCAGGCGGTAAAACTGCCACTCAAGCTGGCGCTGGCACTGCTCACCGACAGTCAGGGGGTGATTGACCTTTCCGTGCCGGTCAGTGGCAGCGTCGACGATCCCAAGTTCTCGCTCGGCAAGGTCATCGGCCGCGCCATTACGAACATCATCGTTGGGGCCGCAACCGCACCGTTCAAGCTCCTTGCCGGGCTGGTGAAGAGCGATGCCAATCTGGAAGACATTCCCTTCGCGCCTGGCGCCGCCGCTCCCGATACCACATCTACGGCCGGATTAGACGCCCTCGCCAATGCACTGTCCCAACGGCCGCAAATCGGTCTCAGAGTGAGTGGCTCGTTCTCTCCAGTAGATGACACAGCCAGTCTTAAAGAAGAGCTCTTTCAGCAGCAACTGAGTGATGCGGGCATCGACGCGAACGACGTGAGTGGATCAAGCCCCGCCTACCAAGCGTTCTTACTCGAAAGGTATACCGCGCTGGTGGCGAATGTAGCCGCTGATACCGGAAGCGCAGCGGGTGCGGAATCCGGGAGCGAAACAGGGTCCGAAGCCGAGCCGGACACTATGGCACCACAGCAATTGCGAAAGGCGATTCTGGATTCTCTGGCGCTCGACCCGAATGCGTTGTCCGCCCTCGCCACGCAACGTGCTTCTGCGGCAAAGGCCTACCTTGTTACTCAGGGCGGCGTGAGTCCCGAGCGCATATCCATCAGCGCCGGGCTGGAGGAGGACTTCGCAGGCGTCCACATGACCGTGGCCAACTAGGCACCCTGGACTTGTTCATAGGCTCCCTAGTGCGAATCGGCAAGCTCAAGGGATTCCTGCAGGTCTCGCTTGACGAACTTACCGTTGGCATTCCGCGGGAGCGGCTCGTCGGTGAACCACAGATAGCGAGGAATCTTGTAGGGAGCCAACAACCCTTTGCAGTGCTCGCGAATCTCCCCGGCTGACACCACGGAGTCGGGTTGCAGGTAAATCGCGGCTCCCACCTCTTCGCCCAGCCGCTCATCGGGAACCGAAAATGCCGCGCATTCTGCCACCGCGTCGTGGCGGAATATGGCGTTTTCTACCTCGGCGCAGTACACGTTTTCACCACCGCGAAGTACCATATCCTTTGCTCGATCGACGAGATACAGGAAGCCGTCTTCGTCGATGTAGCCCACATCACCGGTGTGCAGCCAGCCATCGACGATGGTCTCGGCGGTTGCTTCGGCTCTGTTCAGGTAGCCGCGTATGACCGGGGCGCCTTTCACATGAAGCTCGCCAATCTCATTGGGACCAAGAACCTGGCCATCTTCGCCGACACAGCGCGCTTCAAAATTTGGCATAACCGGACCCACGCTGGTTGGCCGATCCAGGTAGAACTCTAGTGCGAGCGCCGCGATTATCCCGCAGGTCTCCGTCATTCCGTAACCTGTATTCGGACGTGTATTCGGAAGCCGCTCCGGCACCTTCCCGACCAGGTCCGGTTGCATGGGCGCCCCGCCTCCGCCCATCGTTTTCAATGACGACACATCGTGCTTCTCAAATTCAGGATGCATCAGAATCTCACGGGTCATCATCGGCACCGCACTGAAAGCAGAGATCTGCTCCTGTTCGATCAGGCGCAGAGCCTCCGCCGCATCCCACTTGTACATCAACGCGATCCTGCCACCGACGAGGGTGGCGACCTGCGCCACACAGTTGTTGGCGGTTACATGGAACAGCGGGGTCGCAACCAGCGCTAGAACCGGCTCGTCGCTCCCCGGAGCCGGCGGTTCCTTCCCAGCAGCAATGGCGAGCGCCGTGGCCTGTGCCGCGTTGATAAACGCGACGTTCATGATGTTATTGACGCAGCC
>JBCCNK010000266.1:0-5078 GCA_039025875.1 Pseudomonadota bacterium
CTCGCCGTTGGCGGGAATCCCAAGATAGTCATGTTCGAATTTACCGCTGATCAGACCGGTGCCGGACACCCACTGGTGGCCATCTTTAGTGATATCTCCGTCAACCCGGCCGTTTGACTCACCGGCAAAGAAGATATGTGTCTCACGATTTATGACCGGAAAGGACTTACGAAACGGAAACCAAAAGTCGTCGAAGAACGATCCGCTACCGGCAAGATTGCCAATGGGGTCGAAGCCAAACCAGCGAACCGCTGCTGCAAGAGCTGAAGGATCTTGCTCGGGAGCAAGTTCATCAAGGGAGCTCCAAAAATCGAGAACAATACGCTTGTTGATTTGATTCGCATCGACGTCCACTTTCGCTCCTAGATCTGGTCAATCGTTCTGGCACAACTAGTAGGTCGCGTTACATACTTACTGTTGCAAACCGCACCGTCGCGGGAGAATGGTAAGGAAGTACTACCCGTAGAGAAAGCTAAAACGCGAACCAGTCGTCCGGATCCTGTGGATGGTACCGATCGGCCGTTATGTCTTCTGCGGAAAGCTCCAGAAGCATCAAGGACTCGACGTCCTGCTGAATCTTGGCCAGAGTCTCGTCAACATTATCCTCTTCGACTGCCCGCGTCGCGGCCACGCTCCACACAGCGAGGTGGGCATTCTCGACCAGATTAACCTTGGTGTCTTTAGCCCACTCGGTAGCGATGTCCTGCCCGAGCTGGTAGAGCTGTTGTCTCCTTGCTTCGAGCCGCAGCTCGCCCTCGGTTTCCGCCAGAATGTCTTCGGTGATTTGATTCCATCCGATCGGATACAGAAACGTGCCTTCGTAAAAGCTGCGCACCCAGTAGAGATAAGTTTTTTGAGACTGAATCTCGGCGTTCGCTAGATCGCTCTGATACGCGTCGAGAAAATGTTGGCTAGAAGGAAGGTTGTCAGGCCAATTGGATGCAGTTCGATCAGACAAGCTTGCACAAGCATTTAATAGCAGCGCGCAGCAGATGGTGATCACGCGCAGCAGCTTTGTGTATAGGGCTAAGGTCGGACTGTACATTTTGCCGATGGAACGTTTACCTGGCGGCATAAAGGGGCTTCACCTTGTGGGGCCTCAGCGAATGGATCCGCAATCATCGAAACATAGACAGCAACTGGGGAAATTCGTTTCAACTCTGGCTCTGCAGAGTGTTGACTGTCCTTATACGCGGATAACGTTCTCGAGGATTTTCACGCTTCCCCAAGACAGCGGCTTGGTTAAGGATTCTGTGGAGAGGCTCGCTCAGACACCAGCAGGTTTAACGCTTGCCCTTTCGCGACACGCATCGGGCTCTTTGCCGCGCACTAGATATGTATTGTGTTTTTAAGGCAGGCACCAGCAACTTTTCGATATTCGCATCCGGGAACACAGGCTGAATCGGTGCCGCCCGAGGTCAGTTTTGGACGCTCAAGGTGCCTAGCCCCTGATCAATCAGAAACCTGCGGAATGGTATCGTCCAGCTCTCGTGCACGACGCTGTGCATCGTTCAATTGGGAAGTTGATAAGAGACTGACAATCTGTCCACGCGAGTCCTGGGCTCTTTTATCACCGCGGGCAGCTGCTAGATTCAACCATACATAAGCGTCGACGTAGTTCTGTTCCACTCCTTGGCCAGTGCGAATCATTTCACCCAGGGAATACATGGCAGAGGGTAATCCCTGATCAGCAGCTTGTTGGTACCAATCCACAGCTTGCGAAAAGTCTTGAACCACTCCGTTCCCGGTACGAAAACGGTCACCAAGGTGCTTCTGAGCGTCCGGTAGTCCCTGGGCGGCAGCTAACTTAAGCCACTTGTCTGCGCTTCTTTGCAGCGATGAATCACCACTGGTCTCGAATTCCTCGGTCAGCACTAAGGCGAGCTTCATCTGCGCATTGGCTTCGCCCTCCTCGGCAGCAGATGACAAGCGCTCAATCTGAAGCCTACCTAAATAACTTGTGCCTCCATTTTCGACAGCTGCCGCCGAAGCTGCTTGATCGGAAGCGGTTTCGTAGCGGAACTCATCATCTCGCGGTGAGAAAACATAAGATACGAACGCGACAAGGGAAAACGCTGATGCTAAGGCTAGGGCAATTGAGCCACGATCTCTTGCATAAAATCGGAAGCCGCATTCATCGCACCTCAGAGCCACCTGGAATAACCCATGACTAGCCGACCTCTTACTCTGCCGTCGAGATTTGCGAACGCTAGTGCTATGACACTTTGGGCACTTCACTATGCTTCTCAGTTAGTTAGAAAATAAGTCCAATTAAACGTGACGTTTTTGCCGTGCTCCCAGGCGAACAAACGCAATTGCTCTTCCCAAAGCGGAACAGGCGTAATTGATAAATCGGGCAGATCATAGATCATCAAGGTGAATTTCGACATTCCGTACCTGCCGAATGCGATATTCGACACATAATCCGCTTATTGGGTAGCGTGTAGACCATGAAATAGAACTTAGTTTCACTGCAAAAATGAGTAATGAAATTTCTATTTTTTTTCTGATTGAAAACTTGAAACGAATATCGGTCGGCAAGTAATCTCGGCTCCCAGCGATCAGATAGCTTTCGCCAATCATCCTCATGAGGAATAGTTCGGCGAGAGTAATGTTGCGCTCACCAATTGGCGTCGTTGCGCGCGAATCCGTAAATCCGTAAATCCTAATCGGAACACAGACTTACAAGCCCCATGAAGATAAAGGACAGGATTGTTAAAACACTTTTAGCATTGTGTGCGCTGCCAGCAGTGTTCGTACACGCGGACGTCACAACGCTAGAGCGCATTGCGCTCACCGAGCTCTATGAATCGACACGGGGAGACGACTGGACTAGAAACTCCGGGTGGTTGTCGAGTGATCCGGAGTGTAGCTGGCACGGAGTAAGATGCGCTAATGGAGACGTTATTGGACTCGATCTAAACGGAAACAACCTGAATGGCCCACTACCTGAGTCGCTGGGTAACCTGCTTTCTCTGCAAACACTGTTAATGAATGACAATAATGTCTCGGGGCCCCTACCGTCTTCTCTGACTGAATTACAGGACCTTTTCATAATCTCTCTCGCCAGCAATCAGTTGTCTGGCGCTATTCCCACAGGCTTTGGTGATCTCCCGGTTTTAGCCGGCATTGCCCTGAGCGAAAACCGCCTCAGCGGACCAATTCCCGGAGACCTGGGAGATTTAGCAAATATCCAGTTCCCTTTGGGTTTGTCGGGAAACCTACTGTCCGGTCCCATTCCCGCTAACCTAGCCAACTTGATGATTAATAAAGACCAATCGATAGGTCTCTTTCTCGGAGAGAACCAGCTTACCGGGGAGATACCGGACTCCTTCAACACTATCAACTCAGGAGAGCTAATAGACGTTAGTTCAAACAAGCTTACGGGCGTTATATCGCCTGCGTTTGTAGCCAACGCTATCGGCAATAACATCGAGCTTATCCTGGATGACAACCTGTTCCGTTGTCCCTATCCCAGCGCTGTTGAACAGCAATTTGCAGAAGCCGGCGAAAGCTGCATCCCCAGTCAAATGCCTGCGCCGATAGTGTCGAGTATCGAAGAATCCGACGAAACACTCCGTATCAAGATCACAATCGATACGCTGGGATTTTTCTCTGTCACCGGTTTTACTTTCCGCTGCCGAGAAGAAGGTAGCCTCAACGAGCTTATCCGCAATGAATCGGAGCTAATGGCTACGTTCATCGGATTAACTAACGATGTAAGCTATGGATGCACCGTCACTGCGCAAACTACAGAAGGTGACAGCGAGGTTTCTAGCGCAGTCTTTGGTACGCCCAGCGTGCCAGCACCCGGACTGCCCCTCTGGTTGCTAGTAGAAGGCTTGGAACAGCAGTAGGTTGAACGAGCCGATATGTGGCGAAGCGAAGAGCGTACGTATCGCCAAAAAGTAAGAATCGTGCAACTAGAGAATCGAACTTTGCAAAACTACGTCTGCACGTTCCCAGAGTGAGTCGAATCGTTTGCGGGTTTCTTGCGCCTCTTGGGTACGCCCTTGCTGCTCAAGGGCTAGTGACAGCCCCATTAAAGACCATCCGTTTCTTGGATAGTGCTTGAGATCTTCCCGGTAAACGGACTCCGCTGCCGTCCCATCCCCAAGTGTTAGGAGGGCGGACCCCAGGCTCTGCCGAGTCGGGTAGTACCAGAAGGGAGGCTCCGTGTAAGGAAGGAGGTCCTGCGCAGCCACCGCTTTTTGGAACGACGAGACAGCGGCGATGCCGTCACCTTTCGCGAGCTCAAGCTCGCCCAGTGCGAGGAAACGCGCTATCGCCAGTACCTGACTTGCTGGGTAGTCGTTCCCATCAAGAAGAAAAATCGCCTCCGTATTCAGCAGTTGTTCCATTTTTGCTACTTCCACTTGTGCCTCAGCAACAGCTCCTCGACGAGCCATAGCCACCGCTCTGGCATAGCGCCATATGGCGGTAGAAAACGATAATTCCTGCGGAGGCCGAGGGTACTCGAGTACGTCTTCCCAGCGAGCAAAACGCACGTACGACAAAAGAGGAATAGTTCGAAAGAACTCGATAGCAGGAAATTCGCGAACTTGTTCTAGGCGTACGTTTGCAGCAACTTTCTCACCGGCTGCGATAGCGACCGCACTGCGGCCTTCCATGCTCGCCGACGCCCACAGGAAGTGAATATTGTGCGGGTAGTACAGTGCCGGATAAAAACCCTGAGCGTTGCATTGAGCAATGTACGCCTCGTCTACCGCCGCCGCTCTAACATTCGCCTCAGAGGCATCAAAGTAGCGACCGATCCTCCAATAAATGTGTGATGGCATGTGAACAAGATGTCCAGAACCGGGGACCAGACTTGCGAGCATGTCTGCGGCATCTTCAGCGCGCTCGGGTTTAGACGAGGCCTCGACCGCGTGAATGTATAAGTGAAGACTCAAAGGGTGCTGCGGGTTACGAGCGATCACCGTCTCCAGCGTATTGATCACCTCTCTAGTGGCGGGTTTCGGGTTCTCTCCATCCAACCAATAATCCCAGGGCATGGTGTTCATAAGCGCTTCTGCAAACATCGCCTGTGCGTCATCATCGCTCGGATACTTAGCGGC
>JBCCNK010000267.1:0-5073 GCA_039025875.1 Pseudomonadota bacterium
CGTCGATCCCCGAGGACGTGGCCTTTGCAGACTCGCGTATTCGTAAGGAGACCATAGCGGCGGAGGACATTCTTCACGATCTGGGCGCGTTCTCGATTATCTCCTCCGACTCTCAGGCCATGGGGCGTGTCGGCGAGGTAATCTGTCGTACCTGGCAGACGGCCAGCAAGATGAAAACGCAGCGCGGCAAGCTCGCGGATGGCCCTGCCGATAACTTCCGCGCGAAGCGCTACATCGCCAAGTACACGATCAATCCGGCGCGGGCACACGGAGTGGACTACGAGGTTGGCTCTATTGAGGAAGGCAAGCTTGCCGATCTGTGTTTATGGAAGCCGGCGTTCTTCGGCGTCAAGCCCTCGCTGATCATCAAAGGCGGCGCCATCGCAGCGGCGCCTATGGGAGATCCCAACGCATCGATCCCCACACCCCAGCCGGTGCACTACCGGCCCATGTTCGGCGCCTTTGGAGGCGCACTTCGAACTACCAGTGTCAGCTTTGTTAGCGAGGCTTCATTGGAGCTGGGGTTGGCAGAAAAACTGGGACTCCAACGACCCTTACGAGCGGTGCGTGGTTGTCGCACCGTCACCAAGGCTGACATGGTAATGAACGACTACCAGCCTAAAATGGAAGTCGATTCTCAGACCTACGAAGTGCGGGCCGATGGCGAGCTTCTAACCTGTGAGCCTGCGACTGTGCTGCCGATGGCGCAGCGGTACTTTTTATTTTAGGAATCGGGGGCTGAGAGCACGGGAATAGGGGAAACTCACTAAAGCCACTGAAGTCTCCAGGCCCAATGGTTCCGGTAGAAAAGTAGCTTGAAGAGTTTAAGCAATACCAAGGGAGACATCGGTGCCCAGCGTGCTGCGAGCGATAGCTCAGCTAGCAAGAGTCTACCCAACGGCGCAAGGTACCTCAGAGCAATCCGATGCCTGCCAAACGTATAAAAGAAGCACGAAGCAACCGCAACGAGAGTGAAGAGCAACCCGATGGAAGACAACCTGTTAGAAGCCTTCGACCACACCGCCGCCTACCGAGGAGACTGGCAGGACGAAGTGCACCTGGTGTACTCAGAGCGTGAACGGTCTCGCTACCGGACCACGACCGAGGCCGGGCAGGACATCGGCTGGTTCTTGCCGCGAGGAATTGTGCTGTGCGACGGCGATGCGCTGGTTTGCGAGAACAAGGAGATCATCTTGATCCGGGCGGCCAGTGAGTCCCTGACCGAAGCGTACAGTGATAACCCCCATCTCTTGCTGCGCGCGGCATATCACCTGGGGAACCGGCACGTCAGCCTCCAGGTTCTCCCCGGTGCCCTGCGTTTTCCCCGAGACCACGTTCTGGAAGACATGCTGGAAGGCCTGGGTCTGCAAATGCGCCAGGTTGATGATGCATTTAGTCCGGAAGCGGGCGCCTATACCTCGCATGCGCACGCCCATGAACATGGCGTCTCTGACTCGAACGAATCCTCGTTTCGTGCCTGAAGTTTCCGAACAGCCGATCGAGCTGCCTACACCACCCGGTCAGCTAGAGTCCACTCTCGCCCAACTGCACCTGCTTCATCTCACCAGTCCCGCTCTGCCTATAGGAGCATACGCCTACTCACAGGGCCTGGAACAGGCGATTGAAGAAATGGAGATTCGTGGCAGCCAGTTGGAGAGCTGGTTGATCGATGGCCTGCGACTGGGGCTGGCCAACCTGGAGCTCCCGGTGATTCGACGTGTGTTTGAAGCGGCTGCCAGCGAAGACTGGCAACGCCTGGATGAGTGGAACGATACGGTGCTCGCCTTTCGCGAAACCGAGGAATTGCTCCTGGAAGACCAGCAACTCGGCTTGGCACTTGCCCGCTTTCTACGCAATGCAACTGAGTTTCGCCAGCCGGAGCTTACCCAGGCTCCTTCGTACTGTGTCATGTTTGCCCTGGCGGCGTATCGGTGGTCGATATCGGCCGAGGACGCATGTCATGCCTTTTGCTATAGCTGGCTCGAAAACCAAATCACAGCGGCGACCAAACTCGTACCTCTTGGGCAGACGGAGGCTCAGCGGATGCTTCTTGCTATTCTGAATCGCATACCCTCGGCGTGCAAACGCGCAGCGAGGGTTGATGATGAGGATCTGGGACTGAATCTGCCGGGTCTGGCCCTCGCGTCCGCACGGCATGAGTATCAGCACACTCGGCTCTTCCGATCTTGAGAACGCAATCCATGAATGAAGCTAGCAAGCCCTTAACAGACAATCATGAAACGGCCTGCAATCAGCGCCCGGCGTTACGGGTGGGAATCGGCGGTCCGGTTGGATCCGGAAAGACCGCATTGGTCCGACGCTTGTGCGAGCAGCTGCGAGATGTGTACAGCCTCGCGGTAATTACCAATGACATCTACACGCGAGAGGACGCGGAGTTTCTGTTGCGCCACGACGCATTAGACGCCGATCGAATTTTAGGTGTCGAAACCGGAGGCTGTCCGCATACCGCGATTCGCGAAGACGCCTCAATGAATCTCGCGGCCGTAGATCAGTTGCAGCAGAGTTTCTCCGATTTACAGCTGCTCTTTATCGAGTCGGGTGGGGATAACCTGGCTGCTACGTTCAGTCCGGAGCTATCCGATCTCACGCTATACGTCATTGATGTATCGGCCGGTGACAAGATTCCTCGCAAAGGTGGACCGGGGATTACCAAATCGGACCTACTGATCATCAACAAGACCGATCTCGCGCCACTCGTTGGCGCTGACCTTCAGGTGATGGATCGCGATGCACGAAAGATGCGAGGCGACAAGCCGTTTGTGTTCAGTAATCTCAAAAGCGAGGAAGGGCTTCCCACGATTCGGGATTTTGTCGTACGCGCCGGAATGCTTCCTTCTGTTGATGCAATGCCGACCTCCTGATGATGGCTTCTCGCAAACCTGAAACAAGCACGCCCTGATGATCCGATTTCTGCACGGGTTTGAGGAAGTGGCCATTCGGGAGGCTCGCGCCGATACGACGGTGCTTAAGTACCTGCGTGATCAACGCAACATGAAAGGTACCAAGGAAGGGTGCGCGTCAGGTGACTGCGGTGCCTGTACGGTCGTGACCGCGTCTTCAGTGAATGGGCAATTGCACTACGAGCCGATAAACGCGTGCATCGCGACTCTCGGCGGTCTTCATGGGAAGCAATTGATTAGCGTTGAGCAGCTGGCTGATGACGAGGATTTGCATCCGGTGCAGAAGGCCATGGTCGAGAATCATGGCTCGCAGTGTGGTTTCTGTACCCCGGGGTTTGTGATGTCGATGTTTGCTTTTTTTCAGCAGCATCAGCAGCGTGCAGCCCAGGGCGAGGAACTTAATTCAAAACCGGCCAACCCACTGGATGATCATGCTGTGCATGAGGCCCTCGGCGGTAATCTGTGTCGCTGCACTGGGTACCGTCCCATTGTTGATGCGGCCAAAGACGCGATGACGCAACGGCAGCAGACCGGTTTGCCCGACAAGTTCGAGCGAAGAGAACAACACACACTCGAGAGGCTTGAACGGCTTAAGGCTGATCACCAGGGACCCGCAGAGCTTAATTATGATGATAGCCGCTACTTTCGTCCGAGTACGTCTCAGGATCTTGCAGACTTAATGCAAGAGTTCCCAGAGTCTCGATTAATCGCAGGGGGTACGGATTTACTGCTAGAACACACGCAGCAACTGAAACCGCTAGCTCATCTCATTGACCTTAAGTCTGTTCCCGAGCTCATGGAACTGGGTGCCGACGCGTCGGCAATAAGAATTGGGGCTGCGGTTTCGCACGCTGAGGCGCAGGATCTGGTGCTTGCAGATTATCCGGAGCTCAGGGAGTTGATCGAGCGTTTTGGATCGTTACAAATCCGAAGTCAGGGAACCGTGGTTGGCAACGTTGCCAATGCGTCACCCATCGGAGACTGGCCCCCGGTTTTACTCGCACTCGATGCAACCCTGGTGCTCCAGTCGAGTGGCGGCCAGCGGTTGCTCCCCATCGATGAGTTCTTTCTGGACTACCGGAAAACGTCCCTTCAGCCCGGGGAATTCTTGCGAGAGATACACATTCCCAGAAGACCTATTGGACTTTGCCTGCGTGCTTACAAGATAAGCAAGCGTTTTGAAGACGATATATCGAGTGTGTGTGGAGTGTTCGCGCTGCATTTAGACGACCAGGAGACCGAAGCTCGCATTACGGAGGCGCGTGTGGCGTTTGGTGGAATGGCGGCTATTCCCAAGCGAGCCTCAAACTGCGAGCAGGTATTACGCACGCAGGTGATGTCGGAACGCTTGCTGAATGACGCGGCCCAAGTACTCCATGACGAGTTTGATCCGATCAGTGACGCACGGGCAAGCGCAGGCTACCGTCGTCGTGTGGCGTCGAATTTGCTCCGCAGGTTTACCATAGAGTTTGGTGGGCAAACAGCAACTCGAACCCATCCGCACTCCGCTATCCAGACCTACAGCGGTCCTGGCTGATGGATCGAACCGACCCTCATTCCCTGCCGCTGACGCGCGGATCACCAGTAGGCACCGCTGGTCAGCAAACAGCCCATGAGAGTGCGGCCAAGCACGTGAGTGGCGCTGCGTTGTATGTCGACGATATACCCACGCCAGCGGATGCCCTGCATGCCTACGTCGGCCTATCGACCGTCGCGCGAGGACGGCTTTGCAGCCTGAATCTCGACAGTGTCCGCAGAGCGCCCGGTGTAGTTGACGTGCTGACCTGCGACGATATCCCGGGCCATAAAGACATAGGCCCTGTTTATCCAGGCGACCCGCTGTTACTTGGCGAAGATGACGAAATCGAGTTTCATGGCCAGGTTTTGTTTTGTGTTGCAGCCGAGTCCTACGATCTGGCACGCAGAGCCGCCCAGTTGGCCGAAGTTGTCTGTGATCCACTGCCCCCGGTACTCAGCATTGAGGAAGGCCTGGCAGCCGAATCCTTCGTACGCCCTTCTCATGCCCAGCGACGCGGCGAGGTCGGGCCGGCGCTTGATGCCTCCCCGCACAGACTCAAGGGTGAGCTCAGAATAGGCGGTCAGGAGCAGATGTATCTGGAGGGTCAGGTCTCGCTGTGCATCCCCGAAGAAG
>JBCCNK010000268.1:0-5069 GCA_039025875.1 Pseudomonadota bacterium
CCCAGGGTCAATGCAAGCACCAGACCGACGTTGTCCAGCAGTACACCAAACTGCACTCCGGCACCCACGGTCAGGAAGAACAAACCGAGTAACAAGCCTTTAAACGGCTCGATATCGGTTTCTAACTCATGGCGAAACTCACTATTGGCCAAAACCACACCTGCCAAAAAAGTGCCCAGTGCCGGCGATAAGCCAACCAGATTCATTAGCAAAGCGATTCCTACGACGAGCATCAGCGCCGTTGCGGTAAAGGCCTCGCGGATTTTAGTCGCGGCGACAATGTGGAACAAAGGCCTGCTTAAGAAGTGCCCCGCTACGACCACGGTGCCAATGGCGCCAAGAACCACGAGCGCGTACATCCAGCCCGACAGGCCCTCGACTAGACTCATGCTGTGATGCTCATCGCCGGCGTGAGAACTGTCACTGACCTGGAGCTCCGGAATCGCCAGCAGCGGCACGAGAGCCAGCATCGGAATGACAGCGATGTCTTGAAAGAGAAGCACGGAAAATGCGCTGCGGGCACCTTCGGATCGATTTAAACCTTTCTCCTGAAAGGTTTGCAGCACGATCGCGGTCGAGGAAAGCGACAGCAGCAAGCCAATGGCAATAGCCGTGCGCCAATCAATCGCAAACTGCAGAGCAATCGCAGTAAAAATGCTTGCCGTGAGCGCCACCTGTAAGCCACCCAGGCCCAACAGCCTTGCTCGCATACGCCACAAAGCGGCGGGTTCAAGTTCCAGGCCCACCAGAAAGAGCATCATGACCACCCCGAACTCGGCGTAGTGCTGTATTTCAACGCTCTCCTCCGAACCGGTGAGTCCTAGAACGGGACCAATAATGACTCCAGCGACCAAATAGCCCAGAACAGAGCCCAGACCTAGGCGACTCGCTATCGGAATCGCGACCACGGCAGCAAGGAGGAAAACAAAACAATCCAATAACAGACCGGTCACGACTGATCCTCCAGGCCAACCCCGTTTGCCGGTTCCCCTAGCTGCAGTAGTCTTGCCGTACTCCCACGCCATTCCTGCAGGGAATCCTCGGCGAGTGCGTCCAGGAGGAGGCGAAACTGTTTTCGGTGTAGCGGCAAGCGTCCATCTTCGAGCGCCGTGCGCGAACCGAAAATAGCGAAGGGCGGCAGGTAACTCATCTGACACAGATTGGCGGTTTGCTCCAACGGCCTCAACAGCGCGCGCAATTCGAAATTATTCATACCGCCTTGGTGATAAGCCGACTCAGGGCCACCAGCGCTGCAAACGCAAAGGAAGTCTTTTCCTTTGAGCGCATCGCCACCACTGCCGTAGGCAAAGCCATGCTCAAGCACAAGATCCTGCCACTCTTTTAGCAGCGCGGGCGTGGAGTACCAGAACAGGGGGAAGAGAAACACAATGACATCGTGGCTTGTGAGCCGTGCCTGCTCCCTGTCCACGTTGATCCGATAATCGGGATACTCCGCGTATAGATCAACGAGCGTGCACGCGGCGTGTTCAGTAGCATCTTGCGCAAGGGGTGAATTGATCTCGGAACGCTCCACTGATGGGTGCGCGAAGAGAATCAGAATGCGACGGGCCATGGCCAGGGTGTCCTCAATACTTACAGATCGTTGGTGATGCTTGATGCCTGGTGGATTTCAGTTTCGAGCCAGTCTTTGAACAAGCCTACCTGCTTGAGTGTTTGTGTGGCGCGCCGCTGTACCAGCTGGTGCCGCAGCCCCATGCCGAGCACCGGTCCAAAGGGGCAACGTAATGTGCCGTTCTCAATGGCCAGCGATGCTAGGAGTCGTGTTCCGAGTACCACACCCATACCCGCTGCGGCAGCATCCAGTGCCTGATCTATATGCACACCAAAGTTGATCATTCGCTTAGGGGTGAGATTTGGCACACCCGCCTCGACAAACCAGTCATCCCAAGTGGCGACTTGTGCATTAATAGAGCGATTATCGTCTTCAAGAAGAGAAGCGCGAACTAAGTCAGACGGTTCTTCGATAGCGTGTTTTTGCAGATACTCAGGCGAAGCGAGCGGTACCAGACATTCTTCATCGAGCCACTGGTAGTCGACACCCACAGGCTCGAAAGCCGTTAGGCGAACACCAAGATCAATCGAATGCTCTTCGTAGTCCATGCGCCGAAAATCCGAAACCACACGCACGTCAATTTCCGGATTGGCATCCAGAAAGGGAGTCAGGCGCGGCGCCAAGAACTTTGACGCAAAGGGCGGACCACAGCCAACCACGATGCACTTATCTCGCTGACGCGGCCGTACATCGTCGACCGCTCGGCGCATTTGCATGAACGCATCACCCAGACCCCGCGCAAGCAGCTCACCGGCAGCGGTAATTTCTAGCTGGCGATTACGCCGTAAGAACAAGGTAACGGCGAGGTCCTCTTCGAGCTTTTTTAATTGCTGACTCACCGCCGCTGCGGTTACATGCAGCTCCTCCGCCGCCAACTTAATGGAGCTGTGCCTTGCTACCGCTTCGAAAGCACGCAGCGCATTAAGAGGTGGCAGTCGTCGAAAAGGCATTGGTCGTTTAGCTAGCGTGTTGGCGTAAAGCGGAGCACCTTATTCTCAAGGCGCTCTCATCATTATTCAAATACGTCGTTAAACGCAATTTAGATACCTAAGCGTTTCTTAGGCGAAGGTAAGAACAACTCGCGTGTCAGCGACGCCGTAATAGCGCAAGCTGCAGAAAACTACGGTGAAACCAAAGCTTAAGGAGGCGGTTATGAACAGTGTCATTCGAAAATCCGATGAGCGAGGTACGGCTGACTTTGGTTGGCTAAAGAGCGCACACAGCTTTTCCTTCGGTCGCTACTTTGACAGTCGACATATGGGTTTTGGTGTTCTTCGCGTCATCAACGAGGACCGTGTCGCCCCCGGCCGGGGCTTTGATGCGCATCCGCATCAGGATATGGAAATTCTCTCCTATGTCGTCGATGGTGCATTGGAGCACAAAGACAGTCTAGGCAACGGTTCGGTGATCAGGCCGGGAGACTTGCAGCGGATGTCGGCTGGTAGCGGTGTCGTACACAGCGAATACAACGCGTCGAACGATGAGCCAGTCCACTTTTTACAGATTTGGATCGAGCCCGAAGAACGGGGCACCCAGCCCAGTTATGAACAGAAGTACTTCCCTGAGTCCGACAAAAAGGGTCGCCTAAGGCTTCTGGCATCGCGTTCCGGTCAGGCCGATTCGGTGACTTTGGCGCAGGATGTCGATATCTATGCGGCAATCCTCGAAGCGGGCGATTCCCTGATTCATTCCTTGGCACAGGGGCGCGCGAGCTGGATTCAAGTGGTACGAGGCTCTTTAGCGGTTAACGGCGCGGGCCTGACCTCCGGGGACGGCTTCGCCCTAAAGGACAGTGGAGCTATTCGAATCTCTGCGGATTCTGAAGCGGAATTCTTGCTCTTCGATCTACGGGAACTCTAAACTCGTCGCGGGCGATCAGCCGCGCGGAAACCAGGGTATGAGCGCAGACACCCGCTGCATATGCGCCTCGTACCCCGGTTTTGAGGCCACCATGCGCTTATCAATCATAGGAATGCTGATGAACACAAAGAGCACGATCATTGCGAGCGCGCCCACACCGGTCCAATACAGATCCGAGCGCCCCAGACCAAAGATAAATAGGAACAGCCCAACCCATAGCGAGATTTCCCCAAAGTAGTTTGGGTGGCGTGAATAGCGCCAAAGACCTCGGCGCAGAAACGGTTCATTCTCGGGCCGCATACGCCGGTACTCGCGAAGCTGCTCATCAGCAACAGTCTCAATCAGTGTTCCACCCACGGCAATCAACACGCCCAGGACATCCCAGCCACCCAGAGGGGTAGCGCTATTCATCGCAAAGTAGACCGGTACCATTCCAAAAAAGACTAAGACAGTCGGCATAAAATGCACGCCGCTGAAACTGATCAACCAGTAAGCCTTCCCGTGTTGCTCCGCGAGATCGACGTAGCGCCAGTCGGCATGGGACAAACCGGGCCACCCGCGGGCAAAGTTAAAGGTCAAACGCATCCCCCAGAAACTGACAACCGCTAGCAGAATCCACTGACGGAACTCGTTTGCCGCCACACCGGCGTCGCGAGCCTCCCAAAGCCAATAAGCTGCGATCGCAATCGGTATCACGCTCCAATAAGGGTCGTAAACGCTGGAGTTCTTGAGTCCAAAACTGAACGCGAAGATCACCAGAGTCGCCACAACGTCTGCAATCGCGACAAAGTAGATTGGGTGACTCGGGGCGATCAGTTCGGCAATCCACCAGCCGAGGAAAAGCGAAATAGCGTAGGCGAATAGAAGAACGAGAAGTGAATTTGCTTTGCTCACAAAATTTCAGCCGAGTTAGACGGGTAAGGGGGTAGCTAACACTCGATAAGAGCAGGGAGAGTAATAGAAATTACTGCCGCGACTTAAGTCGGTGTTTCCTGGGGCTGTAGGCAGCCGGTGAGTCGCACGGGCCCATGGGCCCGCGTGACGCCAGATCGCCGATTAAAAGAAGCCCAGCGGGTTGGTGTCATAGGACACCAAGATGTTCTTCATTTGCTGATAATGCTTGAGTGCTTCTTTGTGAGTTTCCCGCCCAATGCCCGACTTCTTATAGCCGCCAAAAGTCGCGTGGGCCGGATAGGCGTGATAGCAGTTTGTCCAAACTCGTCCAGCCTTGATGGCTCTGGCCATGCGATAGGCGCGATTGCCGTCGCGAGTCCAGACCCCCGCGCCGAGACCGTAGTCTGTGTCATTTGCGATCTCTAAGGCTTCTTCCTCGGTCTTGAATGTTGTGATGCCAACTACCGGGCCGAAGATTTCCTCCTGAAAGACGCGCATGCTGTTAGTACCGCGCATGAGAGTTGGTTCAACGTAGTAGCCGCTAGCCAAATCGTTATCTAACGCAGCCGCTCCCCCTCCAATAAGTACCTCTGCACCTTCGGCGCGCCCAACCTCGATGTAGTTGAGGATCTTATCGTACTGTTCTTTAGAGGCCTGTGCTCCAACCATGCACTCCGGGTCGAGTGGATTGCCCCGTTTAATCGCCTTGGTACGCGTGAGAACTCGGCTCATAAAGTCTTCG
>JBCCNK010000269.1:0-5042 GCA_039025875.1 Pseudomonadota bacterium
GTACGACATGCGCATCGGATTCTGAAGCGTGTCGAGCACCTTAGCGAGCTGAAAGCACAAGAATCGCTTGGCGTTGAAGTAGGTAATCCGGTCGGAGCGGTCCAGCCCCTCGATCGTCTCAAGCGTACGACTCCAAAGCGTGTGGGCATCTACGTTCAGCTGATAGAGGTGGCGGGCGAACGTCGCGAGCGCCTCGCCATAGGGAGTAGTTACGTCGATACCGAAATGGGCGAGCTGTTCCAACGACAGCTCTTGGGCGTTAGCAGCGCAAGTGCTGTTGCGCAGCGGACTAAGCTGGCGCAACGGGGTGATATCGTTCATGTTGTCTCTCTACTTTTGGTTAAGAGCGTTTATCAATCGCCCGCCCCTCGTGAGGGCCGCGATGTGGCGCGCAGTATAGAGCCAATCCGAACCAGCGAATACGACGGATCAGGCCGATGCAACGACGACAGTTCTTGAAGCTCACTACTGTGCTGGCGGCGACGGCCAGCGCCGAACCTCAGGGTGCGGACGGAGCCAGCGTAGTGGTTGCCGGCGCGGGCATTATCGGCGCCTCCATCGCCTTCCATCTCGCTAAAGCAGGGGCAAGGGTCACAATCATTGATCAGGCCGCACCTGCGACGCACGCGAGTCGGGGTACCTTTGCCTGGATCAATGCGACCTGGGCCAAGCAACCGCGCCACTACCACAGGCTCAATCAGGACAGCATCCGCGCCTGGCATGAACTCGAGAAAGAGCTGGACATTCCAGTTGCCTGG
Organism: Pseudomonadota bacterium; assembly: GCA_039025875.1. Lineage (GTDB taxonomy): Bacteria > Pseudomonadota > Gammaproteobacteria > Pseudomonadales > Halieaceae > Congregibacter. The sequence goes on from JBCCNK010000269.1 coordinate 759, forward strand.
GGCGGCTCGCTGGAATGGTTCGCTGACGAGCAGCGGCAGGATCGCCTCGCCGAACAAATTGCCGAACAGGCTTGGTGGGGTGAACCGGCAAGCATATTGAACGTCACGGCAGTCAACCGGATCGAACCCGAACTGCGCTTTATAGGGGCAAACAGAGCTGCCCACTCCGGCAATGACGGCGCCGTCGATCCGGTGCTCGCTACGCAACGCCTACTGGACGCTGCTCAGGCGCTTGGCGCCCAGATGAGCTACCCGAGCAAACTACTGGGCGCTCGATTCGACGCAAAGAGGCTTAAGTCGTTGGAAACCTCAGCCGGTGTGCTCAAGGCCGATAAGCTGGTTCTTGCAACCGGTGCAGCCGCCGCGCTGCCCGGGGTCATTGCCGGAATCGATATCCCGCAGCGGACCACACCGGGAGTTATAGCAATTACGGAGCCGCGATCGCGAATCCTGCACGGCGTTGTTGCGGCACCCGGGGTGCACATGCATCAACGCAGCGACGGGCGGTTCGTCATCGGGGAGCAGGCCGGGGCGCCAGATACGCATCTGGAACGTCTTGCGGCGCGACCAAACGCATTCCCTACGATGGGCCTGGCGCAGGAACACGGCCAACGTTTGTTGGGCGCAGCCACCAGGTTCGTGCCCGCATTAGCTCGAACGGAAATCGAGCACACTTACATAGGCTGGCGCCCGCTGCCATTGGATGGCCACCCGGTACTTGGCGCCGCACCGTCACGACCGGACGTTTACCTTGCTATCACGCACAGCGGCGTCACGCTGGCGCCCCTGATTGGCAGGCTAGCGGCTCGCGAGCTGCTGGGCGAGTCGTTGGAAGAGCAACTCAGACTCTACAGACCCACACGTGAATTCAGTCGCGTGCAACGCTACTGATCGGTGCTCCTGTCTCCTGCTTAGCGAACAGGGCTGAACCGCGGCTCGACGGCCGGGCTCACGGGCCCGGCATCGGACGAACAACACCCGGGCGAAGCAGTGCGTGCGCCCGAGTATTTCCGCCACCAAGGAGTGCAGACGGTCGCGAATCAGCCCGCCGGCAAGGGCGCCCGGACGTGCGGAAGCGACTGCGACTCGGCCCAACGATTAATCGGCTCCAGGTGATCACTCGCAATACTCTGGAGAGCTGACTTTTGCGAAGCCCAGAGTTTGGCCAGATCCTGGTATCGATCCCGGGCGCCCGAAGTGACGGGTGCGCCGCCGCGTTCAACAACCCCCAGCAGGTGTCTTAGCTGCCCGTCGATCTTCATGACCCAGGCATCCTCGTCTTCGAGGGTCTGGTGGCGAAGCTCGGTAATACCTGCTTCCCATTGATCTATGGCGTCGACCGCTGCAACGGCAAGCTCACCCAATTCCGGTGCCTGGTTCGACGTCGTCAGGGCGTGGATCTCGGTACGTGCATTGCGGGCCTCATCCAGCGCCGCCAGCACTTCTTCGAGCGTAGAAGCGATCTGGTCCTGCATGCTAACCCAGGCCGCCATCTCCTCCTGACTGGCAACAACTCTTGGATCGGGCAGAATTTTGACGGGAACCGTGGCGGTATTCTCTCCTGCGGTCACACGCACCGAGTAGTTTCCGGGCGCAATCATGGGACCGGCATAGCCATCAAAAAGAAAATGCCCGTCTACGCACCGCAGGTTGGCCGCGTGCAGATCCCAGTGCCAAAGCTTAAGCCCCGCATTGGTGGACGGATAGCTGATTGTGAACGGGCTGCGCGGATCCATGCCGGCAAGGCGACAACGATCATGCTCGGACTCAGCGCTACCGTAGTGGCGAATGACCTCGCCGGTCGAGTCGAGGACTTCGATACTTAGGGATGCGTCCTGAGCAAGGTCGTCGGGTAGATGGTAATAGATTGGTAAGTATGGGGAAGGGTTAGCTCCCTCCGAGTCGCGACCACGGCTCGAGGGTCGGCCCATTGCAAGCGGAGCGGGCGTGTAAACATGCAGCCCGGACGTCGATGCGTTCGCGGCCTCGCGGACCACGAACAAGTCATCGAGCACCCAAAACGCGCGTCCCTGAGTTGCGAGTGCTAACTCATTATCGCGCACTCGAAGATCAGTGATCGGAACTGCCGGCAGATTCAAATCCATACGCTGCCAGTTGCTGCCGGAATCCCAGGACACAAACAGCCCTTTTTCCGTACCGGCGTAGAGCAGGCCCGAAACGGCTGGGTCTTCGCGTACCGCCCGCACGAAGGCGCCATCTGGTAGGCCATCGTCAATTCGCACCCAGTTTTTTCCATGATCATCGGTACGATAGATGTAGGGCTGAAAGTCATTGAGCTTGTAACCGGTCACCGCGACAAATGCGGCGCCTTCTGTATGGGGTGACAGCTCAATGGCGTTAATCATGGCCTCGCTGCGATGCGGAGGCGAAATGTCAGTCCAGTTTTGCCCGCCATCCCGGGTGATGTGCAGCAGGCCATCATCGGCACCGACCCAGATTGTCCCTTTCTCGTTTTCGGACTCCACGATGTAGAAGATCGTGTGGTAGTACTCAGCGCCGACGTTTTCGGGAGTCAAAGGCCCACCATTTCGCCCGAGGTTCTCGGGATTGTTTCTGGTCAGGTCCGGGCTGACTTCTTCCCAGGTGTTACCGCGGTCGGTGCTCTTCAGAAGGTACTGCGTACCGTAGTACACCACCGAGTGATCGTGCGGCGAGGTGATGACGGGGGGATTCCAGTTCGCCCGATACTTTAGGTTTTTGGCGTCTTCTCCGTACACGCGTTCCGGATACGGAACTATCGAGCGCCGCTTTTTCGTCTTCTCGTTGAACTCGGTCAGGGTTCCGTTGATCGTAGTGGCATAGATAAGGCTGGGATCATCCGGGTCAAAGGCGATATGCGCACTCTCGCCGCCGCCCACTGCGTGATAGTCATCTCGACCGATCGAGCCATCCCAGGCCCAGGCAGCAATAGATACCGTTGAGTTGTCCTGCTGACCGCCGTATAGCCGCCAGGGAGTCTGGCGGTCTGTACTCAATCGGTAGAACTGTGCAGTGGGTTGATTGTGCAACGTTGACCAGGTGTTGCCGCCATCGAGGGATACCGTGGCGCCGCCATCGTTGCCATTGATCATGAATCGGCTGTCCTTTGGATTGATCCAATGGTCTTGATGGTCGCCGTGCGCCATTCTGACCTTGGTGAAGGTCTTGCCGCCATCAATCGATTTCATAAGCGGCACATTCAGCACCCAGACAGTATCCGGATTACTCGGGTCAGCCGTTATGTGTATGTAGTACCAGGCGCGGCTGTGCAGAACCCGATGGGGATTAATGTGCTCCCAGTTTTCGCCATAGTCGTCGCTGCGCCAAAGTCCGCCTTTGCCGTACTCTGCCTCGATGATCGCGTAGATTCGAGAAGGCTGGCTATCGGAAACATCAATTCCGATCTTGCCCACTAGGCCTGGCAATCCACCGGAGAGCTTGTTCCAGGTATCACCTCCGTCGGTGGATTTATAGATACCGCCCCCCTCGCCCCCGGACTTGATGAACCAAGGCTTGCGCCCGTGGTGCCACATAGCGGCATAGAGGATTCGGGGATTGGTGGGGTCCAACGATACATCGGTGGCCCCTGTATCCGCATTGGCCGTGAGGACCTGTTCCCAGGTCGCGCCTCCGTCGCGGGTACGGTAAACGCCGCGCTCTTCGTTCGGAGTCCAGATCTGTCCCTGCACTGCAACCCATGCCGTATCCGGGTCGTTGGGGTGCACCTCAATTTTGGCAATCTGTCCGGCCTTAGGAAGCCCCACAAACGAGAAACTTCGCCCTGCGTCCGTAGACTTCCAAATGCCCTCGCCCTGGCTGGTGGTTACGCCGCGAATGGGAGCCTCGCCAGTGCCAACATAAATCACATTGGGATCGGAGGGCGCTACCGTGATTGCGCCGATTGTTCCCACCGGAATCTGCCCGTCCGATATATTCTCCCAGGACATTCCGGCATTGTTCGTTTTCCACACGCCTCCGCCGGCCGCCCCCATATAATACAAGTGCGGGTCATCAGCGACGCCTGCTACCGTCGTGACGCGTCCACCGCGCCAGGGACCCACCAAGCGAAATTCGAGACCGTCCAAAAGTGTGGACTCGACAGCGGCATAGGTATTTGGAATAAGAGCTAGGGACGCAGCTACAGCAAGCATCCCACCGAAAATCCTGAACATGAAAAAGTCTCCGGCGTAATATAGATTCGGTTTGTCTTGCGATAGATCACAATAGCGATTGCTTGTCGATTGTGGAGTCGACCAGCAATCGCTATTGTGATCTATCGCAAGA
>JBCCNK010000270.1:0-4968 GCA_039025875.1 Pseudomonadota bacterium
GCAATGCAGATGAGGATCAGAGCAGTTTAAAGTCAGCCGATTGAGCGCTGATCCATAGGCCTGGATACTAGCTCGCTGGCTTGGCGCAAAGAAGCCGCAGGCCCCAGTTCATTCGGCATCCTATCTCGTTTTCTTCAAAACCCAGGGTCTCACTGATCCCATCGACGATCTCTTTGTAGTCGGCGAGATCCAGGCCGAACATCAGCGATGCAAACCGGCTCATGGCGGTGCGGTCGCTAAAGTTCCAGTGATACTTAAGAGCTCGGTCCTCGGTAATGGTAAATTCCGCTTCCGCCAGCTCCGCGCGAAAGCCATCGTCGACAAAGCGGCCCTGGTGCCCGTCCGGATTTTTGGCATCCACAAAACCATTTAAAAATCGATCAACGGCTGATCCTGTCTCTACTTCCAAGATCACCAGTCGGCCCGCTGGCTTCAGAACCCGGGCGAACTCAGAAAACACATCACCCAGGCTCTGGGCGTGGTGTAAACCGGCAATAGTCACCAGCGCGTCGGCCGTGTTGTCGTTCACTGGGATGTTTGTCAAAGGCGCTATGTAAACTCGCGAGTCGTTGGGGTGACGTCCCTTCTTTCGTGCACCTTGGTCTTGGCGAAACTCCACGGCTGGATCCACCTCAATTATACCCAGCCCATGCTCGCGAGGAAGAAAGTTGGCCAGGTAACCGCCGCCCGCGGGGGCGTCAATGATTGTCTCACCGCTTACCGGGTTCAGCGCATTGATGGCGGCTAGAAACTCTTCGGCACGCGCACGCGGATACTGCGTCATGGCGTGGTTATACTCTCGCCCGCGTCTCGCGAATATGCTTTCGTAGCCTTCGGGATTTCTCGGCGACGCGGCTGCATGATTCACCTCGAACACCATAACTGGATACCGTCTTAAATTGGATTTGCAAGATGCTAGCAAAGGACTGGGGGCAGTACCGGTTTTGACACCGTTGTTTTGCTAGCTCTGTGGGCGTGGTCCCAGTTCCAGTTAAAACGCCCGGATTAGAAGGGCTCAGTGTCGATTTTGTGACCCAAATACGCGCGCGAAGAGCATTCGTTTGTGTCCGTCCTGAATGAAGCCTTGATCGGGATCTACATTGAGGTCCTTAAGTGCCGCTGTCATTCGGGCCAGGGCGAGTTGCGCATCATAGCTATCCGGCGCGAGTTTGTTTTCACGCGCGAGTTCCAAGATTAGATCGGTTGCTAACTGAGTGAGCTTTCGCTCGTTTTGACGTTGAGACTCGTACAGCGGGTTGGTCACCAGATCCGGACCGAAAAGCAAGAAAGCCTCCCAGTGCCGATGGTTAGCGTCATTCGCGAGTTGCGACGCCAAAAAACGCACCAGTAGGTCCAGATCTCCGGACGAGGGCACTACGTCCTCGGTCAGCCAGCTTCGCACCTGCGCTGTGGTCCAGTCGGGAACCAGCGCCGCGAGATCGGAGGGGCGTCGGCGAGCTATGTCCCGCTCGCCGGCAAGCGAACACAGCATATTGAGTCGTGCCGAAAAACCAGGGCGGGCAGATGAGGCCAGTGGCGTAATCGCCTTCACTGCCTGCTGCCTTTGCTCGCACTTGGCGGCGTCGCTACTTTGTCGTCGAGAGTGCGGTACTAATCGAGTTACTTCGGCCAAGACACATTCACCTCGTAAACCGGTGGCTTAGTCTAGCGCGAACCCGACCGGCGGTGAATCCAGCCCTTCGCTCTGCGGAAGTACGGCCGCTTAGTGTGTGTTAGACCGTTTAGTCATTGCCGATTAGAGTTATCCGGGCTACTCACGCCGTCGCTTTCCGATGTGACACTGTGGAGTCGAAAAAGGCCTAGATCAAGTTCCGTGATGGAATCACCCCGGGCTCGAGCCACGGCTTCACTGAGTCGATCTTGTAACTCAACGAGATTTCCGGGCCAGCTGTGTTTTGCCAGCGCCTGTTTAGCCTCTGCGGTGAATCTCATGGAGCGTTTGTTATGTAGCTTTGACTCGGCCATTAGAATTTTCTCCGCCCAGTCTATGAGTTCATCCGAACGCTCGCGAAGGGGCGCGAGCACTACGACGCCGGCTCCGAACGCCGAGGCCAGACTTGGATGCAGCTGGCCAATTCCGATCATCGATGCGGGCTTTTTAGGCAGAGTGATTGCAAACCTCATAGGCGGTAGGTGCTGCTGTCCACGCTCGCCAACGGCCGACCGGGTCTGAATCGCCCAGGCAAATTGTTCCTGTAACTCAGGATGCATCTTGCAGGGCTCACGGAGCAGCAAAGTCTGATGTGCGCAAGAGCTAAGCATAGTCGCGAGCTCCAGCCCGTGGTTGGGGTCAGACCAGTCTTCACCGCTTTGAACGACCATGCCAGAAATCTCGTTCAGGCCACAGTTTTTGATGGCAAAGGCCAGCAGCTCGGCTCGGGCTGATCCGGCCTCACCGACTAGTGCAATAGGTGCGTCTAGTTGTAACAGGGTGTCCAGTTCCCGTCGCTGAGGCAGGCCTGCATTAATCTCATACAGGTTATAAGCGGTGTCTTGCCGGTTTGCTTCATTACTGCTGGCGTCGTAGCGCAAAGCCTGAGCGGTCAACATTCCCAGGTAATCGCCAACCACCACTCCCAAACGACGTTCTGGTTTACTGACAGGATCGTTTGTTGAGCTTTCTATGTGCTTTCGAACACACAAGAGTGCTCCCAGTCTCTCACCCTGATCGTGGAGCGGTACAAGAATGAACTCCATATCGTTGTGAACAAGAAACTGCAGCTCATCGCCGGCAACGATCAGTTCGCTCAGCAACCCTGCAGTGATTTCGTCAAGGTCCGGCGCATCGTCCGAAAGCGTGTGGTCCCGGCTTAGGCTAATTTCCTTCCACGTCCAATCACTCTCCTCGCCGGAAGGGCACAGCCCAAGGCCGTATGCATCAATAGTCGATTCTTCCGAAGTCGCGCGCTTGATCTGGGCTAGTAGACTGTCGAGCCCACTGATGCTGTCGGGGGCGATATCGAGCACCCGGGCTGCAATCCGAAAACCAAACTCCAAACGATTGGTTTTTGGTGACGGGCCACGCGAATCATCGAGTGACTGAGGTGCGGGGCTCACCTCTCGCGCAGTAAAGCTACCAGTAGCAGCAAGAACCACCATATCAGAGCCGTGCTGGGCATGATCGAGTGCATCGATAGCGCTGGCTAGTGCGGCGTTATCGGAGTGGTGCTGATCCCGGTACGCAAGTCCGCCACGGAGCTCCACCGAGGGTATCTGCCGCCGCAGCTCTTTGCTCACGGTGTCGATGAGCGCCCGACTCACGACGTAAGCCGTTCCCTCGTCAGTGCGGGGGAGGACCACCCCGATGTTGCTGTTTTGTGGTTTGAGGACCACATCACCGGCTCTTACGTTGCTCAACAGGAGAGCCTGGAGATTCAGCATCATCAGCCGCAATTGCGTGGTGTTAAACGCAACGTCCAGGTCAGGGCAACGCAAGCCAATCATCAAAAGGCCCGAACCAGCGGCCAGCACGAAATCCTGATTGTGTTGGAGATCGTGGCGCAGATCACGGAGCATCATCAACGAACAGAGCTCTCGACGATGTTCCACAGTGATGAGCTGCAAACTACAGAGAATCGAACCGCCTTCCCTCGCTTGCAGCGCTATGCACGGCAGGCGGGCATTTCGGCGTTGGTCTACCAGACTTTGTAGGCGCTTAAAGCCCTGCGAATCCATGGCGTCGACGCGAACAATATCTTCCCAGTGCTGGTCAACGAGTTCGTCGGGCGAGTAATCCAGCAGTTCGCAGGCTTGCTCATTGAAATCGATAACAAAACCGTCTGGGCCGATATAGAGCAGAACGTCCCCCATCTGCTCGAGGATGGTCTGCATCTGCAACCGGGTTTCTTCTTCATTGCGTGTGAGCTCGAGCCGACGCAAGGCAAGGCGAATCAACTGCTGGATTCGCGTACTGACTTCGGCGCCGTTTTTCTGAATGAATCCGATTGGATCGCTCTGGGTCGCTCGTGTGACCACGGCCGGGTCGTAGTCGGCGAAGGCGGTAAGGAAAATGGCGGGTATGTTGTATAGGTCTCGGGCATGTTGGGCGAGGGCTGTGCCGTCCTCGACACCGACTTCGAATCTAGGGCCGTCGGTCAAATTGATGTCGGTAATCAACAGATCGATGTTCTCGGCAGCAAGTGCCTCAATCGCATCTTCATAGTCGGCCGCCTCGGCGACCACACTGATCCCGATATCTAGCGACTCGACCGTGTAGATCAAGTCGTTTCGAAATTCCCGCTCGTTTTCGACGACAAGCGCACGATACTCGGGCGGGCTTTGCCGATAAAATCTCACTTTTAAAGTCTTACTCGTGATTTTCGTTGACTTCGTAAGCTGCACAGCATACAAAATCGCGGTGCAAATTTCTCATTCGTCGCACGGGGGTTGGGGCTCAGTGAGCCCGCGAACAGAACGGAGCCAGAAATTATGTGCCAATTCCATTATCTTTAAGGTTCCAGAGGGCTTGCTCGTCCGCGTACCAAGGCTGTAGACGGCCCTACCGCGAGACGATCGTGTTCACAACTACAATAAGTGGATCGCTGCTGTATGGGCTCAGATAACGCTAGAGGACGTCGCCGCCACCCTTTGCCGGACGGCATCGCACCACCACCGCGCCATCGCAATTTCGCGCGCGAGGAGCTGGCAAAACTGTTTGTCAGCGCCGAAAACGGTCAGTCGTTCGACGATTTGGACGAAAACTCAAACGTGATGTGCACTTGGGAATGCGAGCACGGCCATCGTTATCAAGAGTCGCGCGTCTCGCACAACCGGAGCAGGGGCTGTCCGATCTGCGCTGTCAGTATTGCAACGCGGATGCCCGGTCTCGTGCAGTTCTGGGACGCTGAGAAAAACGGCAAGCCAGTCACCGATGTTTCGGCTTACAGTCGTGAGCATCACCATTGGAAGTGCGAGTTCGGACACGAGTTCACTAGGCCGCCCTACCGC
>JBCCNK010000271.1:0-4937 GCA_039025875.1 Pseudomonadota bacterium
AGAGCCATAAGCAAAAGATCCCAGCGCGGACCCCGGTGAGCACGCTTGAGATAGCTGAAGTCGATGATGTCCATGCCAACCTTGACCAATACACCGGCGAGCGCTGCATGCGGTATCACGGATGCAACTGACCCGACGCCGAGCACAATCGCCATCAGCTATCTCAAGCGTGCTCACCGGGGTCCGCGCTGGGATCTTTTGCTTATGGCTCTGGTGCTGGGTTTGACGGTATTCGTTGATCTGATCACAGCTGTTGGTGCGGGCGTTGTGCTGGCCGCATTGGCCTACGTGAAGCAGGTAGCCAAGATCCAGCTCGACGAACTTCAATCCCGCCCTCTGTCGCAGACCTCACCCGAAGAGCAGTCAATGCTCGATGAGCTCGGTAACCAAATCACGATGTTCGAGTTCAATGGCCCGCTAAGTTTCGGAGCCGCGGCTGACGTCGGACACCACGTGCGTGAAAGATACAAGGATGCGACGCGTTCGATCCTGTTGGATTTCCAACGCGTCCCTTTCATCGATGTATCGGCTGCAAGGGCGGTTGAAACCATCGCCGGCGATGCCGAAAAAGCAGGCAAGCAGGTTCTTATCTGCGGTATGTCCGAAGGGGTTAAAGACACTCTCGTAAGCCTGGGGGCGGATGACGCGATACCAAACGAAGCCTATTTCGAGACTCGTAAGCTCGCCCTGGAGTCATTAGTTCAACGATCCGAAAACAGTGGTGCGCCAAAGCTGCATCCGCGTGCGGTATCCGCAGTAGCTGTCTGACTTCTAGATAGGGCACTGGTAACAGGAAAATGAACGGAAAAATGGAGAAGAAAATGCATAACCAAGATGTAGCTGAGCTGTTTGGAAGCTGGAACGCCGCGCTCGCGACCGGCGATCCCGACAACGTCGTAGAGCTGTACGCAAAAGATGCGGTGCTGCTGCCGACCGTATCGAACAAGGTACGTCACAATCACGATGAGATCCGTGACTACTTTGTGGCGTTTCTCGCCAAGCGGCCTCAAGGGGAGATCGACGAGTCAAACATTCGCTTTCTTGCGGAAGATCTGGTGATTAACTCAGGTGTCTACACGTTCACTTTCGGCGATCAATCCCAGGTCACTGCTCGTTTCACCTACCTTTATCGCAAGATAGACGATCAGTGGAAGATAGTGGAGCATCACAGCTCGGCTATGCCGGAGACAGTCAAAGCGTCAGAGGAAGCCGTACAGGCCGCCTAGCCGCTCCAGAAACTAGTCTCAATTTGAGTAAATCGGGGCGAGCAGCTGTTTGCTGCACGCCCCCGCGACCTCTCTAGCCAGTTTTGGTACCAGGTAGCCCGGTCGCCTCTCGGCGAGTTCTCCAACAATTCTGCGCGCCTCGTCTTCCGCCACATCAAAATGCGCCGCACCTTCTACCCGGTCCAACAGGTGGATGTAGTATGGCAGCGCGCCGGCGTCGAAAAGCTTATCGCTGAGTTGAGCGAGAACATCGGCGCTGTCGTTAACCTTTGACAACATCACCGACTGATTCAAAACCGTGATCCCTCGGGCGCGCATTCGTCTTATGGCCCGTGACACCTGCGCATCGATCTCCCGGTGATGGTTGCAATGAAGTACCACAACCACCTTGTCGATCTGTCCGCAAATCGCGTCCAGTAGCTGCGCGGTGACGCGATCCGGTATGACTACCGGTAGTCTGCTGTGTATGCGGAGTGTCACGTCTGGTCGCTGCCCGACTTTCCGGGCAATTTTCTCAAGCTGAGAATCTGGCAGGACAAGCGGGTCTCCGCCGCTTAGTATGAGTTCTTTTAGACTGTCGTTCTCTAGCAATTGATTCAGCGCCGCTTGCCTTTCCTGGCTGGACTGCCGCTGTTCCTCATAGGGGTAGTGGCGCCTGAAGCAATAGCGACAGTTGATCGCGCACTGACCCGTGACGACCAACAAGGCGCGTCCCGAGTACTTTTGCAGCACAGCGTCTGCGTTCCCCGATTCCGCGTTTTTCCCCGCGTAGTACTGCACTTCACCTACTGGATCTCGACTGAACCCTTCTGCATCGTTGAGCTCGTCGACGCTGGCTAGGATTTGACGGAGAAGGGGATCTTGTGGATCGCCGCGTTTTATTCTTTGCACATACGCTTCGGGGGCGAGCAGCGGGAAACTGTCTTGTGCCTCCAAGGAATACGGCAAATCCCGCAGATCGATACCCAGCACGCGAGCGAGCGCCAGCGGGGTTCGAATCGCCTCTCTTAGCTGAGTCTGCCAGGATGTTTGGGGTCGACCGCCGAAGTCAGGGTTCCATGAAATAGCTTTTGCGCCGTGAGTGCGGTCTGGTGATCCTGCGGTGACATCACATGAAGGCGCAGAGTCGATGCCCGATGTGCCGCCCGTCGTCGCGATTAATCGATTCATGTGCTTACTCGTTTATCTGTGCGCGAGGGTAGTCCTCGCGATTTTTCGCTTGGCTTCACGGTCCGCTCAAGCTTTTTCCACTTTTCTTGTACCGGTACTTCGCCCAGGTCCATCGCCCAGGTCAATCGCAAAGGCTCTTCCTCTACTGCTCAACACTTAAGTCCGAGCGTGAAGCAAACTGCGTAGGCGATGAGTCTACTCGGTTTGCCTATAAGATCGGTTAGAAGATCTGCGCAGCAGCGCGTACGATCGGACTCGGTGCGCTTCCTTCAGGGCTATGTCATACCCTGCGCACGTTCGAATACCGCTGATCGGTTCAAAGCACGGGTGGCGCATTTCTCTTTAACGCGATGAAAAGTTCGTGGGAACAGCAGATCAAAAAGGATACGACTTGGGTGGATGACGAACTTTCGAGCTGGCTGAAAGAGCATCGCATTGCTGAGATTGAGTGCGTGGTGCCCGATCTTACCGGCAACGCCAGAGGCAAATTTATCCCTGCTCACCAGTTTGCGACTCAGGGAAATCCCAGGCTGCCGGAAGGTATTCTGATTCAGACCGTTACCGGCGAATTCAGTGACATACATTGGGAGCTTGTTGAGCCCACGGACACCGATATGTTGCTGCGCCCCGCATCGGGAACGCCACGAGTCGTTCCCTGGGCGCGCGAACCCACTGCGCAGATTATCCACGATTGTTACACGCAGGCTGGAGAGCTCCATCCATTGGCCTCGCGTTCCGTGCTCCAGCGCGTTCTCGATGCTTACTCCGATATGGGACTTACGCCGGTCGTGGCACCCGAAGTGGAGTTCTATCTTGTGGCGCGTAACGAGGATGCGGACAACGAGCTTGAGCCACCTATAGGTCGCAGCGGGCGACGTGAGACCGCTCGCCTGTCATACAGTATGGACGCGGTCGCCGAGTTCGAGAGCTTCGTTGAAGACATGTACGGCTATGCCGAGGCGCAGAAGTTGGATGTTGATACGCTTATCCACGAGCAAGGCGCGGCCCAGATGGAGATCAATTTCCTACACGGTGAACCGCTTGCACTGGCTGATCAGGTGTTCCTGTTTAAGCGCACGGTCCGCGAGACGGCTTTGAAGCACGATGTCTATGCCACGTTCATGGCCAAGCCTATGCAGGGGGAGCCGGGGTCGGCGCTGCATATACACCAGAGCATTTTGGACGCCGACGGGAATAATATTTTTAGCGCGGCCGACGGCGAGCACAGCGCGGCTTTCATGGGCTACATCGGTGGCCTCCAGCGCTACACTCCCGAACTCATTAGCCTCTACGCACCTAACGTGAATTCATACCGTAGGCTTGCCCCCGAAATATCAGCACCAATAAATCTTAACTGGGGTCTGGATAACCGCACCGTCGCTTTTCGTGTTCCTCAAAGTTCGGCGAGTGCTACCCGTGTAGAGAATCGTTTTCCCGGTGCGGACGCCAATCCTTACCTTGCTTTTGCTGCAAGTCTTGCAAGCGGTCTGCTGGGAATGCGGGAAGGACTGGCACCTTCTGAGCCGCATCTTGGGACGGCGAATGAGGACGAAGTACAGGTAGCGCGAAGCCTGGAAGAGGCGCTGCGTAAGCTGCAAAACTCGGACGCCCTATGCGAGCTCTTCGGCGAGCGTTTTTTACGGGCCTACGCGGCGGTTAAGCTCGATGAATTTGAAGAGTTCAATCGTGTGATCTCGTCCTGGGAACGCGAGCATCTATTGCTTCAGGTCTGAAGATGAGCAAGGCCCATGCGAAGAGCGTTCACTGGTTCTCCCTGGTCAAGTACCTGACGTACGGCCTGCTCCTGGCCAACGTTTATCTGTTTCTTCAGGAAGAGCTGGGGTCCTTTGCGCATACCTCTACCGGGTCTTTGTCACTCACCGATTTCGTTCAGGATTTCGCGCAGACAATCGATACGGCTGCCTGGGTAATTCTGCTCCTCCTGTTTGAGCTTGAGACATCAATTCTGGACGATGAGCAGCTTACCCCCAGCATTACGCGTCTGATTCACGGCACACGTCTGGTGTGCGGCACGGCGATTGTTTGGGCGTTTCTCGGCTATGGAGCTGAACTCACTACGCTGTACAACACTTACTCTCTCGACGCTTGGGATGCGTGTTCTCACGTGGCTGAGCAGTGGTCGATTCTGCTCAGGCTGGATGATTATGAACCACTGACAACAACAAACTGCGCATCGCTCGGCGATGCTCTGGCGCGCGTCAGTGATTATCGGGTCGTAGCACAGCCTGAAGGACTACGCATAACCCGGCAGCTGGCTTGGGCCGACTTTATCAATTCTGCTACCTGGATACTTGTGGTTTTGCTTCTGGAGATTGAGGTGCGTCTTCAGGAGTCCGGGCGACTGTCAAACACCATTATGCACGGAGCGCTCAAGGTTAAGTACCTGCTCTATGGCATTCTATTCGCGGCGGCTGTTTACTGGGGGTTTGAAGGCAAATTCTTAGATTTTTGGGATGCCTCACTTTGGCTCTTCGCATTCATCTTTATCGAACTGAACATCTTCGATTGGCAACAGTCCTC
>JBCCNK010000272.1:0-4933 GCA_039025875.1 Pseudomonadota bacterium
CAAGCCCCACCGGATCGCCCCAGTTAAAGCCGTCAGCAAAAGGCTGCTCGCCGTTTGCGGTTTGGAAGAGTGTTGATATCTGTGACGCTAAAGGCCAATACCCACCATTGCCGTCTGTTATCCAGTCGCCGGGGTTGAATGCAGGGGTAGAGGCAACGCCCTGACCGATCGCACGCGCAATGATTGGCGTCGCTGTTATCGGCCTTGCCGTAATGGGTCGAGCGATGGTCACCAAGACACCACGCTTCAGCTAGTCAAAAAATGTCTTATTGAGACTGCAGCATCTGCGCCTTGTACTCGTCCTTAATCGCCACAGATTCGGTTGTTACAACACCGACCACGCCATCTATGATCTTTTCCTGAAACGCGATTTGCTTGTCCTTCTCACTAAAGAAGTGCTCGTAGGTCACACGCATAGCCGTGTTGCCTGACTTGTCTGTGGCTTCAACCTGAATCTTTACACCGTTCATAACGTCTCCAATATTTCTCTAGGCCCGTGAAAGAGCCATTTCACACGCTTGCTACCTTCATTGGCTGTTGCGCCGCTGAAGCCCATACTCAAGATCTTTCTCGCGATTAGTCTTCGCTTTCTTAGGCTCATACCCTGGCAGAGCTTTACCTCGACCAGCTCTGAATCCCAATTTTCACGAATTAGGATTAACGCCCAGTCGTAGGGGTCGCCGTAGTTACCTGAAGGGATATGCCTCAGCGCCCAAACGCACCGACCCGTCTTCTCATCCAAAGACAAGACTTCATCGTGCACCATGGGTCGGATCCAGGTATTTGCCGTTAGGATCGATAATTTCGTAGTGAAGGTGAGGCGTCATGCCGGTATCGGGATAACGCTCGGTAATATCCCGTGCATAACCAATCTTGTAGTGCAGATCTATCCGCTCACCGATGACTACCGTGGGTTTGATATAGAAAATTCTATGAAGGTTGCCATTGACGGTAATGATCTCGACGTACCGCCAGCTCAGATCGTCTGCGTAGCAGCAACCAATCTTGCTGACGTTCCCGAACACCGGTGATGCGACCGGGGCTTTTGGTCTACAAAGGTAGTCAACACCCCTATGCGTTCGTGTTCCACGTGGAGCGCCAAAATGGCCGTCACCAGCCGCGTCTACGCGTATCTCGCCGGAAAGTGTTTGGTATGGAAGCTCTTCCTCAAACAGCGAGAGGAACCATTCGACCAAACGAGTGAACATTTAGGTCCGGCTTCTAAAAACTGTAATAAAAAATCCGACAACGGTTACCAGCACAGTGATAATCGCGCACACAGACGTTATTGATTCGTTGTGAGTTCCAAGCCACTGCCAAAGAGAAGGCTCAGTCGTACTTGCCGCCACCCCCGCACTGGCGATCATGACCTTGCCGTTAGTTGTTAATGGCAAGAGATTGTCCGTACCACCTTTGAGCATGACTTCCCTTATAGCCCTGTATTACAAGCGGCTTCGTAGACATCGTACGCTTTTGATATCTCGTCTTTAGTCTGCTGAGTGTCCTGTCTGCTGCGGCCAGGTAAGCTTCTACCCCACTCACGACACAACACGTCAATCGCGATACCCGCGCTCGTCGTCGGGGTCGATTGGCAACCGCTCAGCGTCAGCAACACGCTCATGGATGCCGCGAGCAAGATCCTCGTTCGCATGCAGTTGACGCTCACGTTCCTTCTCGCCGCCCTTCTTCTGCTGTTTCCTCGACCACAGCTTCAGCGCCAGTAGCGCCGACAGCACCGCTATCAGGTATTGAACGGGCTTGCTTGCCTTTACCCAGTTGAATGCCTTCAACATCCACGCCACTACGCTGGTCATGAATCACGCTCCAGATGTACATAACGAGTGTGCTGCCAACAATGGACACAGCATCAATGACAGGGCCTTGAGCCGCTTCCGGCAGAACGCCTTTCGTTACCAATACCGTGACAAACGGGGCTGCTGTGAATCGAATCAGGCGGCCGACTTCTATCGTCGTAGCCGCCTTTCCGATTTCAGCGAGGCTCATGTCGTTTAATCAGCAGAAGGCGAAACCAATTATCGAGGTGATCCAGCGTTAACGCCTGGTTCCTGCAGATCTGAATCTGGAAACCACGTTACGCCGTCGTTATCCACTTCGCTCTCAAGCTCAGCCACATAAGCCTCAAACTTCGCGACCCACGGCCCAAGAGTGACTTCCATGTTCTCAAGCCGGAAACCGTTGGAACGCTCAGCGTCATTGCTGTGAAGCAGCTCAGTACGCATTTCGTTGATCGAGTACATGAGGTTCTGAATACTCGGGTTCTCAACAATGTTGACCACAGGCGGTGTCGGAAGCTTTTTGGGCTTCGGGTGCGCTTTTGGCATGTACAGCTCAGGCGAACCACCGAAGTGCTCAAGGCGCTTCTTGAAGTAGGCAATCCAGTTGTTCGCGATGTTCACGTCAGCGGCGTGGACGTTCTGAGTCGTTGCCGAAGGGCATTTCGAAAACTGACGTAAGCCAGCGTCCAGAATCGCCACCAAGTTGATGATGTCGCCGTTTGCGATGGCTTCGACGTGGTCGAATTCCATCTGCCCAAGATCTACAGACATAGTGTGTCTCCCTGTTTAGTTAGGTGCGGACAGAACCGCGAGGATGCGAACAGGGACGCAAACACTCACGGCCCTGCCCGCGATACGAAAATGATTAAGCAACCCGGTGCAGCTTTGTTGTCGGGTCCCAGTAGAATTCTTTGCCTTCGGCCTCTGAGCCGGGGCGTGGCCCGAGGTGCCACTGCCAATGGCCCTGGCCCTGGCCAAGGTCCACTTTGTGGCAGTACTCACGGCCCTGAGAGCGCTTTGCGCGAAGGCCCTCTTCAGTCATGTAGAACACCCACTTGCGCGGCGGCATGCACTTGTCGATGCCTTCGGGTATGTGCTGAAACTGGTAGGTGTGTGATCCGAGACCACCGGGGCATGAAAGCTTTTCCCAAGGGTCTTCTAGTTCTTCACGATCAAGCTCAAGGTACTGCGTGGCGTCCCA
Organism: Pseudomonadota bacterium; assembly: GCA_039025875.1. Lineage (GTDB taxonomy): Bacteria > Pseudomonadota > Gammaproteobacteria > Pseudomonadales > Halieaceae > Congregibacter. The sequence continues at coordinate 2,998 of JBCCNK010000272.1, forward strand.
GTCCTCATCAAGAACACCAACAAGCGAGAGACCGTCGTAGCTGAAACCTGCCTGGCCAATGCGCTGTATATCCTTGTCGCTTGCCGGTTCACGACCGACCCAAATCGCACCGGTATTCCCACCAATAGGCCAACCCCAGCGCGTAACCCAGCCCTCCGGCAAGTTCGCCGAAGAACCACCAGAAGTGAGTGACATAGTTTTTTCCTGAAAAGGAGCCAGCAGAGGCCACGACCAGACATTAGGATTAATGGGTTGAGTCGGCAGCTTGCTGGCTAAAGGTCGCTCGGCGGCCGGGCACCCCCAACCCTACGCGAGGAAACGCTTAACCAAGCATGAAAAACAGGCACAAAAAACCCGGCTCGGTGGCCGGGTTGCGTGTGTGGCATGAAATCAGAATTGGCCCTATTTTGAGCACTTTTGGGTACAAGTCAACCCCCAGCCTGACTGAGTTTATAGATGAACACCGAAAAAGCTTGAGAACTGACAATCAAGGATAGAGGTTTGAACGCGCTAAACGATCCAAAACTCATTTAGAACTAAGAGTATTGATCTCGGCAGAGAGTTTTGATGGCATTAACTATGGCAAGTACTTAGGTAACCACCGTTCGCTCACGTCTGTCTCACCCGACCCGCATCGAGTTGCAAAGGTGTTACGACTTAAGCAAGCTGCCGAGAGCTCACGTCGAGAAAGTTGAGATTGAAAATGATCAAGCTCGGCATTCCGTGAAAAAAATCAAACCGATTTACGCTTGCTGTTAGTATCGCCGAGGTATCTTTAGGTGTTTTCAAATTTCATTCAGAGCCTACTCCTGCATACCTCAGATGGGTTCGCGCGGTGGCTTTACGGGAGTGAGACATGCGTAGCGCTGTTTCTCACAATAGCGACGTCAGCGAATGGCGCTGATCCTTCCCACCTAGTTGGCATCTGGTATGCGTTGTGGAACATAACGCAGTACTACGATAATCAGCGTGATCGTCGATTCCGTGAATTTCTTGAAGACAATCGGCTTCGGTTTGGGCCAACGTGGTTACCAGACGAGAACTTCGATATCAATGAGCTGTGGTCTCCGAATGAAGTGGCCACTGCCTGTATGATTGGCAGGAAAATACTTGCTATTGTAATCCTTGTTGGGATTGCAGTTGTTCTAATAATTGGTGTCCAAAAACTATGGATGCAGATCGCGATAGGAATCGTCGCGATAGTGCTATCGGTATCCAAAGGTGGAGATATAGCTGATGTTAATAAGGGCAGGTGGCCGTAAGATATATTTTGTTGCGTTCGTAGAGGTGCAATAAACTTATGTCAGGCGCAGCTTTTGCTTGATGCTATCAAGCTCAATTTTGATTGTTCACAATTCATAGCCCACCGATACAGCGCCACACACTCAACCTCCTCGATCGCACGGCGCACTTCCTGGTAAGTCCTGCGAAGCCGGGAGCTGCGCCAGGACTCCTGTGTCATGCACAACGCTTGGTAGGGTTTTGGGATCTCAAAGTTCCAGCACGTGAAGTACGCGCGGGCCAGCCAGACTGCACTTTCGACATCGATCGTTTCCTGCATCGACGTGATGATGTATTGCTGAGCTACCTGCCGATATTCCGGTGACGGGTGGGCCTTGCAGTTGATCGCCGCGATCTCGTCCTGGTTCAGATTGAACAAGACCTTGCAGAGCTGAGCCTGCCGCCAACCGTATTCGTCGATGAGTTCACTGCTGTACCGAGCCTTGACCGATTCGTTTGCGTGAACTTCGTTCGCCCATTGAGCCCACGAAGGCTTGCGCTTAGTGATCTCCTTGCCCTTCGAATCGGTCACGGTGTACGTGCCCGACGAGCGCTTGAGAACCTGCTCACCTTTGGCGCACCGCGTTTGTAGATCAGCCAGGACGTTGCCCTCGATGCCCGTGTGGTGGCACAGAGCCCGCCCGACAATGTCGCG
>JBCCNK010000273.1:0-4929 GCA_039025875.1 Pseudomonadota bacterium
CCTATCGGTCACCCGGTATCTGGCGACTCACTTCGAGGCGGGCAAGAACGACCTGTATCGCTGGTACTGCGCATGGATGTCCCGAGGATTCCACGCGTTGCAGAATCTGATCGGTGAACACGGCGGTCCCTACTGTTTTGGTGAAAGCCCATCCCTGGCTGACGTTTGTTTGGTGCCTCAGCTCTATAACGCCAGACGTTTCGACATTTCCCTCGATGCATTTCCAGCCCTGCGCCGCGTGGATTCGCAGTGCCGACAGCTCGATGCATTCTCCAACGCGTCACCGGAGTCACAGCCGGATGCACCCCCATCATAGGTGACATCATGACTCAGCAAGAAGTGATCGAAAGCCTGCCTGTGCACTTACGTCCGTTTGTAAAAACCCAGAACTACGAGGACTACACCCCCCGGGACCATGCCGTCTGGCGCTTTGTCATGAAGCACCTGGTACGTCAGCTCGCTGATTCCGCGCATCCTGTCTATCGGGCCGGGCTTTCAAAGACCGGGATAACGATGGATCAGGTGCCGTCGATCGAAGAAATGAATCGCTGCCTGGCGATGCTGGGTTGGCGGGCCGTGGTGGTGGACGGTTTCTTACCACCTGCCATATTCATGGAGTTTCAGTCTCTGAAGGTACTCGTTATTGCCACTGAGATGCGCAGCGTGGAGCACATATTCTATACGCCGGCACCCGATATCGTTCACGAAGCAGCAGGACATGCCCCTTTCATTGTGGATATCGACTACGCCGAGTTTCTCCAACGCTTTGGTGAAGTGGGGATGAAGGCCATAACGACGCGGCAAGACAACGAGCAATACGAGGCGATACGCAAGCTGTCAATACTCAAGGAATGTCCAGATTCTGATCCTGCTGATGTCGCCCAGGCACAGGCCGAGCTCGAGCTACTGATGAAGAGCAGTGGGCCGCTGTCGGAAGCCGCGCAGCTCACCAGGCTGCATTGGTGGACTGTCGAGTACGGGCTGGTTGGCGATGTCGATGACTATCGATTGTTTGGTGCGGGACTGCTGTCTTCGCTTGCGGAAAGTCGTCACTGCCTTGACGATGAGACAGTAAGAAAGGTTCCGTTGACCGTAAACGCGGTGGAGCAACCCTACGATATAACTCACCAGCAGCCGACTCTGTTCGTCACCAAAAGCTGTAAGCACCTGACAAAGGTGCTGGAGGAGTTTGCCGCGTCGATGTGCTACCAGCGCGGGGGAGCGGACTCCGTGCGCAAGGCAGTCGACGCGGAGAGTGTATGTACGGTGGAACTCGATACCGGAACACAGATGAGCGGTCAGTTTTGTGAAGTGCTTTGCGATGCGGTTGGCAATGCCACCTACGTAAAGACAACCGGGCCTACTCAGCTCGCTCACAAGAACACCCAAATCTACGGACATGGAATCGAAAAACACCGCCATGGCTTCGGTTCTCCAATCGGGTTTCTTAAGGACTTCAGTCGCTGTCTATCGGCCTATACCGTTGACGAACTCAAGGCCCACCAGATTGAGGTCGGTAAACGGGTCTGGCTTGAGTACCTCTCCGGAATCACGGTAGAGGGAGTGCTTCAGGCGATCGTGCGGCAGGATCAGAAGAATCTAGTCCTAAGTTTCCAAGACTGCTCTGTGACCGACTTGGACGGCCGGGTTCTTTTCGCATCCGACGGCGGAGCCTATGACCTGCTTGTCGGCGCCCGTGTCACCTCGGTGTTTGGCGGCGTCGCGGATCGCTTGAAATTGCAATTGTTTAAGCCCGCCTCGCGTACGAATACAATTCAGATTGAGCCCGATGTAGAACTCATGGAAGCCTATGGGGAGGTGGCATCCATCGCATTACGTAATCAAATCTATAAATTTGCTGATCTACCGAGTTCGGTACGTCGCGCACTACAGCTATATCCGAGTGAATGGTTACTGCGAGTAGAACTGCTCGGCTCGGCCAGCCCTGACCTTACGTCCCAATTGCAAGGGGAACTCGCGGCCATCTCAGAGCCTGATGAAGATTTGGCTAGGCTTTTGGGCCCTTCGTCTCCAGAACCCGGGGACGTAGGCTCGCCAGTGTAGGAGCCTTTCTAGCTAGGCAAGTGGATGCCTGTACCTAAGGCCCCCAGTAGCGATCGCGGCAGTCGGCGGGAACGTACTTCAGATTTTCATCCACAACGCTTTCGTCTTGGCCGCACCGCCAGATAAGCATGCCGTCCCGGATTTCTGGATCAAGCTGTAATTCCAGTTGGTCCGTCAGCGTGAGTTCCGCTTCATTAAATTCTATTTCGATTCGCTGGTCAGCGTGCCAGTCGATGGTATCTACGTAGCGGGAGCCAAAGACTGCCGTAAAACCAGCGGCGGCATTGTCGCCGCCCGGCGGCAACTCCCCATGAACCTGGAAGTACTCAGTAACGGCGGCCTTGGCAGATGCTGCTGCCGATACGCCCTCGACCACTCGAGCTCGGATGGTGTAATCGCGGTAGGCAGGGAAGGCAATACTCGCGAGAATTCCGACGATCGCGACGGCCACCATAAGCTCGATCAGCGTGAAACCCTTGGCTTTTCGCGAGAATCCCTTGGTTTTTTGAAAAAACGCCATCGTTTTGTGTGTCGGTTGTCTCAAGAAAGCCTGGTTGTCTGGAACCGCGTGCAAGCAAAACATCGGCACTCGCCAAGAACTTTAAGGATAATTCTCTAATGTGTGGAACAAACACAAAAAAACAACGGATTGTGAGATCTATGTCACATTTGTCACATTTTTGCCGAGGTCTCTGACCACATGGTTTTGGTTGCTTCGAAATGCTTTCCAGTTGGACCACTGTTTTGGCTAGTGTGGTCTGACGGTTCACATGCTGAGGCCGTCAAAAGTATCCCCACAGCATGCCTGCTCGCTCACTCATCCAATGCCAAGCTGTGTGAGCGACCAGGGTCGACAGAACTATCACGGCGACACGTTCAGACGGAACATGTCGAAGTAAAAGAAACAGTAGCGAGAGTCCAACGCCGAGTACTGCAAGCTGACCGAGCTCTACGCCAACATTGAAGCTTGCCAGTGCAACGAGCAGTTGCCCCTGCGCAAATTGCAGTGAACCATCAAGCGCCGATGCAAATCCAAAGCCGTGGATGAGTCCAAAAGAGAAGGCAGGAATCCATCGTTTCGGCGTTTGCTGTCGCAAAATATTCTCAACGGCCAGCAAAAAAATCGACAGCGCGATCAACACCTCGATCGCGTTTGCGAACCAAAGCGGCGAGGGTATCCAGCCAAGCGCTGAGGCGACTAGCGTGACCGAGTGTGCCGCGGTAAAGGCGGTTACGGCTTTAACGAGCGGCCACATCTCGCGTATTGGCAGTATCAGGCACAGCAAGAAGAGCAGATGATCGATGCCACCAAGGATGTGGATGAACCCCTGCTTCATGAAGTTGGCTGCAATGATCCAGGCTGTCGGCTGCAGCGCCAGGTTGCGCACATCACCACTGAAGCTAAAGTCTCGTGATTCCCCAGAAGACTCAGCCAGAGTTAACTCGATGCGCGTTGCAACACCCAGAGCACGTAAGGAGGTATCGAGATACATACTTTCGAGCGACGCTCGGGATCCTGGCTCGTAACGTAGTCGCACGTCCAACATAACCTGGCGCCAGAAGATCTGCGTCGAATCAGCCAGCGCGGGTCCTGCGAAGTGCGTTTGCGCCGCATCCGCGCTCGCAAAGGCACGGTCACCCGGCAAAGCGGCGCGTACCGTGACCAGCTCTGGTTCGAGTTCGACACTACCCTCGCGCAGACGCAGGTTATCTACCAGCCACAGCCCTGCAGCTTCTTCAAGGTAACCTTGCGCATCGCCGAGTATCAGGTACCCCTCCGGTGTCAGCGGAAAATCCACATCCCGCATCGATTCAAGAGGCGCGCGCAGCATCAGATCAATGTTGTTTTCATTGCTTTGGATGATCAACTTTATTGCCACGCGCTCGGGTAACTCATGGGCTTGGGCTGGGAAAGCCAGCATCGTGGCGAAGGCAACCAGGATGACGTTCCAGAGCGCTGTCAGAGCCCGCGCGCGGAGTTTGAGCAGACTCAGAGGGGAGCTGAGTCGGGAGTGCTCGATTGGAGGGCGGTGCATCTGGTACGGAGGGGACTTAGTTGTTGAAGGGCGGCGATTGAGTATACGGCCTGTCACCGCGTCGATATACTCGAACGCGCAGCCTGATGTCTGACAGCCGCTCCCGCAGTGGTCGCGCTGTCGAAGTCGGCGTTTCTGAGCATATGAAGACTCTGAACCGTGCCGGACAGCCCTCACGAGAGGCGGGCGCTGTATATTTCAACGCGATTCGCAAAACAGAAGAAAAATAGTGAGGCCGTGATGAACAGCAGATGCACCTCAGTCAGCACTTTACTCAAAAGCCGTTTTTTACTCAAAGGCCGTTCGGGGTTGGCTTTCGCCTCCCATAAGAACTGCGGTCGTTCGCGCATCACCGCCGGGTTCCTGGGGCTCTGCACTTTGGTGATGATGCTGAACTCTCTCGCCGCACGAGCCCAGGATGTACCCGAGACGGTAGAAGTGCCCTTCTTCGAGGTTGATCCTTACTGGCCAAGACCGTTGCCAAATCACTGGATTCTGGGTTCGGCCGTGGGAGTCGGGGTGGATTCCCGGGATCACATTTATGTCATTCATCGTCGCAACAGTTTCAGCGAGCGCAACGAAATCGGTGCGGCCATGGATCCGAAGTCCTCTACATGCTGCATTCCCGCGCCGAACATTCTGGAATTCGATCCGGAGGGTATTCTCGTAAACTCCTTTGGCGGACCGAGCGAAGACTACACCTGGCCATCGTCCAATCACGGGTTGACACTGGACCACAAGGACAACATCTGGATCGGGGGTAATGGCCGGGGCGACTCTCATATACTGAAGTTCACACGCGACGGTAAATTTCTGCAGCAGATCGGAG
>JBCCNK010000274.1:0-4910 GCA_039025875.1 Pseudomonadota bacterium
TCTTCCGCCAGGCGCTTGCTTCCCCCGTAGTCCAGAGATTCAGGCGCGTGAGTAGCAGTGCAGTTAGAATTCTGGGCCCGGCCGGCCTTGACGCTGCTGACATAGATCAATCGATCCGCGCCCGCTTTGGCGGCCGCGTTTGCGACGCGGAGTGCGCCGTTGACGTTAACCTTCCGATATTCTGCCGGATCGGCATAAGTGTGCGCAGTCGCTGCAAGGTGGTAGACCGCCGCCGGACCAGCTGGAAAGGTCAGTGTCTGATCCTGGGCGAGGTCATGGCACAGAAAATCGCTGCACCCTTGTACCGCGAGGTCGCGGCGACCAATGCCCAACACCTTGACTCCTTGATCCGCCAGTAGACTGCAAAGTGTTCTTCCGAGATAGCCACTTGCGCCGGTCACAACGCACAGCTTTTGGGCTCGGTAGCTTCCCTTTACCGCGCCAGATTCGTCGTCTTCCACACCGCCCCGCTAGCGTCTGTAAGTTGCGCGATGGTGAGGGGTGCCGAAAAAAAAAGAAAGTATGGCCCGCTCTGTGAACTTCGACACTCAAACCGCTTCGGGAACGCCTCTTCACAGAGCGAGCTCACGACCTGCATCGCAGAACCGCTTGTCGCGGAGCTAGCGAAGTCGGATCACTGCACGGTTTCGCTCAACAGTGGCCAGGCCAATTCCTTGCACCTCGGCCAGCTCCTCGGCTGTCTCAAACGGCCCGAACTGTTCCCGATAGCGAACAATAGCTTCTGCTCGAGCCTGCCCTACTCCGCTCAGCAGTTGCGCCAGTTCCGGTACATCAGCCTGATTGATGTTTACGAAGCGCTGCTCCTGCACCAGGCCCTCCTCAGCGTCCTGTGCAGTAGCGCTGATAGGGGCGAATTGCACGAGAACGCACACTAGCGCCAGGGCGAGCAATCGGCTGGCTTGCTTGAGACCGGGAAACCAAGCCACACGTTGCTGGCTGGCTCTCTCTTGCGCATCATGGTGGGGGAGGGGCAATTGCTGCCAGCCCGCCCGGGGAATGGGTGTTCCCACCATTTGCCAGTGCAATTGGGTCCCTCGCGCGCCTTTGTGGACGGCTTCAGTATTGATGCGTTCACTATTTTGCAGTCTTTTCACGGTTTGACCTCCTTGTCTTTCCGTATGCATAACCTATTAACGCGTCGGCGACTGCCGGCTCGTACCGGCATTTCACTCAACGAGCAGGCAGGCTAGCAGATCACCACTAGCCTGCCTGCTTCGCGCGCGAAATCGAGGAGTGAGGATCGAACGTGAGGGATTGTCGGCTGCTAATCGAGCGACTCTACGATCGTCCGGAGTGCTGCAGTGGGATCTTCGGCGCGGCTTATGGGTCGGCCAATCACCAGATAGTCGGACCCATTGGCAAGCGCCTCCGTTGGCGTGACGATTCGAGTCTGATCATCATGCGCCGCCCCCGCGGGTCGGATCCCAGGGGTGACCAACAGAAAGTCGTCGCTGCAACGGGTACGAACGCCAGGGGCTTCCTGAGCCGAACACACCACCCCATCTAAACCGCTCTCGCTGGCGAGAACGGCCAGTTGATGCACTAGCATCTCCACAGAGTCGACGGGGTATATCTCAGCAAGATCGGCTAGCCCCATACTGGTAAGAACAGTCACAGCGATCAGCTTAGGAGGCTGGCTACTTGAATGTGCGGCCGACACCGCCGCTTCCAGCATGCGACGTCCACCGCTCGCATGGACGTTGACCATCCAAACACCGAGTGCGCTTGCACTTGCGACGGCAGCCGCAACGGTATTAGGAATATCGTGGTATTTAAGATCGAGAAATATCTCAAACCCCAAACCCTGAAGCTCTTCGAGCAGTGCAGGTCCCGCGGCAGTGAACAGCTCCTTCCCGACTTTGAGACGGCACAACTTGGGGTCCAAAGCCATTGCCAACGCCTTGGCGCTTGCTGCTTCGGGTCGGTCCAGCGCAACAATGATCGGAGACATCATGCTCGATTCTCGGCTCGTTTCTCGATCTGGCTAAAGCCAGTACATGGTCAGTAGCGATCGAGTCACCGTCGCAGAACGCCGGTCAAGAACTTTCTACCCGACTGATGGCATCGAACGTTCCCCAGTACTTGCAACCCGGGCAGAACCAAATCAAATGTTTGGCCGAAAATCCGCAGTGATCGCATTGATACGTTGCACGGTCTTCAATAAGACGATCAAGTAGGATGCCGAGAACATTAAACGTTTCGGTGGAATCGCTTTGCAGTGTTGGCTCGTTCAAATGAATCCAGCGCCTAAGACCGCGTAGTGATGGCTCACTAGTAAGTCTCTGGGCAAGAAAGTCCTTGGCGGCCTGCTCACCCTGATCGCGCAGAAGGTCTTCTGCAATCGCGATTGTGAGCGGTGTACTTGGGTGAGCATCCAGCTTTTGCTTGAAGTACTCCAACAATTGCTGCTCGCGACCCAGCGCAGCGTGGCAATCGCGCAGCGTTGGTATCGCCTCCGCCAGGAATCGCGGATCCTGATCCACAACACGCTTTAGTGCGTCAATTGCGCGCTCGTAATTACTACTGGACGCCTCGAGACGACCCAACTCCAGGGAGGCGCGCACGCACGAGGCGTCGGCGTCGAGCGCACGAGACAGGAGCTGGCGAGCATCGTCCAGATGATCATTACTCCACTCCTGAAGGGCGAGTTCGCAGTAGAAATGGGAAAGTTGCGTGGGGATCGGCTGTCCCGGAAGACGGCCGCTGGCTGCTGAGCTCTTAAGCAGAGACTTTCTAGGCATCAGTTCTTCCGCTATTTCGATCGCCCTGCGCCAGTCGCCACCGGACCGATAGATATCGATTAGGTGCTGGCGACCAATATCCCTTTGCTCCTCCGACTCCTCCACCAAATCGAGCAGCAGCTTTTCCGCTCGATCCAGAAGCCCGGCGCTTACATAGTCTCGCGCGAGTTCCAAGTGCGCTATGTGCATCTGCTCCGGCGAAAGATTGGGACGGGCCAACAGATTCTGATGTATTCGAATCGCCCGCTCGACTTCCCCGCGACGGCGCAAGACATTTCCAAGAGCAATATGGGTCTCCAGCGTTTCGCTGTTGACCTCAAGCGCTGAAATGAAATGATCGACGGCCCCGTCAGGGCGTCCATCAAGAAGGTAGTTGAGTCCTCGATAATATTGGCTCGGAAGCGAGAGAGACGTGCTGCCTTGCGAGCGCCCGACAAATCGGCCGAGCAACCAACCACTCGCTATGGCAAGAAAAAGTAGTGCAAACAGTAAGCCCTCATTCACGATTTACGTGACCGGCGGATCTTAGTCGATCAAGCTCTGTTTGCGCGCTGGCGATTTGTCGCCGAGCAGCGATTAGGCGCGTTCGCAGCCGCAGCATCGCGAAGGAAGATAACGTCATCCCTAGGATTCCACCCAAAGCAAGTGCGGCAAGTACCCATAGAGCAACGCTTCGTGGCTCGAGGGTGAGCACCAGGATATCCAGAGGGACGGGATTTTCATTCTGGATCGCGAACATAACGCCGACCCCGGCCATACCAAGCGCAATCGCCAGGCCCAGCAGGTTTTTTAGTAGCTTCATTAATGCCCCGCCTGGAGGCCGAGATTCACCCGATCCCGCAGCTCCTTTCCGGGTTTGAAGTGAGGCACGTATTTGCCGGTCAATTCGACCGCATCTCCAGTTTTTGGATTTCTCCCGCGTCGTGGCTCTCGGTAATGGAGCGAAAAACTTCCGAAGCCTCGAATCTCTATTCGCATACCTGAACTTAATGAATGCGACATATGCTCGATGATCGTTTTTACGGCGAGCTCAACATCCTTCGTGGACAGCTGTGCCTGCTTGAGCGCTATTGCTTCGATCAGTTCACTCTTAGTCATTAGTTCTCACTACTCGCTAATCCACTTTTACTCGGCTTACTCGGCGTACTCGGCGTACTCGGAGTCTGCACGTTGCAACCTGATACCTGCCGGGCTCTTTGTTGAGCTGCGCGTGCTACCTGGCGATATTCTCTGGGTTGATGATTTTGAGCTAATCACTTGCCAACCAGCTCTTTATTCTGTGCTAGGTCTCCGCAAACTCTTTATTCGCCGGGCTGGCTTGTCTTCGGGCCATTGCCGACATCGCGTTGCCTCGAAACTACCGACCTGTATCAGGAACGTGAACGCCGTGCCTAAGTCCTAATTCTGGCGATTTCGCGAAACACACGCAACCTATTATTTTTTATAGAAATTTAGTGGCCGAATGGACACAAAAAAGGGGCCGAAGCCCCTGTGTTCTAACTGCTCGCTCGCAAGGACTCACTTCTCGCCCATTTGCGCCTTGATCAGATCACCGATTGTGCCCGGTGAGGACGCATCGTCCTGCTCTTTCATCGACTGTACAGCTTCCTGCTCATCATCGTAGTCTTTGGCCTTCACAGACAGCGATGCGGTTCTGTTCTTCCGGTCAACGGACACGATCTTGGCCTCAACGCTGTCACCAACCTTGAACTCATTGCGCGCGTCTTCCACACGCTCACGAGAAATATCGGACGCTTTGAGGGTTCCCAAAACCTCTTCGGCCAACTTAACCGTGACGAGTTTCGCGTCAACCTCAACAACCTCGCCGTTAACGATGCTTCCGCGATCATTCAGCGAGATGTAGTTGTTGAACGGATCGTCCTCCAGCTGCTTCACGCCAAGCGATATGCGCTCGCGCTCCGGATCTATCGAGAGGATGACGGTCTCGATCTCATCACCCTTCTTATAGCTTCGCACTGCCTCTTCGCCGGTTTCGTTCCAACTGATGTCAGACAAATGCACCAGTCCATCGATGTTGCCTTCAAGGCCAATGAATATACCGAAGTCCGTAATCGACTTGATAACACCGGAGATGCGATCTCCCTTGGCGTAGCCACTGGCGAATGCATCCCAGGGGTTTTGCTGGCA
>JBCCNK010000275.1:0-4904 GCA_039025875.1 Pseudomonadota bacterium
GCGTGGCCTGCAGCGTGCAGTGGCAAGGCGCGGATTGCCGTTAATGGCCTTAGTCCTTAACAAGATCCGCAACGCTGCCAGTGCGCGCTGCAGGCCGCGCCCTTTGGGGCTGACAGGCGAACCGTCACTCGTAGTTACGACGCCTCATAGGCGAACGCATGCCTTCAAAGTCGCGCCTCGATTGACGGTTCGCCTGTCAGCCAGAGACACCCTGTACTTGCTCAGAGGTTCCCTAGTGTAGCAGTGAGAGCGAACCTGTGAACCGTTTACCTGCAGAGACCACCTCTCTCTAGCGGGGTCTGCTAGTAGCCTGGGAAAGTGAGCAGATTAGGGGGATCCAGGTTCCTTCTTACGCCAAGTGCATTTGCAAAGGCGCACTCAGACTCAATGCATTTACAAAAGCGCAGTTGGCGGATGCGAGTCGAACGCTGCCAGGCAGAGGGGTGCAGTCCTAAGGGTTAAGGCGAAAAAGCACTGGCAGAAAAGAGCGATCAGAAATTTACGCTTACCTGGGAGCGTATACCCATATTCGTACCATCGGTTATTCCATGGTTTTTTCCCGGTACTCCTGATGTTTCGGCGCAGTATCCCGATGAATACGATGAAAGCAGTAAACAAAAATGCCGTCATTTGACGGGATAACCATCTACTTTCTACATTCTATTTTCGCCTACTTGCACGTTCTCGAGACTATCCGAAGACCTGTTTGGGAAGGGTATTTTGTCGACGTTTATATATGCCTGTTTAGTTCATATTTTTTTGAAATTGCTGACTTTTTTAGGTTCCTACGCCCACCCCTACTGAATTGTATCTGGCGTGAGGAGCGAACTATTCCCGACTAATTTCATCACACAGCGTATACAATCAAGTCGCTTTGAGATCGTCTTATCGTCCTCAGAGTGAAAAGTAGACCCCGTTAAAACTAGAGTCGTAAAGACTGTTATTTCTGGAGAAAAAAATGGCATCACCATTGCTTGCCCCGCTTGTTAAATCAAAATTAAAGGCCCGTTCTGCGGCCAAAGGCCTTTCGTCCGTGGAACTGGAGCGAGTTATTGCGAACCTGCAACAGGTTTTAAAAACTGAAGTAGCACGCGAAGAAGCAAAGGAAGCTGCAGCGCGAAAAGCAAAGATCGCAAAGATACGTGCACTCATGGAAGAGAGTGGTTTGAGTGCCAGCGACTTGAAGGCTGGCAAAGGTCGGCGCGGTCGACGCAAGGGCACCGGTAAAGCGAAGGTTAAGAATAAGGTCGCCCCCAAGTATCGTCTGGTCGTCGCCGGTGAAGAGCATCTCTGGACGGGCCGAGGGCGTCCACCAAAGGTCTTCAAGGCCTACCTCGACTCGGGTAAGTCGAAAGACAGCTGCCTGATAAAGTAGCTGCTGGGCAGCTCACGCTTTTGCAGGATTCGTCGCAGCGAAGGGAAAAATATAGCAGCTGAAATGGCAAACGATTTCTCGGTCGGAGCTGCGACAGAATCTTGTAGATCTTTCACCCCCGCCATGCCCTACACATGTAAACCGGCGACAGCCACCACTCTAACTGCGAGCTAGCTGGTCTAGGGAAAGGTTAGGATAGAGGTAAAAAGAGAAAAGAAGAGATAAGAAGAACGTGAAAACGAGCTAAAAAATGACGTACGAGACGTCTAGGGAAGCGGTAACAAGGGATAGCAAGGAATAACAAGGGACAAAAAGAAATAAGAAAAGACCTAAGAAGCAAGTCGAAAAGAGGTGTAAAGCACCGCTAGTTTATAAGGAGAAGACCGACAATCCATAACCCTGATTAAGGGAATCCTTCGGTAACGGCTCCCAGAATTTCACGAACAGTAATCGCAATCGCCATTGCGCCCCAACCTCCCGTTCCGCAAAAAACATCTCCCCTTAAAGCAAGAATTCAGAGGCTCCTAATTAAAGGGCTCCCTAAGTTTGCGCTGTTAGCTTGCAAGCCAGGCTAATGGCTTCGAGCATACTCTCGGGCAAAGCTTTACCTGTGCCAGCGAGTTCCAGAGCCGTTCCGTGATCTACGCTGGTGCGGGGGAAGGGTAGCCCTAACGTCACGTTGACCGCAGAACCAAAGCCCGCGTACTTCAAGACGGGTAGCCCCTGATCGTGAAACATAGCCAGGTAGACATCAGTTTCCACTCGGAGTGGTGCGTTAAATGCTGTATCCGCAGACCAGGGCCCACTTGCGTTGATTCCCATGGAGACCGCTTCTTCAATTGCCGGGCCTATGCAGTCGATCTCCTCACGCCCAATGTGGCCACCTTCTCCAGCATGCGGGTTGAGTCCAAGAACGCTTATTCGTGGCGATGCGATGCCGAACTTGGTGTGAACTTCCGTGTTGATCACGCACAAGGTCTTTAGCAGCATCTCTTTGGTGAGCGAGTCAGGTACCTCGCGTAAGGGCAAATGAGTTGTCGCCAGCGCGATTCGTAAATCTCCGGCAACGAGCAGCATGACGACTTGCTCGGTATTGCTCACTTGTGCGAGGTATTCGGTATGTCCTGAAAAGCTGATGCCGCCAGTATTGATGATGCCCTTATGAATCGGACCGGTGGCCAGAGCAGAAAATTCTCCGGTCATGCAGCCTTGGGCACACCTTTGCAGGGCAGCCATAACGTACTGTGCGTTGCGCGGATCGAGCTGCCCTGCTTGTGGCCGCACAGCCGTCGTAATCGGTAACAGGCTGGGCTCCCAGCCGCTATCGTCGGTACGGCTGCATGCGCCGTTCTCCGGGGTGTAGGTCTTAAGGCTTAACGTCGTACCCAGGACTTCAGCTCGGGAAGTAAGAAGAAGCGGGTCGGCTACGAAAACAAGCTCGCATGGCCAGCGTCGCTGGGCTGCGGCAATCGCGATGTCTGGTCCTATACCAGCTGGCTCTCCGACAGAAACGGCAACCCGGTGAAAGTTCTTCATTCCGCATCTTTTGATTGGGTGACAACGAACCGGTGATCCAGTCCGACCGTGACTGCTTGTTCCAGACCAGGCGCTACTGAGCGTTATTTGATGTCTACAAACGCTTCATCGCGAATCTTTCGAAGCCAGACATCGAGTTCTTCTTGGTACTTCCGGCTATGGAGGAATTCCTGAATCTGAGCTCTACGCATCTCTCCGGTCATGTCCTTGTCTCGCCTGTCCTGCACCTCAAGGATGTGCCAGCCGAACTGACTGCGCACGGGAGCTGAGATTGTCCCGATTTCTGTGCTGTCCATTGTATTCTCAAATTCCGGAACCATCTGACCCGCCATCGTCCAGCCTAGTTCACCGCCCTCAGCGGCTGATCCGATGTCTTCAGAATACTCCTTGGCTAGCACGCCAAAGTCCTCTCCCGCTTCGACTCGCTCCTTGAGTTCGATCACTTGTTCCTGAGCCTCGGTATCCGAAAGAATCTCGGTAGGTTTTATCAGTATATGACGCACTTTCGTCTGTCTGACCGTCATTCCCACGCCACGCCGATCGGCGAGCTTGACGATGTGTAATCCGCTCGGGCTTTGAAACAGGTCGGCCGTCGCTCCAGCATCCAGCTGCTCGGCAACTTCCTGGAAGATACTCGGAAGATCATCGAGCTTACGCCAACCCAAATCACCCCCTGTGAAGGTGTACTCGCTTTCGGCGCTGCTTAACACTTGTTCGAAGTCCTCGCCTCCTTGGATGCGTTCAACCAGGCCCACGGCAAAGCTCTCGGCCGCTGTGCGCTCATCGCGGCTTGTAGCTGATGAGATAGTTAACAGTGCGTGCACAATACGATACTCAGGTTGAACAAGCTTCTGGCCTTCCTCCGTATTCAGGTAGTTGTCTACCTCCTGCTCTGTGATCTGGATAAGCTGATTCACATTCCCTTGCTGAACCCGCTGAATTACCAGTTCTCTGCGAATGTTCTCTCTAAGCTCTGCGTAGGAACGGCCTTCCTGCTGAAGCGCGTATGCGAATTGTTCTGGTGAAAGGCGATTCTGCGATGCTATTCGCGCCATCGCAGCGTCGAGTTGCGCATCCGATATTCGCACTCCGAAACGGTCGCCCATTTGCAGCTGGATGCTCTCGAGAATTAGGCGGTCGAGCGTATCCCTTATAAGTAAGTCTTCGCTGGGCATCTCGCCGCCGCGGGTCTCCACATTCTCGCGCACGGTCGCGAGTCGTTCGCGCAGCTCGCTGGCCATAACGACATCGTCATCCACGATGGCTACAACCTGATCGAGCATCTGAGTCGCGGCTGAAGCCGTGAAGCTCGCCAGAAACAGGCCAACCAGAGCACCTGCTCGAATCGGAGCCTGATAGCGGTTCGCACGACTGTTCGCACGACTACCGCGGTACTCACCTACTCCTGGCCAGAACGGCGCGCGGTGATTGTTTCGACGCTCAGTGCCAAACAGGTGGCCAGAGCAGCGTTTGCGCTTTGTGAACTGCGTTTTGCTATCTACGGTAAACAAGTTGGTTAAATCCTCTAATCATGTCACCTAGTAGTTGCTCTACCCCGTCGCCAAAGCCGCCAAGCCCCTTGAGAACAAACTGAACCTGAGTCGTAAACTCACGGTCTAGGTTATCGAAGTTCGGATTGAGGTTTCGCGCTGTATCAAAATAGCGCAGATGCAACAGGCGTACCTGCCAACAGCAGCTATCGTATTCGAAGCCGATCATGTCTTCCACGCTGCGATTCGCCTCAAAGCTGTAGTTCCACGCCATGAAAAAGCGCCAGTTTTTATCGATCGGAACGTAGGTAGATAAACTGACCTGATCAGTTGTGGGTTGGTTCCCGACCAGCGCCACGGGCCTGCGGAAGGTATAGCCAACGTTGATCACGCTCTCATCGCGCCGGTTGTAGCTGGCCAGGAAGTTTCCGGCGTTCATTTTACCGGTTGAGGGGTCGTACTGCAGGTTGGTGCGCACCGAGAGACGGTCATTCGGATAGAAA
>JBCCNK010000276.1:0-4904 GCA_039025875.1 Pseudomonadota bacterium
CCCAAGAAGTGCCAGCCCAAAAACAACCGCGAGTATCTTCCCCAATGTACGGTAGAGCTTCATGTTAGTTGAGCTCGACATTCACCCGTGTTTCCTTACCCGGTATCACCGTGAAGCTGGTGTCACTTGCGGTCATATCCCCTTCAAGGCTGGGTGCTCGCTGGTCTTCGACGACGTAGCTGTAACTCCCAGCGGGTAGCAGGACCGCGCTCATACCGGTTCGGAGTGTGAGGTTCTGGCCCCATTTGTCTCCCCTGCTTTTCTTCCTAAGGATATTGAAAAAGGCGTAGTTACTTTTAAAAGTCCAGTTCAGTCTTACCAACCCTATTGGTGGAACCTTCAGCTCCGTATCTTCGTCCTCTAACACGGTGACTCGATCGGTGTAATTGAGATCGGCACGTAATCCAAGCTCGTAAGTGGCTGCCGGAATGTTCGCTTTTCTGTTCGCCGTGATCGTGAAGCTTTCCTCAGTGGCGGTGTTTTTAAGCCGAACGGGGGTGTTGTAGCCTTCCCCTTGATGGTTTTTCACCGTCACGATCAGCGAGCCTTCGCCTTCTTTTGGCTCGCCCAGCTGCACGATAGCTAGAGCGCTTTTGTCCTGAGCCCTCACCGACACACTGTCACCGCTGGATACGACATAGCCTTTCCGATTGCTGGCTGGTTCATCGCTTTCCGTGAATCGAAGGGTGTCGGATCTCCACACCGCGGACCTTAACTCTTTGAGCTTGCTGAGCCGGCCCACGGAAACGCGATGCAAGCTGTCTAGGCTATCCTGTTCGTAGACTACGTCCGAGGCGGCAGATTTGATCCCGAGCATTACTTCCAGCGGGCCGCGCTCCGGTGGTGATTCGAATCGCGCTTCCAGCCTGTAGGCATCACCGGGAACAATCTTGCCAGTCGCCTCGCCTTGATCGTCGATAATTCTAAGGCTCAGCAACTTACCTACTTTGCCCTGAACGATCTTGCGGTCAACCGGAGCATCGCGCGAACTGCCCGACAAACGCGCCTCTACAAAGTCACCATCCGTAAGCGGTGCTCCGGGCCGTTCGAACTCGGTCAATAGCAGAGGCTGCGTTGTGAATACCTTGGGATTCTCGGTTACCGATGCACGCAAACGCTTGAAGCCAATGGGACGAACCTGCCCCTGCTCAAAACTGGTGGTTGGCGTTACGCGAGCTACCCGTAACTCTACAGTCTTGGAATCTGCTAGTGGCTCCTCGTCAAAAACGAGCTGCACGCGGATTCGATCAGCTGGCCGCAGATCGCCAGGCACCGCGTAGCCGGAACCTTCTGCTCGGACGATCGCGATGGATTCCAGGGTCGCCTCCGTCTCGTCTATCTGCTGACACAGATCAACCTGCTGTCGATTGTTGTCTCGATTTACCTCCTCGCCAGTAGTTTCTACCGTAATAAACAGCTGGGACCCTGCCTCGCAGACCATGCGTTCATTGACCGTGAGCAGTCGTACAGCGAGACCTTTATCGAAACCGGTATCCCAAGAGCAGCGGTTGGCGGCCTTTTCTCTAGAATAGGTAAAGTTTGCGTAGCCAAGGTTCGGTAGCGTCAGCCGGTAATGGCAGTAGTCGCCGCTGGCGGTCATAGGTCGATTACGATCAACAGAGAGGTTGTATTGCTGGAGTGTGAGATCGTTTAAAGCGGCCTTGATTTCATAGCGAAAGCTAAAGCCTTTAGGAATCACGCTTTTATCGTCATCATCGCCGCTGAGCTTTATTGTGCGATAGGCCCAGCCGAGGCGGGCCTGGTTCAGCTCGCAGGTTTCTGGTGTGAACTCACCAATGTCGTAACGGCTTTTTTCGCATAGAGCGACGCCCTGCTCGCCCTGCTGCGCTGTTATTGCCCAGTCTGTCTGTTTTGGCTTCTCAGCCGTCGCGCAAGCTTGACGGATGAACTTAGCATGCTCGAGATAGTCCTCTCCGATCTTCTGGGTACGGAAGTCGAAAGCGGCCAATCGGCGCAGTGGCCCACCCGTTGCGCGCACAAACGCCTGGTCTTTTCGACAGGCTTCTTCATCCTGACCGTACTTTGGGTGGTCCTGACAGTAAACACCGATACCGAAGCTGTCGTCGATTACTTGCATGCGTGCATCGAGATCTTTTTCGCTTAATGCGCTCGCGAGGACGCTATCTCCTATCGATGTTAATTGTGCTCTGAAAGCCGCCGTTTGAGCTCGTACCGCGCGTTTCTGGTCGGCCAGGGCAACTTTGGCAAGTGCCTCCGCGGCGACCGCATTGCCCTCCAGCGCGTTGAAGCCGAGAGTCCAGGGTTGACTGCTGATTTCACTGGAGTCCGTCAGGCCGCAGACCTGCTCAGCATGCGCTCTGTAAAAGTCTGCATTTATTTTTGAGGGTTTCGTTGCGAGCGTCGGCGCCGGCCTAATCGGTAACGCCTCCCAGCGAACATCAATAGCTTTGCTCTCGTTGGCAGCCAGCCAAACGGCCCCCCAATAGTCACGGCGGCTGGGTTCTCTGGTGGCGCGTCGATTAGCGCTATCGACGTGGCCCCGCGCATAGTTCCAGGCAGTGATTGCGTAAGCCCCCTCTGGTAGATCGCTGAAGGTCGGCGCGCTATCGAGCCCAAGGCGAAGGCTCCACGATTTACCTGTCGCGATGTTGAGAAGGGCGATATTCGACTGCGGTCCGTTTCCTGCGGTGGGGCCTACGACGGTGCCAGTCTTATCTGTAATACGCAGGGTCATCTCGCCCGCATTGCTTGAGAGACAAGTGGCTAATACGGCTCCCAGTAGTACTAGTTGCTTAAACAATTGGATAAATGAGTAGTTCTGCATTGTCTTCTCGAAAGCAGGTCCGATTTAAGAAGTTAGTACACAAGTTAATCGTGCTCAAATTACCCGTTGAAACGCACAAGCGAGACGCTCGCTCTTAGTGAGATGCACAACTAAGTTTAGAAGTCGCATCTTTGCCATGCGAAACGTTGGGTTGCTCACATTAAGGGCCCCTAAAAATCTAATTACCTGATCGATGAGCACTGAGAAAGTAGCTGGAGGCTTATGCGACGCTGAGATCGAAGGGTAGGGTGTGTATCGGCGATTCGTAGAAATAGCTTGCTGGATCTTCTAATTGGAACTTTACTGAATGTAATTGGATTTAAGTCATAGCAGTTAAGGGGTGGCTATGAAATCGATTGCGAAACTTATAGCAGTTTGCTTTTTGTCGTGCTTGGCGGCCGGTTGCCGAATTCAAGTGTCTACAACCGAGGGGGGCTCAGTGGTCGCGGTATCGGGCACTTATTCGTGTGTGTTTCCGGAATCCTGCGCCGCGATTGATGTAAGCGATACTTCCTTCGATGAGACCTTTGTGGCCATTCCCGCTGCAGGTTACCGCTTTGAAGGCTGGCAGCGTAGGGATGGGGGGCTGTGTGGTGGGAGCCGGTCTCAGTGCGCTTTGAGTACTGCTGGCTTTGCGGGTAATTCGGCACTTCTGTCAATTTTGAGTAGCGATCAGACGTTCTTCCTAGATGCCGAATTCGTGTTGGATGAACAGCCCTCGAGTCTAGCCGCATCGGAAGGCCTATGGGTCGGTACGACGGATCGGAACCAAACTCTTCTCATCATCGTGCTCGCTGACGGCACCTACTATTTGTTTTATTCCTTTGCCGGTGTGCCCGACGAGATTCAGGGTGTCATTCAGGGGAATTCCATCACCGAGGGCAGTACGTTTACCTCATCGGACGCACGAGATTTTGAACTGGCTACTGACGGTTTCATCAGCGCTGAAATCAGCGCTCAGGTCACACCGCAGCAGCTATTTGAGGGGAGTATTGCCTATAACGATGGCTCAAAAGTGGATTTTCTCGCTTCTTACAATAGCGACTATGAGATTGTGCCGAGTTTAGGGCTGCTCCAAGGTGACTATTCTGGAATCGTGGTGTTCGATGAAGGCGAAGCCGCGACCGACCTTCGTTTTAACGCGAACGGAACGGTCAGCGGAAGCGCGCTGGGCTGCCAGTTCTCAGGTACGGTGTCCACTCGCCCTATCGGAAGCGTATATGACTTTTCGCTCCGTTTCGGTGGCTCTCCCTGCCCTGACGCCAATCAGACGTTTGAAGGCCTCCTGTATTTTGACATTAGGACAGGTGCATTGCTTGCTGTTTTGCCCAATCGGATGAGAACTGACGGTTACTTTTTTCTCGTCAACTGATTGCATTGGGTTAGGCGATCCCGACTTACGGTTCGGTCCCTTTACCTGCTCGTAAGACAACGACGTCTCCGAAAGCTCAGCACCTGTTGACGTTTCGCTCAAGCCCTAGTGACATAAGCCTATGCGCAGACCTCACCCCAGGTCTTCATTATCACGTCCCTTTGAATGAGAGGCGCTCTCAGCACGTCATCTAAGTAGCGTCATCAACACTCCACTTTCTAGACACAATCGCAAAGATACAAATTTGTATGAAACGGTAGCCCTGTTTGTAAAACCGAAGCTTGGCATCTGCCTATAACATCAGGATTGGTGACATCGACAACTTAGAAAAAGTGAG
Source organism: Pseudomonadota bacterium (assembly GCA_039025875.1). GTDB lineage: Bacteria > Pseudomonadota > Gammaproteobacteria > Pseudomonadales > Halieaceae > Congregibacter. The sequence continues at coordinate 4,516 of JBCCNK010000276.1, forward strand.
CGCCATGCTGAAATTACCAAGAAGTAATACCAGTCCTCGTGGGGCAAGAGCAGTGCTAGTCGTGTTTTTCTTGGGTTCAGCGAGCTCGGCACAGGCCTACACATTTTTTGGTGACTTACTGAGTTGGTTTGATCGGGTGCGCGACGCCTTTGAGGAAGCCTTTGACGATGAGTTCGATGAGGATTCAGAACAAGCGATGGCAGACCTAGATGACGACTCCGATGAAGACGATTTTGAAGATGATGAGTTCGAAGGTGATGAGGAATCGACTGATGGGGAACTGTCGGAAGAAGGAGGCGGTGATTCCACAGATCCAAATACCGGCGGTGGATCGCAGCAAGATGGTGGCCCAGGCCATGGTAATGGGGGTATGGCCGGTGCCGGTTCGC
>JBCCNK010000277.1:0-4900 GCA_039025875.1 Pseudomonadota bacterium
CGCGGAGACACATGCCGAAGGCCAGCACGGCTCAGGCCCCGATAGAGTTGCACAGTGTGGTTGCCCGGGATACCAAAGACCGTATCGATGCCGTAACGTTCAAGAAGCTGAACGAGATATTCACCGCAGGTGATCATCGTAGCTAGCCGTTGCGTGAATTTGCGGACGGCAGAGGACGGTGCTCACTCTGCTCTGATCCGCCCAAATGTGTCTCGCCGCGAGCGCGAGCCAGCTCGATCTGCTTCTGGCGCTCGGCGAAGCGCTGCTTATCATTGCCGCTTGTTTCGTCGATACAGTAAACGCAGCTGACCCCTTTAACATAGCTGGGCAGGCGTCGTTCCTCTTCGCTTACGGGGTGCCGACAGGCAAAGCACTGTTCGTAAGATCCGGAACGCAATCGATGATTTACTGACACCCGATCGTCAAAAACGAAGCACTCGCCTTCCCAACTGCTGCTCTCCTCGGGTATCTCTTCGAGATACTTGAGAATTCCTCCGTGCAAATGGAACACCTCATCGAAACCCTCCCGCAAAAGATGCGCCGACGCCTTCTCGCAGCGAATCCCTCCTGTACAGAACATGGCGACCTTGCGATGTTTCCCTGGATCCAGCGATCTGGCCGCCCACTCGGGGAACTCACGAAACGAATCCAGCTGCGGATCCTCAGCACCACGAAAACTGCCTATCGCTGTCTCATAGCTGTTACGTGTGTCGATCAGCACAACATCAGGATCAGAAATCAGCGCATCCCAGTCTTCGGGTTCGACATAGGTTCCAACTTGGGCACGCGGGTCAACATGAGGAATGCCCATTGTCACGATCTCTTTCTTCAGTTTGACTTTCATGCGAAGAAACGGGCGCGAGACGTGTTCACTCTCCTTGCACTCGAGATCAGCGAAGCGCGAGTCAGCGCGCAAGTAACTCAGCAGAGCATCAATGCCCTCCCGGCTTCCCGAAACAGTACCGTTGAGGCCTTCTTCGGCCAGCAGCAACGTACCCTTCAGATCGAACTCTAGGCAATGGCTTAGGAGAGGCCCACGCAGCTCGCGAAAATCGGGAAGAGGCACAAACTTATAAAGCGCGACAACAATCACGTCGGGGGTTTCCATTTCTTCTAGCGGTTCTGGCGACTTGTATAACGACTTTAACCGTCGCTCTTGCTATCACTATTGCTGCCTCCCAGACACGCCGGCGAGTCTGGCGCCGGCGTATTCCGGGTATTCCATTCCTCGGGATCGTAAAGGTGCATCGCGAGCGCATGGATGGGGCCTTCGATCAACTGCGCCGCAGCCTGATAGACCATCTGGTGCCGCGCAACTTTGCGGACCCCGGAAAATGCATCGCTCACAACCACCAGCCGAAAGTGAGTCTCCGAATCTACCGGCACGCTATGTTGATGGCTTTCGTTCGCGAGTTCGAGATAGCGGGGACTAAATCGCTTTTCAATCAGTTCCCGTAGTGTGATTTCCGTTTGCATTGCAACCTCTCGTCTAAGTTGCCGATTATACGGTGGAGTCAACTTACTTCGCAGCAATGCCCGCAAGCTGCTGGGATGCGCGCATACCTCCTAACAGATACGCATCCTTCCGGCTGACTTGTTAGCACGCCGCATCGGCTTATACTCATGCCATGGCTGATGAGGAACAATTTGATATCGCCTTCGCCGGTGAGTGTCTCGAAGGTTTCGACTACCAAAACGTACGGGAGTCGTTACGCGCTCTTTTTAAGGCCAGTGATGCGACCCTGGATGCGCTGTTTTCTGGCAAGAAGCAGAGGATAAAGCAGCGCTGCAATCGCGAGACCGCCGCGAAGTTTCAGCGAGCTATGCGCGATGCTGGAGCGCGGGCAATCGTAACACGCTCGCCGCCATCCAGAGCACCGATTGCCGCCGAGTCGACTGCGGCCAGAGCAAACACTACGGCAATGCAACAGCAAGACGCGGGCAGTGTGAGTACTGCAAGCTTATCGCTAGCGCCCTCGGGCAGCGACGTCCTCACAAATCAGGAGCGCGAACGGGTCGCCACCAGCGATATCGACACCAGCCATCTCGATGTCGCACCTACCGGAGAGAACTTAGGCCCACTGTCGCCACCGGTGTTTGGTGAGCCGGAGGCACCATCCTTTGAGCTGCTCGAGGCTGGTACCCGTCTGAGCGAACCCCAGACTCCGGGTGATTCGACGGCACCGGACGCATCCAAGATCTCGTTGAGCCCTGCAGAGCACGATCTAAGCGATTGCGCGCCGCCGGAAGCGGCCGCACCCGAGTTCAAATTCGATGGCATGGATCTCGCGGACGCCGGAACGCCGATGCTTGCGGAGGAGTATCGGGAAGATATCGAAGGCAGTGCTCCTGACACGAGCCATCTAACCTTGACACCAGCTGAAGATGAAAGACCAGACTGATTCGTACCCGGCTCCGTCCCTGCTTAGAAGAGTTGCCGCGATCGTGTACGACTCTCTTCTTGTTGTCCCGCTGATAATGGTCACGGTAGCGGTCGCACTAGGGGCGAAGGTGTCTATGGGATCGGCTGGCGAAGACGTGTTACCGCCCTTCGTCGTTCAGGGCGTGGCCGTGACGGCATGTATTGGGTTCTTTGCTGTTTTCTGGCTCAAGAGCGGCCAGACACTGGGCATGCAGGCTTGGCGCATTAAACTGGTACCCATTTCTGGAAACGAGCTCACCCTTGGCCGGGTGGTGACGCGATGTGGCTCTGCACTGCTCTCGTTGGCCTGCCTGGGTGCTGGTTATCTATGGTGCTTGATCGATCCAAAGAAACGTACTTGGCATGATCATCTGTCTGGAACCGAGCTGATCCTGCTTCCAAAAAGTAGTCGCGACAAGCGCACACGTCTCAGCATCGAGTCGAACTGACCAACATGTACCGAACGCGTCAGCCTCCGCTAACTTGGAGCGGCAAGGATTCCTTTCTCTAGGGAGCCTGGCCTTCCTTCAAGCGAAGCTATTGGGAAAATGCAGCGGCGCGGCGTTAGTTGCTTCTGAGCAAGAGCATGCCACCCAAAGCAAAAAGCAGCGCGATCGGAATGGCGGCCGCGTAGACTGGAGGAAAACCAAAAACTAGAGACGCCGGACCCAGTAGATCTTGCGCAAGACGGAAGAGAACCCCCAGCATTACACCGGCAAACAGCCGAAACCCCAGCGTACCGTCTCTAAGCGGCCCGAACACGAATGAAACGGATACGAGTACCAATGCCGCGACGGCGAGCGGCTGAAGGACCTTTTTCCAGGTGGCGAGCTCAAATTCAGCCGCGTCGTCTCCCTGGGCCCTCAGAAAGCTCGCGTACCCCATCAGGTCGTTGAGTGCTAGCTGTTCCGGTTCGACGTTTTCGAGCGTGAGAATCTGCGGCGTGACGTTGCTTGAGAGATATTCAGATTCGGTGACTTCGGTACGAATCTCATCCTCGGCGAAGAACGTCGTTTCGGTATCACTCAGGCGCCAGCCCCCGTTTTCGAACACACCGTACTCGGCGGAGATGATCTGCTCAATGAACCCGTCCCCATTAAGCTGATAGATTCTGACACCAAAAATGTCTCGGTCGGCCGTCAATGCACCCACATGCATGAAGCTCCGGCCATCGCGTTGCCAGATACCGTACTCGGCACTGTTCTGACGATTACTGTAAAGAGCAACGGAGCGCAGACTTTGAGCGCGCTGCTCCGTGAGGGGTGCAACATATTCCCCAAGCGCAAATCCGAGAGCCGCGATCAGTATCGCCTGAACGAGCACAGTTCGAAGCAAACGAGATTTCGAAAGACCAGCCGCGCGTAATGCCACGAGTTCGCCCGTGCTCGCCAGTTGCCCCAGCCCAATCATCGAGCCCACAAGAGCCGCAAAAGGTATGTACTCGTAGCAGCGGCTAGGTAGCGTGAGCAATACGTATTCACCGATCTGCTCAAATTCCCAACGGTCGCTGCGACTACCAGCTTCGTCGATAAATGCAGACAATGCATCGATGCCTACGATCACGAACAGCACCAGAAGGGTCGTCTTCCAAATTAGTGCCGCGAGGTAGGTATCGATAATTCGCATTAACGCTGCACTAGCTGACGAAGCGTTGGTGCACCGAGTAGCCCGAGCGCCAACAGCAGGAATACAAGGTGGATCAACCATATTTGTTCCGGTCCTGTCTCACCCTCGCCGATTCTCGTGCGAGCGCTTGCAAGGAGAAGGAGGTACGTCAGATGCGCGAGCAACGCCGGTACCAGCTGCAGATAGCGCCCCCTGCGATGATTCGTTTTGCTCAAGGTCATCGCGATCAATGCGATGATCGGAACCATCACAATCATCGATGCTCGCCAGTGCAGCGCGGCCCTGTCTTCTGGCAGATCAGACGTGAGTAGATACCGTGTCGGCCTGCCGTCCACTTCGTTCTTGCGCACGATCGGCGCGAGGGGCGGCAGTCGCTGAGCAAACGTCTCAAACCGAATCAACTCGAAGTCAGCCTGCCCGGGCGTTCCGGTATAACGGACGCCATTATTGAGCTCAACGTAGCGAGCGCCGTACTCGTCATTGCGCACGACACGCCCAAGCTCGGCGACCGTAATGCTCTCAAGACGCTTATCCGAGTCTTCGGGCGACGACTCGAAGAAAAAAACGCGCTCGAACTCGCCAGACTTTCGATCGATGCGCCGCGCATAACTTACCACCGAATTATCGTTCCACGCCTGAAAACGGCCCTCGGATGTCATCTGTAGCCCCCGCATGGCGCCCGGGTCGCGAAGGAGTTGTTCAGAGCGTTCACTACCCAGCGGTGTGAGGTATAACGTCAGCGCAGCCACAACCATGGTGACAAGCAGTGCGGGCACCGCGGTATACAACGCGAGCCGAGCGGGCCCCGTACCACAGGCGGATAGAACGGTCATTTCTGACTCGACGTAGAAG
>JBCCNK010000278.1:0-4877 GCA_039025875.1 Pseudomonadota bacterium
GTATCGATGCAGAAACCCGGGGAGGACTGGTATGCGCGCTACGAGGAGGCCCACCGCGCAGATGGACTGATTCTGCTCGGTTACGGAGACTACATCGACTCTCACCCGACGCTTGAGCGTCTTTGCGAGAATGGTGCCCACTGGGTGCTGTGGGGGCCGCGCCTCGAGTTTGCCCGGGCATCCTATGTCGGCTGCGACAACCAACTGGGTGGATACCGAGCCACGCGCCACCTCCTTGACCAGGGCCGACGGCGGTTTTGTTTCATTGGTAACAACGCAGCCGAACTTGCGCCGGAATTCGCCGACCGGTATGCCGGGTTTCGCCGGGCACTGGAGGAGGCCGACATCGGTGAAGCAGCCAGTACTCAGGAGCCAGCGGAGAGTAGTGAGGCAAGCGGGCGAATAGCGGTTCGCAACCTGATCGAACGCGGATTCGAAGCCGACGCACTGGTCTGTGCAAGCGACCTCATCGCCCTCGGCGCACTCAAGGAACTCGAAGAGCGCTCCATAAACGTACCCCGGGAAGTAAGCGTAATAGGCTTCGACGACATAGAGGCTGCAACCTTTTGCAACCCTCCACTATCAACGATGCGCCAGGATGTGACTCTTGCCGGGGTGACGTTGATCGAGTTATTGCTGCAGCAGATCGAAGCGGGCAATTTTGTGTCGAGAGTAATGGAGCCGGAGCTCATCGTCCGCTCGTCATGCGGTGTAGGACACTGACGGGGCGCTCACTCGTAAGCGCGTGGCGCGACAAATCCGTTGATGGGCATTTATTTCTGGCCCTATGAACCTATTGCGATTGCCGCCCCTCTCACCTTGTAGAGTGCTCCGGTTATGCAGCGCTCAGTTTAATCGAGGTGACCCGTATGGAATTCTCAAGAGGTGCCACACTGGCAGTGGCGTTCTATTGCCTGGCTGGGCTCGCGGCCGGAAACGATGGCGGCAGGAACGCGAAACTCGACTCACCAGTCATGGAATCCACAGTCTCCATCGATGGTGGCCGACGCTCGTTTCACGATCGCGCAGTTTACGGAATAGCTGGTAACGATGACTCGGCTGTGCGCGCAAACCGCCTCATTGCGGGGCGTAATCGTGACGAAATCGACAAGGGCGAAAACGGAACCAGACTATTGGCCGATTTGCGTTTCGGTTACGCGATTTACAGCGGGCGTGTGGGCGGGGATCAGTATTTGGGGAACCGCGACAATACATCACCGTTCGTGATCGCTGATGAAGGACCCGAAGGCTTCGATCAGCACCCTGTGGTAGATACCGGCGAATACGGGCCGAAATACATCGGCGCAGAACGCGATGTATCGCTGATTAATCAACCGATTGATCATCGGACAGTCACCACGCGCTCAAACCGCGAATTAGCCGTGAGGCTTTCGTTCTGACCAAGAACGCATGTAGCAATGACGCTTACCTCTCTGACTGTCCAGAGACGAACGCGCAAAGCGCGTCTGTCGCTGTCAACTCATGGAGAGTGGGCGAAAGTATACGGACACATATTTTCGGGTGGGCTCGATGCGCAGAACCTAGCGGGAAAGGAGTTGACGGCGCGGTCCGCTGGGCAAACACGCTTTTAACTGCCTCCCGATGAACCTTTGCCTTGCACCAACTCTCATAGCTACTGACACCGCTGCTTCACGGCACTTTAGTTTAAGAAGCAGAGAGTCACACATGAGTCTTTTTCGTGAGATGAGAACGAGCTACAACAGCAAAGGGAGCTTTTGCACAGTTGTGCTAAACCATGGCACGCAAGACGCTTACACCTTATGGAACACGGCGCCGCTTGAAACTGGCGGGAATAGTTTAGTCGGTCGACTCTCCACCGGCCGGTGCGCGTCGGCACCGATGATTGTTGATCGTTCCCAACCGGGACGTGCACACAGGTCAGATTAATGACGGAGCAGATCGCAACACCTGAGTCCGATGATGGAGTCGATCGAATTGATCGTGGCCTGCTCCTGCGTATAGCCCAGCAGCGCGACGTTTCGGCCATGAAGTCGCTTTATGAGCGATTCGATCCGAAGCTGCGAAGATTTATGCGAAGGCTGACCTCGGATAGAGACCTCATCGACGAAGCCTACAATGACGTCATGGTCATTGTCTGGAAAAAAGCGGGCCAATATGCCGGTACTGCTAAAGTCTCCAGCTGGATCTACACCATAGCCTATCGCTCTTGTTTGCAACTGATTAAGAGAAATAAGAGGCGCGATACGATGTTTGAACAGATGGATGACGATGAGCTGGCCAGCGTCAAAGACACATCTCAACCTGGCCTTGACGGGAACGCTGAGCTCGCCGCCGCGGTTCGCGCTCTGTCCAGTAAACAACGCATCGTGATCGAGCTCTGCTACTTTGAGGGCTACTCGTTGCAAGAAATCAGCCAGATTGTTAACTGCCCCCTTAACACTGTGAAGACTCGTCTTCATCATGCGCGAAAACGGATTCGAGAACTCCTGGAAGAGGCCAGGCAGTCTCTCGAGTCATCCTCAGGTGAAGGAGGTTTGCTATGACAAGTCGGGGCGTAGGTCGGAGCCAGCGACAAGCATCGGACATGCTGGCAGATTACCTCAATGAGCATCTGGATGATGCCGATCGAGAATTTGTGGAGCTGTCGCTGGCAAGGGACTCGGAGCTTAGGGAACAACTGCAGTTCGAGCGTAACCTTGGTGTGGCACTGCGCGCTGAGGCAGAACTGGCAGACACACGGGATGAACGTCTGTCGGCCGACTTTTCGGCGATCTCGGATCGCTTGGAAACAGGCGCTGGTTTGCTTGAGACAGGATTCAACTCTCTCCTGGGCAACTGGTGCATTGATAACTGGCGCTGGCTCGCCGCTGGTGTTCCGGTTGCCGGGCTTCTCCTGATGCTGGCCTCAACCGACCTGCTCCGGCCGGGCATGGAGGACGGCGTTCAGGAATTCAGGACCGCGTTCGATCCTGAGAAGGAATACGCGTCACCTACATTGGTCGTGCTTTTTCACGAGCCGCTGAACAAGGATTCACTGGGTCAGTTCCTGACGGTCCATGACCTTGACCTAGTGGAAGGGAGTTCAGTAGGCGCATTATTGGAATTGCGGCCAACCAGCAGTGACGCCGATGTCGAAACGATAGCTGGACGCGTAGGACGGGATGCCAGAGTGCAAGTAGTAAGACTTGTTGGGATTGAGCCGTGAGACCGCTGCTACAAGCTGCAATCAGGATGCCTTTCTTTTTGTGGCTTGCAGGCCTCTTTCTCCTTTCTACAGGCTGTGTCCCGAATCAACTCGTTGGATCTGAACCCGGGCTCGGACTTACCACACAGCAGCTCTCGACGATTGATGCTGAGCGCACAATCATGGTCGTCATCAAAGACCCACGAGGCGAGCGCTATCGACGCGGACTGGGCACACCTGGCTATGGCGACACCGCAGCCTATGCCGACGATCCCGCACTCGATCGGGCCGGTGAGGCGCTTGCGCGAAAATACTCCCTCACTCTAGTGGCGCATTGGCCCCTACGAAATCTACCCGTTCTATGCCTGGTTGTAGAAGAGCCATCAAGGGAGACGGTTGCGAAACTGCGCGCAGATAAGAATGTGCAATGGGTGCAGGCATTCAATGAGTTTTCTACCCAGGCGACTTCTGCGGTGTCTGCATCTTTTACGCCTGGGGACTACCAGTCGATCTTTGCCGAGCCTCCAGGGCACGGAGCGGGTGTGACGGTTGCCATTATCGACACTTCGTTCGATACCAGCCATCCATCGCTGGCGAGAAGCTCCATTCGTCAGCAGAATTTCGCCGGTAGTCAGGAGCGCATCGGAAACGAAAGTCACGGCACGGCAGTTGTCGGATTGATCGCTGCACAGCCTCACAGCGGCACACAATTGCTCGGGATTGCGCGGGAAGCGACGGTCGAAGTTCTCCGGGCCTGTTGGCAGCATGAGGGCGAAACCCGAGGGCGTTGCAATACATTGACTTTGGCCCTGGCTCTCGATCGCGCCATCGACCTGACTCCGGAAGTTCTGAACCTGAGCATTACCGGACCCGCAGACCGGGTTTTGGAGAAATTGGTCGATCAGCTGCTGCGTAAGGGTACGCTGGTGGTCGCGGCATTTGACGAAGCTTTGATGGAAAACGAGCGGTTTCCTCGCAGCCGCGATGGAGTAGCCTACGCTTTCGGCACAAGCGGGACGGACCGCAGTCTGCCCAATGCCAAGATCGATACAGTGCTATTGACGGCACCCCGGCATGCGCTTTCGCTTGCGCCCGCTGCAAGCTACGATCTCGTATCTGGGCATTCGGTGGCGGCACCGCAGGTCAGCGGTTTGGCGGCCAGGCTCATAGCGAGCAAGCCTGATGCATCACGGGAGGAGATCCTGACGGAACTTTCCAGCCGGCTAGCACCCAGACAACACAGGTAAACTCCCAGGCAATTCGAGGCGGCCCGACACCACCGCTTAGCGTGATAGACCGAGCGAACTTACACTTTGCCAAGCAGCTGAGAAAGCAGGGGCGCCGCGACCGCTGCCGGCCGCTGCAAAAATATCTGTGTGTCTGCCTGATGCTCGCGACTCCCGCCTATGCGGACGAGTTCAAGCTGTTCGCACGCTACGACACCGACTGGATCTACCACGGAGTCAGTGAAACACTCGGAGAACCTGCCGTCGGGCTGGGACTTGACTGGCAAAGCAGGTCGCGGTTGTTTGCAGGTATGGCCACATATCGCATGCTCGATGACTCCAGTGCTCCTCGACCCTGGTCGACGCTCATCTACGCAGGAGCAGGCGCTGCAGTCGGAGAGCGCGGGTTTCTTACCGGTTCTGTACAGCGCCGCAACTTCCCCACATCACATATTCCGTGGAACTACACCGAATTCGAAGTCGAA
>JBCCNK010000279.1:0-4858 GCA_039025875.1 Pseudomonadota bacterium
CATCTTGCAGCTGATTGGTTAGTTCAAGGTACTCTCTCTTCTGTTACCTGCGGTTTTTAATGCTTTGAATATTCAAATTTGAGCTTCAAACAATATCCGTTGCTGCCATACTGCTTGTACACACCAGACCCTCGCAGATTCCCTGATTTTAGAATTCACTTCAGAAGTTGACTGCCGAGGCGCTGCACATGTGTGAAGCAGGTGCAAAGATCCTCGATGTAGGTGGTGAATCCACTCGGCCGGGAGCTAGCCCCGTATCGCTTCAACAAGAGCTCGATCGCGTGATTCCTGCGGTCGAAGCGCTGGTCGAGACGACCGATGCCGTTGTGTCTGTAGACACGAGTTCTCCCAATGTCATGCGCGAGGCTGCGCGGGCCGGTGCAGGCTTAATAAACGATGTGCGAGCGCTTCAGCTCGATGGTGCATTGGAAGCAGCTCACCACTCTAAGCTTCCCGTTTGCCTGATGCACATGCAGGGCTCTCCAAAAACAATGCAAGAAATGCCGACTTATTCTCATCCTGTTAAGGATGTTGCGGACTTCCTCACGAAGCGAGCGCAAGCGTGTGTGCAAGCAGGGTTGGCACATGATCAAATCCTCTTGGACCCGGGCTTTGGCTTTGGCAAGACCCTTGAACATAACCTAGCGCTGCTGAACGGGCTGGGATCCCTATGTTCTTTGGGTTTTCCTTTACTGGTCGGTGTTTCACGAAAATCGATGATTGGCGCGATCACGGGTAAACCCGTCGGCCAGCGTCTCAGCGGCAGCCTGGCACTAGGGTTGCTTGCACTCCAGAATGGAGCGTCGGTTTTGCGAGTCCATGATGTTGAGGAGACCGCTGATATGCTTAAAATTTTTCAGGCAGCAAAAGATGCGGAGGCAGTGTGAGCAGACGATATTTCGGCACTGATGGCATTCGGGGCCTTGTTGGCGAGTCACCCATCACGCCTGATTTTGTTTTAAAGCTGGGCTGGGCCTGCGGTCGTGTGTTTGCCCGTGGCTTACAGGGTAAGGGCCGCTGTTCGGTGATCATCGGTAAGGACACTCGAATCTCAGGCTACATGTTTGAGTCGGCTCTTGAGGCAGGCCTGGTCGCGGCGGGAGTTGATGTGAAGCTACTCGGTCCTATGCCCACACCAGCGGTCGCGCTCATGACGCGCACGCAAAATGCGGATGCGGGAATCGTGATCAGCGCATCCCATAACCCTTACTACGACAACGGAATAAAGTTCTTCTCGTCTGAAGGCTCAAAGCTCCCGGACGAAGTTGAACTTGCGATTGAAGCAGAGCTTGATGAGAGCTTAGTCTGTGTACAGTCCCAGGACATAGGAAAGGTACTGCGCGTCGTCGACGCCGCCGGTCGCTACATTGAATTTTGCAAATCCACTGTACCTGAGGGGTTCAGTCTCCGGGGAATGCGAATTGCAGTCGACTGCGCGAATGGCGCTACCTACAGTATTGCTCCGAGTGTCCTTTCCGAGTTAGGTGCCGACGTTATTTCTATTGGCGTCCAACCTGACGGTTTTAATATCAACCAGGGCGTCGGTTCTACAGATATGGGGGCGTTATCCGAACTGGTCCTTGCAAAAGACTGCGATCTTGGCATCGCCTACGATGGGGATGGGGATCGGGTTCTTCTAGTCGATGAAAATGGCGAGACAGTCGACGGAGACCAGTTACTCTACGTGATCGCCAAGCATCGACTTCGTATTGGTACCTCCGATTCGGGTGTGGTCGGAACACTGATGTCGAACCTTGGGCTCGAGCTTGCGTTGCAGGAGGACGGTTTGCAGTTCGCGCGTGCCAAGGTTGGTGATCGCTACGTACGCGAACTGATGGAGCAGCAGGGCTGGCACCTCGGGGGCGAATCGTCCGGCCACATCATTTGTTCTGACGTCACCACGACCGGAGACGGCATCGTATCCTCACTTCAAGTCCTTCACGCACTGCGCGAATCGGGACAAAGCCTGTCTCAGGCAATCAGCAGCATGTCTTTGCTACCTCAGAAGATGATCAACGTCCCCGCTCGTGATGGCTCAGGTCTATGCGCCTCGGAGTCGGTAAAGAGCGTGGTGCGCGAGACCGAAAGTGCACTTGGGAATGCCGGGCGGGTTTTGCTGCGGCCCTCAGGGACTGAGCCGGTCGTACGAGTGATGATCGAGGGTAAGGACCGAACACAAGTGGATTCGCTGTGTGGCTCGCTCGCGGGCGAGATCGAGGAGATCGCGGCCACAGCGGGACACTAGGACGGGGAAACCAGGCCAAAAGTTCGGCCACATCCTTATCTTGTACCTGGATCAAGGCTTGGGTAGTATTGCGCGCCCTTGAACGGCGGAGTACGGCATGTCTGCCCATCCTCTGGTAGTAGCTAACTGGAAGATGAACGGGTCGCGAGCTGATAACGCGATTTTACTCGCCGGTTTGCTCGACGGATTGCGTGATCCCCATGTTCCGGTCGTAATATGTCCTTCTGCTCCTTATCTTGAACAGGTCGTCGGTCTGTTGGCGGAGTCAGAACTGGAGGTTGGGGGACAGGATTGCAGTCATGCCCCATCTGGGGCTTTTACTGGCGACGTTTCGCCGGAGATGCTCAGGGATATCGGCTGTGGCTGGGTGATATTGGGTCACTCTGAACGCCGACAGTATCACCGTGAGACCGATGCGGTAGTTGCTACAAAAGCCGCCGCAGCGCAGGCCGTGGGTTTGCGACCAATCGTTTGTGTTGGTGAAACACAGGAACAGCGTGAAGCGGGTAATGCCATCGACATCGTGCTGGGGCAGTTAAAAGGTGCTCTTGGTGTTTGCGAAGATCGCGCAGCAGATAGCGGTCACGACAGGCGACCTGAACTGTCACAAGTCGCCATAGCCTACGAACCTGTTTGGGCGATTGGCACCGGCGTCACTGCGACGCCAGAGGCGGCGCAGGAGATGCACGCCTCCATACGCGAATGGTTGGTCAACCGCGATGCGGTCGTCGGGCCAAAGACGAGCATTCTGTACGGAGGGAGCGTGAAACCAGACAACGCGCAAGCTCTGTTCGCTATGGAAGATATTGACGGTGCCCTTGTTGGAGGCGCATCACTGGATGCCGGAGCATTCATCGATATCGTGAGCGCTGCGGCGTAGATGCCCAGCTAAACAGTGGTTGGTAGGAAGAAGCAGTGCCAAACAAGCGCTAGCAATCGGTATCTACAAGTAGCGCCAGTAAGCAGTGGCATTCGGCAAACAGTGGCATTCGGCTCGCGCAGTGGCATGCGGCTCGCGGCAATGGCCGCACAGCAAACAACCAGTTGACAGATAAACAATACGGCAAGGCAGAGAAGACAACAAAATCACACGCGCAGTCCCTAAAAGCCGCTTCGTTGAATCTTCTACGCGAGCGCTTTTCACATCTGGCAAGCGTGATGAAGTTGGTGATTTATGACGGCGGAATTAACAGAACAACTTATCCTGGTGGTGCACCTAATCCTGGCATTGGCCATTATCGGTCTGATAATGCTCCAGCAGGGCAAAGGCGCTGACATGGGTGCATCCTTCGGTGCTGGCGCATCGCAAACACTGTTTGGAAGCGCAGGTGGCGGAAACGTACTTACAAAGACAACAGCTTGGCTGGTCGCTCTGTTCTTCGCGACGAGCTTCGGTCTTGCCATTATCGCTAAGGACAAAACGCGCAGCGTCGATGATTTTGACCTGCCGATACCGGAAGTGCAGACCGAGATTCCAATTGATACTGAGACTTTACCGACCGACGATATCCCTGGAGGTCTGCTGGATGATGTACCTAGCCTCGAAGGTGAGGCGCCGGACTCCGATGTACCGGTAAGCGACGTTCCGGGGCTTTAACGGCACCTTGCCCCGTTGTGCGGTGGGAGCACCCGGGTATTCAAACTCAGCAGGGGCCGAACAGCGCCAGGCCCTAAAAGGATCGATAGACAACAGCACCTTCAGCAACTGAGCTCGCAATAGACTCTACTGAAGTGCACAAATCAGCCGAAGTGGTGGAATTGGTAGACACGCTATCTTGAGGGGGTAGTGCGCTATGCGCGTGGGGGTTCAAGTCCCCCCTTCGGCACCATCTTTACCAACCAATTGAACTTAACCAATTGAACTTACCGATTGACCGACGCCTTTTTTTTAGTGTCTCGCGTTAGCATCCCGGTGTCGCACGGCTCAGGTTAACCTGGGATTTAACTGGCGTTGTCTCTATGCGCGGTAGTCTGATTCGCGCGTGCTAACCGAGCCATGCTACCCAGGGTCGATTAAAGAACTTCGTGTCGCGTTTTGTATTGCGTTGGTTAAAGGGCAACCCTATAATACGCCGCCTCCGAGACCCAGGGCACAATGCCTTTAGTCTCGGTCAGCAGAAAACTGGGGTTTCTGCTGGCGAGTTTGGTCGATTGTGGCTTTCCTAGCGTGGTCACAGATCAACACGGTGTAGTGATCTATCGCAACTTTGCTCCGTTGCGTCCTGAATCACCACACTGACCAAGCCGGTTTGAATGGGCTGTTGCTGACAGTTTTTCATGCACGTTTTGGAGTGCCTGATATTCTTCAACAAAGCCGATTCATGCGCCATCGATCGTGTGCAATCATGAAAATGGTGCAGTCGCTTAAGTATTTATGCGGGGTGGAGCAGCCAGGTAGCTCGTCGGGCTCATAACCCGAAGGTCGTCGGTTCAAATCCGGCCCCCGCTACCAACTAGCGCACAGCAGTACAGTTGTGCTGGCGCCAATAACAAAGCCCCTGATGGGGCTTTTTTATTGGGTGAAATTTTTGCATGAGGTCCTTGCAGGTACTAGGAAGTCGAAAACGGCGTGAGTGCCCGAGAGCAGCGCATCCTGAGTTTATTGGAGCCGGC
>JBCCNK010000280.1:0-4786 GCA_039025875.1 Pseudomonadota bacterium
CCCAGCTTCGGGTCGAAGGCAGTGGCGCTATCTTCCGAGTAAAAAGCGGGGTCACCCTCAGCCAACCGCAACAGGAGATCGTGCATTCCATAGCTGGAAAACGCATGGCGCCGAACGGGCGCAGGGCTCCGATAGGCATGGCGCCCTACCCGTATACGGCGCTTGTCGCTGGATGGGTGGACCTTGCCGGTCCGCAGATTGAGGCTGTCGCCTGAGTCTATGTAGGAAACACGGGCGCCCTTCACCAGAAAGTCGCCGTCATCAAATTTAGCGTGCCCCAAATCCAGCATAAGGACACCTGTCTCACCAACCACTGTGCCCCGCTCCCCTTCTACGAGAAGCGCGCTGTTTTCATCGACACCGAATGCCAGTCGTTGCCTGAAGTGACGCGCGGCTGCAAAAAGACGACCGATGCGGCCCCGCTGAAGAAAGTGCTGATCGACGAGACCCCAGGTAAAAAACCCTAGGCCCGTACCCAGGTGAAAAGCGTCGTAGTCATCGTCATCCGGTGCGGCAACACCCTGGCTGACAGCGTTCAGAGACGTCCCTCCCTTGATCATTGGACCAGACATAATCGCGGCACCGGCTGAGCTGCCCGCTATCAGACCGCCGGAGGCGTAAAGCTCGCGGATCACCTGCAGCGCTCGCGTCTCCTTACCCTCCGGACGCAACGTGTCGACGATTCGTGACTGATCACCACCGGTAAAAAAAACGCTACCAAACGCTCGAAGCCTCTCGATGTGGGACGGGTCGAAAGGACTCTGATCTCGGGATTCGTAGTAAATGGGTACATGTTCCGCATAGAAGCCCTGCTTGCGAAACTCATCCTCTGTATCTGCGCCTACTTCCTCCGGATATCCGGACGCCATCGAGAGAATAGCAATGCGCCCATCACAGCGATCTCGCAGAGCGGTATACAGTTGACCGTTGTCGGGCTCGAAGCGGCCACCGATAAGTGCTAGTGACCCGCGAGACTTCATCATTCCGCCGAAGGGCTCCGACGGGCCATCGCTGAACTAAACCTGATCTTCTCAGGTGAGGAAGTCCTGCAGAGGGATTGGCGCAGCCAAAGGGCTGGCGCACCCGGCGAAGTGGCCGGCAAACCCAGGGGAAAACGTACTGAGCTGTCATGGGGGTCTTTCATGGAGCCTATAAGACAAAACACTGTCATATCATTATGCGCAAATGGCGCTTCGATAGCGAACCCAGGTATCGAGTAGATCCGAAATCGCGGCCCGACCGCACAACCCGACGCTGCCAGTTCTCCCCCTTGCGGGCTGTACACGTCGCCCAACGCTTTATCTGCTTCAGATCAACGTTTACAGTGGAAGGCCGAAGTACATCTTGAGAACACCCCATGAAATACGTCGACACCAGCGTTTATCGCGGGCCCAATGTTTATGCGCTTTTTCCCGTTATCCGACACAGGGTGGATCTGGGAATACTGGAAGACTGGCCCACCGCAAAGATTGGTGAACGGTTCATTGATGGCCTTGTAGAGGCACTTCCGGGACTCGATGATCACGGCTGTTCCTATCGGGAAACCGGCGGCTTCATTCGCCGGATGCGGGAGGATGAAGGCACCTGGCTAGGACACGTGCTGGAGCACGTCATTCTCGAGCTGCAGGATATTGCCGGATACGAAGTCACCTTCGGCAAAACGCGCTCAACCGAGGAGCGCGGTGTTTACGACATGGTGTTTGAGTACGAAGAAGAGTTTGCAGGCCTGGAGGCCGCAAAGCTTGGCCTGAACCTCCTTCACTCTCTGCTGCCCAGTGATTTGCAGCCGGAGGACACACCGAGTGACTTTGAGTTTATTGCGCAGCGCGACAATTTCATTCGAGCCTGCCAAAAGCGCTCGCTGGGGCCCAGCACCGGATCGTTGGTTAAAGAAGCCGATGCTCGCGGGATACCCTGGATACGACTGAACCAATACAGTCTGATTCAGCTCGGTCATGGCCGTTATCAAAAGCGCCTGCAAGCGACCATCACCAGCGAAACGCCCCATATCGCCGTAGAGCTCGCATCCGAAAAAGATGAGACCAACCGCATTTTAGGAGATCTGGGTTTGCCTGTACCCAAACAGGCCTTGGTGTACCGCTTCAGACGCGCTCAGGCTGCGGCCGAACGCATCGGCTATCCGGTAGTTCTCAAACCTCTCAACGCCAATCACGGTCGGGGTGTTACTACCGATATAAAGAACAAAGAACAGCTCGAAAAAGCCTATGACAAGGCAAAGGAGCACAGCGAAGGCGTCATTATCGAGACGTTTATCGAGGGCCTCGACCATCGCCTGCTGGTCGTTGGCGGGCGGCTGATAGCCGCTGCCAAAAGGGTCCCGGCCCACGTGGTGGGCGACGGGCGTTCGACAGTTGAAAAACTGGTCGAGTTGGTCAATGAGGACCCCCGACGCGGGGTTGGCCATGAGAAAGTGCTGACTCGAATAACGCTGGACGCCGCTGCCGAACGGATGCTGGAACAGCGGGGTATGGATGCCAAAAGCGTGCCCGACGACGGCGATACCGTTTATCTGCAGCCAACAGCCAATCTGAGTACCGGGGGGACGGCCGTCGACGTAACCGACGTGATCCACCCAGACAACCGCAGCATGGCCGAAAGAGCCATTCTCGCCCTGGGCCTTGACGTCGGCGGCGTGGATTTTCTGACCACCGACATAACGCGTTCTTATCGCGAAGTCGGTGGTGGCATCTGCGAGTGCAACGCGGCGCCCGGATTCCGAATGCATGTCGCGCCGTCAGAGGGCGAGCCGCGCAACGTATCGGGCCCCGTGATTGACATGCTGTTTCCCGAAGGCAGTCCTTCGCGAATTCCAATTGCAGCGATTACGGGAACCAACGGGAAAACCACCACATCGCGGATGCTGGCTCACATTCTCAAGATGTCGGGTCACACCGTAGGGCAAACCAGCACCGATGGTGTGTACATAGATGGACAGCTATCGGTCTCTGGCGACATGACAGGACCGGCCGCCGCCCAGATTGTGCTTCGGGACCCGTCCGTGGACGCCGCAGTCATGGAGACCGCCCGCGGCGGAATATTGCGCAGCGGACTTGGATATCAGCGTTCCAACGTATCGGCCTGCCTCAACATCGCCGCCGATCATCTGGGCCTGAAGGGTGTAAATACCCTGGAAGACCTCGCCGAGGTGAAACGCGTGGTAGTCGAAGTTGCAGAAGACGCCGCTGTTCTCAATGCGGATGATCCCCACTGCCTGCAGATGGCCGATCACTGCACCGCATCCAAATTGTGTTACGTCACCATGAACCGGTCTCATCCGTTGGTGCGAGAGCATGTACGAGCTGGCGGTACGGCATTAGTACTGGAGCAGGGCATGAACGGCAACATGATCACTCTGTATGACGAACAGGGGCACAACCTGCCGCTGATGTGGGCGCATCTTATCCCTGCAACGCTCGAGGGCAGAGCGTTACACAACGTTCAAAATGCGATGTTTGCAGCAGCGCTGGCCTACCACATGGACGTAAGCATTGAGAATATCCGACACGGTCTGCGCACTTTCGATTCCACGTTCTTCCAGTCACCTGGGCGCCTCAACGTCTTCGATGAGCATCCGTTCAAAGTGATCCTTGACTACGCGCACAATCCGGCCGCTGTGAAGATGGTGTGCGACGTGGCTGATCGCTATGACGTAAACGGCATTAAGACTGTGGTGCTAACGATGCCCGGAGACCGACGAGACGAAGACATAGTTGAGGTCGCAAAGACCGCGGCGGGGCGATTTGATCGTTACATCTGCCGACGCGACGACAACTTGCGAGGACGCCAACCGCGAGAGATACCAGAGATGCTCCGCAATGGCCTGCTGGATGCGGGCGTAGAAGATGAGAAAATCGAAATCATCGAGAGCGAAGAAGAGGCAACGCAGGCCGCCCTCGAAGGAGCGAAGGGTGGCGATCTGCTACTCATACTTGGTGACAATGTCACGCGCACATGGAAACAAATTATTCACTTCAAGCCCGGTGACGACATCGGGACTCATCAGTCGACCCGACCTTCGGTAGAGATACCAGAAGCCTATGTGGGAGGCTTCTCTTTCGATGAAGACCTGGAACTCATACGCGATGAGCGCGGTGTGCGCATTGCCCGCGAAAGCGACGACTAGTGTCCTGCCGAGCTGATTCATCGAATAAATTAACCAGACAGGACACTGGCACGCCGTGCGAATACTGGATTCACGACGCCTGACCGGGGCCAACATCTTCCTTGACCGCCCGGGTGCGGTGCTTGATGTCTCCGTCGATGAGGAATCGCGCGATCTGCTGGTAGAGGCCTGGAAGGCGCAGGCACAACGCGTCCTCAACTCGCTTGGCTGGCGCGACGAAGTTCTGAGCTTCAGGCTCATGGACGACGGGGTGAGTCTCGCCCTTTCGGCACCTGTGGACGGCCTCTACACCGCAACGGAAGTAAACGAAGCATCCTTCGAAGCCGCAAGAGACTGGATCGAGGGCGGGCAACGGCATTTATTGGCCCGGGTGACGCGAGGATTGCGGTCCGAATACCGCGACGAAGAGCGTCCACGGCTGCAGCGCTTGCTGGCAGAAGCGCGGGAGCGCTCGGTGCCGGTTCTCCTCGATGAGGACGTGGTAACACTGGGGATGGGAAAGCACAGCCAGAGCTGGGATCTCTACGAGGTACCGCATCCCGACGATGTGCGCTGGAGCAAGCTCAAGCCCATTCCGACCGCACTCATCACGGGAACTAATGGCAAAACCACCACGACCAGACTTCTCGCCTCGATCGCCAG
>JBCCNK010000281.1:0-4782 GCA_039025875.1 Pseudomonadota bacterium
AACTGGAACTTGGTCGGCTACTGAGGTCTCGAGTGCGCCGGCTGAACCGGTGCCGGCGTTGCCAGTGGTCTTCCTAGCGTTGCTCAGCCTGCTGACGGCCGGGTTCGCAATGCGCTTTGGGTTTAATAGAAGTCGTTAAAAAGTATCTCTAGAGCGTACATCTCGGATGGTTTTCTTTCTGAATAGTCTTGCTATTCAATCCGTGTAGAACTGCACAGAAAGCTCTCGAGCGTTATGCGGTCGGTTAGCTTGTTGTCGCCGGCCGCTGTCTGAGCCCGCAGTCTCGTTCGCCGCCTTACAGGCTGACAGCTAGCTATCGCCGTCGCCGGTCTTCCTTGAAGACCGGTGCGCGGGCGTCGTTCTTTTCATCAGATCCAGCAACTCCTACCACGCGTTGCTGCTCAACGGAGTCGCAGAATTGGCGTGTTTTAGCGGAAGCTGGTCGCACAGTACCGCCGGGGCCGTACTCTGCTAATCACTCCGTAAGAAGTATTGTAGCTTGCGAGGCCCGGATATTTTGCAATTAAAATAACAACAGTTATAATAAATTCATCGCTCTTCAGTCAGCCCGCTTTCGCTGGCGATAGCAACACCGTCTGCGTGCCTTACGGCTAGTGCGGATGTTACACCGCGGAAGCGATGCCGGAAGTTGCTTAAGACGACAAAAAACCCCGCGGAGGGCACTTCAATGATAGAGCAGCTAACCGGATTAGATTCGCTATTTCTGTACGGGGAGGCGGGGAATACACCCATGCACATAGCCCCTCTATTGGTCTATGAAGCGGTCGATAAAAAAGAGGGAAGGGCTCCTATAGAGGCCATTCGGCGTGTCTTTCAGGAGCGTCTGGAACGATCGCCGATTTTTCGCCGAAAGCTTGTTCCTGTTCCTATGAATCTGGACCATCCGTACTGGGTAAACGATGAGAACTTTAATCTGGACTTTCATGTGAGCCATATCGCGCTGCCTAAGCCGGGTAGCTGGCGCCAGCTCTGCAGCCAGCTAGCTCGGCTACACGCGGAGCCATTAGATCGAAATCGACCGCTTTGGGAAGCGTATGTGATTGAAGGGTTAGACGACATTGATGGACTGACAAAAGGCTCGTTCGCACTGTTTATTAAGGTCCACCATGCTGCTGCCGACGGAGCGGGCAGTGTACAGATTCTGCAGGCGATTCACGATCTACAAGCAAAGCCTCGCGCGTACAACGGCTCTGGCGCGACGACATTGGATCGTCAGCCAGCAACCATTGAGGGAATGCCTACAACGAGCAAGCTGTTGTCCACGGCAGTTCGGAACAGTCTCCGCTCCCCGTTGCGGCTTGTAAATGTAGCACGGCGAAGCCTCACTTCCTCGGTGAACGACTTAATGCACAGCAACAGAAAGACGCAAGCTGTTCAGCTAAAAGTTGCGCGAACTCGATTCAGTGCGACTGTGTCAGCTCAGAGAGTTTTTGGTGCTGTGAATCTTGAGACTGAACGGATAAAGGAAATCCGATCACTCATGAAGGGTGCCACTGCGAACGATGTCGTACTGGCAATTGTTGCTGGCGGGCTGCGTCAATACCTTGAGGACAAGAATGAGCTACCACAGGAGAGTCTGGTTTCTGGTGTACCTGCGAACATGCGTAGCCGTTCGTCTGAATCGGGCGGCGGTAATGAGGTCTCCGTCATGCGGGTACCGATGGCGACACACATTAAGTCGCCCCTCAAAAGGCTTAAGGTGATCTCCGAAGCCACGAGCGTTGCGAAGGAAGAACTCGCCTCTCGCGGAGAGAGCATTATGTCAGACATTGGTGAAAGCATACCGCCACTGGTCGCATCGTTGGGCATCCGAGCTGTGACCGAAGCTGGTCTGATCGCACGAACTCGTCCCGTATTCAATACCATCGTCAGCAATGTTCCGGGTGCGCAGATCCCACACTATTTGGCCGGCGCCCGGCTCGTCCAAAGTCTGGGCGCAGCGCCCTGCTGGGACAGCATGGGTTTATTCCATACGGTTTCGAGTTATGAGTCTTCGTTTGCGATTTCTTTTCAGGCGTGTCAAGCCATGCTCCCGGATCCTGAGTTTTATGAGCACTGCCTCGATGCTGCAGTCGTAGAGCTTTACGAATATACAAAAACGTCTAAACGCCGTGACCGAGTCAGCGATAGATCGCTCCGAGCTGCTAAGCGGTCCGTCAGGGAAGCGGCATGACAGACACTAAGAGAGCGTAACGGCGGAGCCATTACCCTGCCGTTTGCTGTGTACGTGCGTTGTAAAACTGACGATCAATTGGCCTATAAAATGAACTCAGGCTGCTGCTTCAGGGCGCGGCTGTCATTCCTCCATCCAGGACCACCGTTTGTCCTGTCATCCAGGCTGATCCTTTGGAGGCAAGGAATAGACTTGTTCCCGCAATGTCACTCGGTGAGCCTAAGCGCCCCATAGGAATGCGGTCTAACGCGGAGCGAACCTGCTCTTGGTCGTCGACAATCTGCTTGGTCATATTGCTGGCGAACAGCCCCGGGGCAATCGCATTGACGGTAATGTTGTTCGTCGCCAGTTCGGTGCTTAGGTGTTTCGTAAGATGAATGACTGCCGACTTGCTTGCGCTGTAGGCGTAGGTGGGCAAGCCGGAGTTGCGGAGACCGTTGACGGACGCGATGTTGATGATCCTCGCAGGGTCTTCTGGTTTGCCATCAGAGAGCAAGGGCAGCATTTTCTGAATAGTAAAAAAGATCGACTTAATGTTGATGTCCATGACCTTATCCCAGCCCGCCTCCTGAAATCGCTCCAGCGGTTCAGCCCAATTTGCACCTGCGTTGTTGATTAGTACGTCGATCGTCGGCGTTGCCGCTTGGATTTTGTTGACGGCCTTAGTAATTTCGCTCACGGAGGAAAGATCGGCGGGAATGGCGATACATTCACCAAAAGCGCTCAGCTCTTGGGCCTTGACGCGAAGAGCGTCGGCCCTCCTTGCCATGATGAAGACTTTTGCCCCGTGTTCGAGGAAGCCACGCGCCATCATCGCGCCGATGCCACTGGATCCCCCGGAGACGACTACGGTTTTTCCGCAAACATCAAAGAGTCCTTTCATAACTTACCTGGCGAATGTCTATTGAAAACCAAATCACAGATCACACAGTGTCTATGGGTCCTAGTCCGGATGCGTTACGGGTTAGGGGTACGAAGAAGTACAACACCGAGCCACGCTGTCCATAAAGGTCCGAGCATGACGACGACCGCCATTAGAAGATTCGAAACAGCAGTTACGTCGGCACTCGCGAGAATCCAGTGGGCTAGCCAACTAACACCCAGCACGGCGGCACCGACGCCGAGCCCCGAATGCCTGATCGCAAATAGAAGACGGGACGCTCCCAGTAACCAAACGGCCGCGAAGAACGCCTCCATCAACCATAGACCACGCACCTGACCACCGGCGGTGGCAGACCAGGCGGCGGCGGCTGCGTCTTTGACCTCAGTGACCTCCGTCGAGATATAGAGCACATGAAGTGCCTCAAAGGATCCCGCTTGCGTGAGTGCACCGAAGGTCCCCAGCAGGCAATATCCAATTCCGAAAGCCGAGCTGACATCAGCGATCGATTCATCCACATGCCGTAGGGCTTTCCACGTGTAAATGATTACCGGGATATAGATCATGTAAAAGCCGAAGGGGTCCAGCCACAGACCCCAGTACAGCGCACTGGCGTCTGAAGTAGGCAGCGCAAGCAGGCTATGGCTTTGATACAGGAATTCTGAGTTGCCTTTAGACGCTGTAGCCAGAAAATATTGCGTCAAAAACGCGAGAGGCAAAGAAGCGATCGCGATCCAAGCAGCGGTGCGACGACCGGGGACTTGAAGGTTCAGGGTGTCCATGACTTGATGTTCTCAGTGGAAGGGTTAATCGAAGAAAGCCGCACGAAATAGTGTGTCGCGCGGTCTCGTCTTGTTCTGGCTGGGTGGTGTATCTAGCGGATGTCGGTTACGAAACTAGCCAATCGTGCAGCTGAGTGAGATCTCTCATGTGCTTAGCTCAAAATCATACCTTTGAGTTCACCGTCCTCGCGCCACTCTGCTAGTAAGGCATTGAATGCGTTGATTCCGGGGCCATAGGGTAAGTTCTGGAGATTCTCAGCTTGCCCCTCGTGATTGAAGAACCCCGGGGTGCATTCCGCGAGGAAGTCGTTCCTAGCATGATTGGTCGTTCGAATGATCTCTTGGACCCAGGCTTCTTCGGCCTCTGGTGAAACCTCTACTGTCTGGTGCGCGCTTTTGAGCACCTGCGCAATGATGTAGGAGACATGAATAGCCAGGTCGTCAAACATTGACGTGAAGTTGGGCGACAGCGCGTTTTGATTGATGCCGATGGTGAACCAGTTGGGAAAGTTGTGGCTCGAGATTCCATGAAGCGTACGAAAACCGTCTTTCCAATAATCGAATAGCGATGTGTCGTGGCGACCTACCGTCGTAAAGTCGACACGACGATGAGGCGCTGATGTGGCCTCGAACCCTGTCGCGAATACGATGCAGTCCACTTCGTACTCGACGTCGCCTGACACCAGTCCCTTTTCCGTCACTCGCTCTACGCCCTGTGTATCAGACGTATCAACCAGATGGACGTTAGGGCGATTGAATGTATCTAAGTATTGATCGTTGAACGTGGGACGCTTGCAGAACTGACGGTACCAGGGCTTCAGTTTTTCTGCGGTCTCCTTATCTTTCACGATCTCCTCAATTCGACCACGAAGTTCGTTCATCTTTTCAAAGTCAGCGATTTCCGAGCGAAGCATGATTTCGTCCAG
>JBCCNK010000282.1:0-4771 GCA_039025875.1 Pseudomonadota bacterium
CGCTAGAACAGCAGGAGACGACGAACGGATGGACGATACCACCCGCCATCTTGGGCCGGTTTGGCACCCATGATGACGTCCGATCGGCGGTCGCCGTGGTCGGGTTCGGTGCATTGACGCTGGAGGAGGCGGCCTACTTCAAGGGCTTGACCGACAGTTCAGGTGAATCCTTGGATGGACGGAAGAAGTATCGGATGGTGATTCCCGCGTCAGGTATTCCCGCGAAGGCGTTTTGGTCCTTGAGCATGTATGCGGTCGATGTCGACAATCGACAGTATTTTTACCGCAATGCGCTGAATCGCTACGCAATCAATTCTCACAGCGAGGATCTTGTTCGACAGTCGGATGGCAGCATTGTGCTCGCTCTACAGCCGGATAAGCCCACTGACCCCACTGTCGTGTGGATGCCGACTCCCGCTAGCCGCTTCAACTGTGTGCTCCGGACCTACCTCCCAGGAGTTGATATCACCGAGGGACGTTGGACACCACCCCCGATTGAGCGGGTTTCCTGAAGTCGTCGCTGTCCCACGCTAACTAGAAAAACGCGTCGGCGACGCGGATGCCGGCCAAGATGCTGCACGAGGTACCCACGGCCTAGAAGGCGGGGGTAAACCCGTATCGCGCATTTCGTGCAGTCAGCACACGAGTGATGCCGAGCGCGCACAGCACAACTCCAAGCTGGCCGAGCTCGACGCCAAGGTTAAACAATAGCAGGGCGGTCAACTCACCGGACTATGGTGGTGTCGCGGCGGCTGTATCGGTAGCGAGAGATGGTGGGGTAGGGCGACGCTCGATCCAAAGGTAACCGCGAGGCAAAGCAGGCGTGTTCGCATAGTAATGGTCCCAGTGTTGGATCTTCGCCAGGTCGAGCACATCAGTGACTCACCTGCACACCGCGATATATCGGCACGGTACGCGCTATATAATCAACGTAGGAACGTTACCGCGTTCCGCCTAGAAGGGCGATTGTGGACCTTCCAATGATGTGACGCTTTTGGCGCCGCACGAACCGTGGTAGCTTCTTTCCATGGATTCCACGCTCAAAAACGCTAGCAATACAGACTCAGACTCAAAGAAAGGCGCTTCGCAGGTCGTCGATGGCCGCCGCAAGCGCAGTCAGCGCAGTCGCGAGAAAATCATCGCTGCGATGTTCAGACTGATCAAAGACGATGACCCCAGCCCGAGCGTCGTCGCGATCGCTAAAGAAGCAGGCGTTGGTCTACGGACAGCCTTTCGTCATTTCAGCGACCTAAACTCGCTCATCGTGGAGATGTCGCAGCAACTGAAAGATGAACTGCATCCGATAGCATTTGCACCATACGAATCGACAACGTGGCGCGGAAAAGTCACTGAACTGATCGATCGTAGGGCGATCGTCTTCGAGAGGACCATGCTCGTAAAGGTCTCCGCAGACATAAAGCGCTTTCGTTCTGAATTCCTGATGAACGACTACAACATGTTTCTGGAACGAGAGCGGGCGTCCTTACTTGAGGTGCTACCGAAGAAAGTCACCCGAAACAAAGCAGTAACAGCCAGTCTTCTGATGGCCCTGAGTTTTCAGTCGTGGACACAACTGAGGCTCCAACAGCGCTTGAGTCCAAAGGACGCCAGGAACGTCATGCATACCACCACGAAAGCACTTCTCGGCGAGTAAGCCCAAAACTGTCTGTTTGCACGGATTCGGTTGAGAGGATCCGTCTGCTCACGTGATGGCACTTTCCATTGTTTGACACGACTCCCGCTGGCTAAGGCTGCGGGTGCATCGTCCGTTTATTATGGCGCGATACGTGCCATAATAGGAGGGAGTGTCGAGCGAAAGTCGGATTTAATCGTTGGACACCCCAGCAATCGGATTCACGCCGTTCAGATACCGTCATGATGCCTGACTTGCCGTTAGCTCGTCCTGATTCGGTGCATCCACTCAGTCTTTCTCCTCAACTACAAGCGCAGGTTCATTGACTTATGAGTTTTCAGTTTGTCGCGACAGCGACTTCCATTTCAGGGTTCTTACTCGCAGGTATGTGGATGCTGGCCGGTCAGAAGTTACTCAAAAGTTGGGGCGTGGTCGTCCACGATGACGGATTGATCGTGGGTCGCAGGATGGGAGTCGTCTATTTCGGGAACGCCGTCATGTTGTTGCTCTGTCGTACGGCCCCAGCGTCAGATCTACGCAATGCGATATGCGTTGGTATGCTGATTTCGATGTTTGGCTTAGCCGGCCTGGGTATTTACGAATTCCGGTCGCAACGTGCGGGTTTGTCTATCTTTGGGGGCGTAGCCATCGAGCTGGCTTTTGCGCTGGGCTTTGCTGCGGTGCTGCTTGGCGGCTGACGGCGAGTGCTATATAGGATCCGTCGCGGGAGGGGCGAGGAGTAGCCCCGAGTTACCGGCCAACGGTATTCTCTGGTCAGATTTATGTGGTCCCAACCAAGCGGCGAGGCACGCGGGAGAAGTGACGGATCAGGCAGTCGATCCCTATCTTATCTGCGAGCCTCTGAACAACCTGGCCGAATTGCTTCGTGTTCCAGTAAATTATCAACACAGCAAGTACATTCATCCCTGCAACGCGATACTGCTGTCCCTCGGTGGTTCAATCCTGGATCTCACCGCGCCGATTGAAGCTGACAGCTTGCTTGGGTGGGTGATGGGTCATCTTTTTTTGGGAGAATTCGGGCAGTATCGACAATGTGGTGCGTCCAGATCTCACTTGCCAGATCCACCAGTCGCATTGCCGTTGAGGCGCTGAACCACTTGGCTACCGACGCAGTGCGGTACCGTGAGCGGTTTGTAGCGTAGACTCTTTTCTCAAAATCAGAAAAACCAAAAGTCGCCTGATAGGCAAGCTGTCCTTCCTGGGTAGTGGCGATCCAGACTGAAGGCGTACCTGACCCATCTAGCTAAGTCCTCACAGCGGCTTCGATCTGAGCAGCTTGTTTGTTTTCCAGAGCTTGAACCGAAGAGACGGCAAAGAGCTGGGAGACCATGAATAGTGTTGGTTTGCAAAACATCCTCGGACCTGAGATCTATTCTGCCTTCCATGGGCTCTGGGCTACACGCCTCCACACGCCGTGTGACTGCAGCTCAAATTGGAGGGTTTGAATCCAGCGATTTATGAAACGAGCTTGCAGACCTGTTGTGATCGATTAGGGGCCGGTGCGACAAAGACTACTTGGGGTCGATCAAAGCCGACTTAAGATCGACAAAGACTTATTTGCTTTTACCTTCTAGCCGCGGTCAACCCGCAACGACAGGCGAGCTGCTGATATTCAGTCCTTCCGAGTGAACGTGCTATGTATTACGAAACACCCGCCTTCACGGCTGGGTTTTTTGAGAATTGGCTACGATACAGTCGCGAAACTTAGTTTCAGCGGTCGATAGAGATACCGAGCAACCATCGCCTAGGCTTACATCCAAGGCTGGGGCGTGAATCATTAAGTGGCTCGCTCCATAGACGACTAAAGTCGACAGGCCTTCGTTGAGCTTAGAGATCACAAGTTCATGCTGAAAGACAGCGCGAGCTTTAGAAATAGCAGCCGCCACGGCATTGGATCCGAAGGGGCCGTCGATCAACGGGCCTGCTTCTTCTGTTGAGAAATCAGCAGATAATGGCCGGCCGTTGGTGTGGACATACCATGCTTTCCAGGCATCAACTGTCGGTAGCGCCGAGGCATCAATATCGAGTCGGGTCCTGTTCTTCTCTATTTCGATACCAAGCAAGAAATCTATGCGTTCGTCCGCGCCATCACGTATTCTCCGCTCGCGAATCCATTGCGGAATGGATCGTAGCGTGTAAAACCCAAGAACATCGGCCTCAGAGAATCCCAACTGCAGTACACGCGACTTAATCTCCAGATCCGTCGGCTCACCGCAAAAAACCGTCGCGCCTTGAGCTTGTGCACCATTGACGGCTGGAACCGTTTCTCCCCCTCGCTGGAAATTGCCTTGCAGCGAAGCATTCGCTGATACCACGTAGTCAAAAAGTTGCTCTGGATCAGGTCCCCAACTATGTGGGCAGCCCTCGACAATGACCGCGTCGAATGAAAAGTTTCGAAATGCGTCGTTGACGAGCTTAAAAGTCAGGCTATCAGTTTTTGTTTCGTGTTTAGCTCCTATCCAAACGAGAGTCGCTCTTTTTGTGTGGTAGACATGGGCGAATGCGCTGGGTGGCTGTCTGTCACGCAGTGCGATCGAAAAGTCGGCTAGGGCGTCAGTCTCAGGAGTGAGGGTTCTTGGAACGCCCGCATATTCAATTGCCGTGGACGTCGTACCCATCAGGCTGGCCAGTATCATGCCAACGCCACATTGTTTCGCACGAGTCATTTAGAACGAGCATTCCTGTTTGCTGCTGGTTGGCGAGAGTACGCGAACTACCACATCTGGCTCAATTTGGTGACCCCCCCATCGTTTCCGCTTTACCCGGCTGTGGGTTCGATCTTCTTAGCGCGTAGTCACTGAGGAGGTGCTGACCGCTATGGATCGTTCAGACCCATTCAATGTTTCTGTTGGTACGTCTGCTTAACTGGATATCCCTTAGGGCGACAATTCGCCCCCGCCAGCAGTGTATCCCTATATGGCCCCACAAATCCTTGGGTGCGGTAGCGCGTGTCTATGTGTAAAAAGCCCACCGTCACGCCATCCCCCTAGCAGCCTGTTGAAAAATTCCTGATTGGGGATAATACGGTAACTGATCGTGGAGGCACCGACCCATGCGCGGGGAGAGTAATCCGCAGCCTGAGATGTTCAGCTACGTGAGCTTGGAATCCAGAATTCC
>JBCCNK010000283.1:0-4738 GCA_039025875.1 Pseudomonadota bacterium
ACCGCTTTGATCTTACAGACCAGCTATCTCTAGCTGCGGGTATTCGATACAACGATATGACATTCGGGCAGTCTGCAACCGTGTTTCCAGCGCTGGTTCAGAACGGTCAGACCATCGAGCTTCCTTCTTTTGATCTGATTGAGCAGCAAGAAGACCGCACTACTATCTGGTCTGGAGGATTGAAGTTGCGTTACCACATCCAGGACCAGCTCATGATCTACGGGTCCCTGGATCGCGGATTTAGGCCAGGCGGCGTTAACTTCAATGCGACACCTGAGGTCGCGTTGTTCACCGAGGAGATCAGCAACAGCCTTGAGTTTGGTCTGAAGGGCGAGTTCTACGGTGGTGCGCTGCGGGTTCTGCTTGCGCTTTACGAGCAGCGATACGAGGATTTTCAGGCGGTATCCCGTGATGTGATTCTGGAAGATCCGGGTTTTGCAGGTGGAACACGAGAGCTCGCTAACCTTGTCACTAATGCGCCGGAGGCGCGTAGTGGAGGTGTTGAGCTCGACGTAGAAGGCGTCGTGCCGCCGTGGACCTTCCGAGGGAGCTTTTCCTATAACGACACGGAGTTTTTGGATAACCCGGATTCCCCCTGCACCATAGATGGCGCACCAGCGGTTTGCGATCGCACGGGTAGTGCGATCAACGAGTTGCCGCTCTGGAGCGCTCATCTGACCTTAGAACGTTCAGTGCCGTGGCTGGGAAATGAGTTTTACCTGCGCGGCATCGGGAACTATCGATCCAGTGCCCGGACGTTCGATGGTGAGACGCTTAGCGCGTTTACGCTCGCTGACTTTTTTTTGGGAGTCAGAGACACTCAGGGTGCATGGGACCTCGGACTTTGGGTGCGCAATCTCACAGATGAAGACGGGCAACTGAATTGGCTGAACGGTGAGCCCGCTGGATTTTTCACAAGTCAGCTCACCAGGCCCCGTCACGCGGGCGTCTCACTAACCTATCGCTACTAAGCAAGGAGTTATCGCTCTCTTGCCGTATCCAATTCTCCGTCTCGCAGCAGTTTTTGTGCTGCTACTAAGTGTCCCGGGGGTCTGGTCTGTCACTCAGCTGGAAGTGGACAACCGGCAGGAGAAGCTCGTGAATCAGTCGGGCGAGGGCGCTCGAGTCTACAGGCAGTTTCGCCAGGACTTTGGCGAAGATGCTTTCGTCATATTCACACTCTCTGAACGTCCGCTATTCGAAGAACAGACGCTTACCGACATGTTGGAGCTCGCCGAGGCACTTGAGGGCGTGTCGGGAGTTGAGGAGGTAACGGGGATACCAATCCTCTACCGGGATCTTTTTGGTGAGGAAGATGCCGATGCCCTTGAGTACGAGCTGACCAGCACGCCGTTCTACCGCAATCTGTTTCTGTCCCAGGATATGACAGTTGCTGGATTAATGCTGCGTCTGGCCGAGCTGCCGTCGGTCGAAGCCTATAGTGAGCTGGTGGCAGCCCTCGAGTCGGTCGCCGATGAAGCTCGTCGATTGGGTTTCGACGTTCACATGGTGGGGCAGCCGATATTCTCTGTGGCGATCAACCGACTAACGGCCAACGAGACATCGCGAACGTTCCCAATAGCGGGCATCGCGGCGCTGCTCATTCTCTTGTTTCTGCTCAGGTCCCGGCGCGCGACCTTCGTCGTGTTGTTTGGAGGAGGTTACACACTGCTTCTGACGCTTGGCGCCATCCAGGCACTGGGATGGCAGCTCAATCTCATCACGGCGTCGTTACCGTTGGTGTTATTCGTGCTGTCGATCGCAAATGGTATTCATATCGCAAGCCGCTATCAGCGTGCGCTTGTCGAAATCCCCGACCCCATGGATGCAATGATGCAGACCCAGCGTGAACTGGCGTCTTCGTGTGCGTTGTCATCATTGACCACCGCCCTCGGCTTTCTCTCGTTACTGGTAGCTCAGATAGATGGCATCGTGCAAATGGGCACCTACATGGCCATCGGTATCGTGCTCTCTCTCTTGGTTAACTTCACGCTGAGCGCCTGGTTGCTGGTGGTGGTTGGCGTTCCCCCGGTCGCCGGTGCAGGGCGCATTCTTGGGCAGTGGCTTGAAAAGCGAACAGGATTCGCCATGCGATTTCCGGTTCTCGTTGTGGGGTTTTTTGTGCTTATCGGCGGGCTTGGAATGTGGTCCATATCTCAGATTCGTGCCTCGGGTGACGGGCTGCAATACTTGCCACGTGGGCATCAGGTTACCGATTCGTATCAGTTTGTCTCCGACAGGCTGACCGGGCTTACAGCCGTTGAGTTGTCGCTAAACACCCCGGGTGGATGGTTGAAACCCGACTACTGGCAAGCACTCGAGGAGCTTGTTCGGAGTATTGAGGGCATACCTTCGGTTGATCGTGTGTTCAGTCCACTGATGCTTTTAAAAAAGGTAAATCAGTGGTCACGGGGTGGTGATCCGGCGGACTATCTGCTTCCCGAATCCCAACTCGAGGGCGAGAGCCTCGTCGAACTCCTGGAAGAGGAGAACCCCGGCCAGCTCAGAAGCTACGTGAGCGCAGACGGCGAACGTATCCGCATATCAGTACTTGCCAGTCTTTCCGATGGTGAAACGCCGTCAACGCTTATCGGGCGAGTCAACAATCAGCTGACCGCTCTTCCGCCCGATTTTAACGCTCACGTGACGGGTTTTGCCGAGCAAATGAAGGGGCTCGCCGAAGGAATGTTAGCGACTCAACTTAGGAGCTACGGGTTAGCGTTCCTCTTGATTTTTGCAGCTATAGCCATCGGTTTGCGCTCGTTTCGGTTACTGTACCTGAGCGTCCTACCGAATCTGATGCCGATGTTGATTATGTTCTACTTGATGGCCAGGTTAGATATTCCGCTCAACACCGCAACAGTCATGGTGGCCAGCATCTCGCTTGGCATTGCCGTGGATAACACGGTGCATTTCTTGAATCGTTACCGACGACAATTTCGTGAATCGGATTCTGCCGCGGCAGCCACTCGACAGACCATACGCGTGGTCGGTCCAGGTATAACCATCAGTACAATCACGGCCTGCATTGGTTTCTACGCGCTGATCCCGTCATCGTTCTCACCGATCAGTCATCTGGGATTGCTTTCAGGTAGCGCCGTTCTCGCCGCTCTCATTGCTAACCTGCTGTTTCTGCCGGCTATGATCGCACTAAGGCGTTTTTGAATACCTTGAATGCCATCGAGGAGAGTGCCATCAAGGAGGCTGGAGTACCGGTTGTGAAGCACCTCTTAACCTGTCTGTTCTTGTGGGTTGCCTTTGTGACTATGTTGAGTGCGGATGAAGAGCAGCTTGCCAGAGCTCGCTTCGAATTAGACTTGCAGCTTGCGGAGCCATTGTTGCTTAGGTTGGATCCTGAGCATGATTCGAAGTTATTTGCCGATGCAAGTCTCCTCGCCGCTGAGCTAAAACGCGGTGAGTATGAGCGTGAAACCGAAGACAAGCAGCGTCGCCGCGCGTTGGGTAAAGAGATTGATCGTATCGCCAGGGCAGGTCTAAAAGCCCTCGATTCTGTTCCCGAATCCTCCGAAAGGTATCGAATAGAAGCAGATTTGAACTCAACGATGATTCGCACTAAGTTTCGGGGGATGAAGCTGCAGCCGAAGGTAGAAGCCTCGATAGATAAAGCATTAGAGCTGGATCCCTTCAACGCGTCAGCCATCGTAAGCGCCGCGAGGCGCCCGCTCTTTGCGAAGCCAAAGCACGGCGGCGATCTCACTAAAGCACTCAGCCTCTTGGACTCTGCGCTCGATATAGAGCCGGAGCATTTGTCGGCATTGATGCTTAGGAGCACTGCGTACGCAAAACTTGGCGATGCCGAAAGAGCGGAGCGTGACTGGGCCGTTGCCTTGTCTCTGAATCCAAACATCAAAGGTGCGAGGGAAAGCCTCCTGGGAATCGAACTCCCCGGATCAGACAAAACTACGCGCGGGGAGCAGTAGCGACCGCGCTGCAGGCGGCGATCGCCAAGCGGATCGTGCACCGGCGGGCGCAAGCTACACTAATCGGGGAGCCGGCTCTCAAACTTCTTTTCGGGGCTTTTCTTGAGATCAGGTCACACGCTCGGACTTGTTGGTCAACAACACACGGGGCACCAAACTGGTTTTGTAGTTACAATCGTTGGTTGAAACGTAGCCCTGACTCCAGTCGTCACAGTGCTGATGTTACCCATTACGCCAAATCCAATTCTTTACATCTCAAGTGAGATCGCAGGCCATTGGTCTGGTCTTCACGCATCGGCCTCCTGTACTTGCGCTCACGCAACGGATTGCATGTATCTACTCCGATGCTTTTCGGGGGCAGCCTGGCTATGTTGAATCTGCATGCCCTACGACGCGTGCCGCAAAGGCTTGGATTGCTAGCTGTGCTAGTGCTGCTCACGCATCCATTAGAAGTGGTTGCGCAGGGATTTGAGAAGTATAAGAACCACACCGAATACGACGCCTACTTCCGGAAGTATTCGAAACGATTTTTCGGAGTCGGCTTTGACTGGCATTACTTCAAGGCGCAGGGAATCGCAGAGTCGAACCTCAACCCTACAGCCACCAGTGGTGTCGGTGCCCGTGGCATCATGCAGCTCATGCCCAACACGTTCGCCGAGGTTACAGAGAAAACGGGTTTGATCGAAGGAGCGCTCGATGAACCCCGCTGGAACATCGCGGCAGGTATTTGGTACAACAAGCATCAGTTCGACTACTGGCAAAAGGGGCGTGCGCTCGAAGAGCGACTCAAGTTCATG
>JBCCNK010000284.1:0-4728 GCA_039025875.1 Pseudomonadota bacterium
AGCCAAGGGCATGGGTGCTCGAAGGAACAAGTCATCTGGCTATCGGGCTTCTGATTCCGCTCATGATCTGGTTCGATGGATTGTTCCCCCTGCGCATTGGTCAATGGCGTCGTTCTTTACCCGCTCACCTGATGTTCACCCTGGTTTTTTCCGCGATCCACGTCAGCCTTATGTACGGGGGGAGAGTGCTCGTTTATCCCCGAGTGATCGGTGTGCCCTACCGATGGAACAATGTGCTTGCAGAATTTACCTATGAGTATCTCAAAGACTTCCGGTCGTATTTTCTGATACTGGCGCTGCTCTATCTCTATCGTTTCGTTCTCGTGCGCCTCCGGGGCGAGGCGGGATTCTTGGAGGCGGATGACGGAGTGAAGCCCGAATCACCGGTGGTTGATCGGTTTCTGGTCAAGAAGCTGGGAAGAGAGTTTCTGGTTCGCACGGCCGATATCGACTGGATAGAGAGCTCGGGGAACTACGTAAATCTACACGTGGAGGAACGAGTCTACCCACTCCGCGGTACCATGGCGCAGATTGCCGAGCGCCTGGGTCCGCAAGGATTCATACGGGTCCACCGCCAAGCCATCGTCAACAGCGATCGCATTACAGAGCTGGAGGTCTTCGACTCCGGTGATGGAGAACTCATGCTTGAATCGAACGCCACCGTGCCGGTCAGCCGACGCTATCGCCAGCAGCTTCGTGAAGCCATGGGCAACCGATCCAGGCCCTGAAAGCGCACTTGCATTCTTTGCCGCTGACGTTGAGGTTCGCACGTGTCATCGAGCTCGTCACATCATACGAAGCGACTGGTTAATGGCTCTCCAGAATATCGCTGATCTGCAACAGGTCAGTTACGATACCGGTCGGTGTGATATCCCAGGGATCGAGTCGGGAGTGCTCCGATCTTTGAACCCAGATCGCGTTCCAATCAGCGTTGATCGCTCCAATCACATCAAAAGAGTTGCCGGACACCAACCACGCGTCTCTGGCCCGTACTTGGCTTCGGGTCTGAAAGTGCTGGTAGACAGCTACGTCGGGTTTGAACGATTTAACGTCATCGACGCTTACGATGCCGTCAAAAAAATCGGCGATGCCTGCGTTTTGAAGAAGACCTTCAACGGCGTCGGCCCGACCATTAGAAAACCCAAACAATCGGTGTCGGTCGTGACACAACGCGCCCAGCGCCTGTCGGACATCGCCGAACGCGGGTAGTTTCTTATAACTGTCCAGTAGCCTTGCATGCTGTGCTTCTTGCAGCACCAGATCATGCACGCTAAGCGCGTAGTCCAGGGCCTGGTGAGTGCACACAGAGAAGTCTCGGTAAGCGCCCATTAGCCCGCGACGAAACGAATACTCGAGTTGTTTCTCGCGCCAAATTCTGGACACCTCAGCCGCGCAATCGCCGACTACCTCTTCAAGCGTTGTAACAACGCCATTGGTGTCGATTAGCGTTCCATACACATCGAATGCAAGGGTGTAGGGCATGGCTGGATCCCGCGGCTAGGGGAATAACGAATGGTCGTGAGTCTCGGCCGTGACAGTAGCAGCGGTGCAGATTCTGCGCCAGTTCTCCTGCTCAAGAGCCAGCAGAGTCGAAGGAGTCTGGTTTTACTGACGAATTCTCCCAGCCGAGCGCTGTGGCTCTTCCCTCACAGAGTTCCCTTGGAGAGTCAGCTTCGAACTTCGAGCGTCGAAGCTCCCGTCACGCCCTTTGTAATCTTTGCGATCGGTTCCGGCCGGTGCACATGGAATCCCTGAGCGTAGTCGCTCCCGAGTTCTTTGACGATCTCCAGAATCTCCTCGTTCTCGACAAACTCCACGATTACCGCCATTCCTAGCGTATGCGCTATGTCTATGATCGATTTTACAAAGATACGACCGGTCGGATCGACGTTGATATCGCGAACGAACTGACCGTCGACTTTTAGGAAATCGACACTCAGCTGTTTGAGGTAGCCGAACGAGGAGAGTCCGCTGCCGAAATCATCCAGTGCAAAACGACACCCCATATTCCTTAAGGATTCGATGAATTGCTTTGCTTCACCGATTTTTCTGATTACGGCTGTTTCGGTGATTTCGAAATTCAGGCTTCCAGGTCTCAGATTAGCGGATTCAATACGTTGGATGAGAGCCCGGGATATCTGCGGGTCCCCTACGCTTGCTCCGGAGAGGTTAACCCAGTACTCCAGATTGTCGCCGTTCTTTGCCAGGCCTTCTTCAAGGCAATCGATCATTTGATTGACGACCCAAAGGTCCAAGCGTCCCTGAAGGCCAAAGCGCTCCGCAGCCGGCAGAAAAGCGCCAGGTGGAATCAGCCGGTTGGACTTTCTATCGCGCATACGTAGGAGAATCTCAATGCGCTCTGCGTCGTGGTCTTGTTCGCCCAACGCTTGTATACGCTGACCGAACAGTTCAAAGCTGCCAGTATCGATAGCCTGGTTCAGTCGTTGCACCCAGCGCATCTCACCGCGCCTTTCGTGGGCAGCATCTTCGGTGCTGGTGACCATATGCACCCGATTTCGCCCAGCATCCTTAGCCGCATAGCAAGCGGCATCAGCCAGCTGCTGAAGCTCGTTGAGATTAGCTGAGCCTGTTCCAATAGGAACGACCCCAATACTTGCACCTACCCGAAAAACCTCGTTGTCCCACAAAAATTCAATGTTCTGTATCTGCGCCCTAATCCGTTCGGCTCGCTCTGTGGCCTGAGCTTCAGTACAGCCCGTGATGATGAGTGCAAACTCATCGCCGCCGAGTCTTGCCACCGTGTCGTGTTCCCGGACGCAGCCGCGCAGCGTGTCAGCGACCATGCAAAGGAGTTCATCACCAGCGGCGTGACCGCAGGTATCGTTTACGACTTTGAACTGGTCAAGGTCGAGGAACATAAGGTAGGTGTTCTTCTTTTTGCGCGGGTGTCTCGCCAGTGAGTTCAGGCGCTCGGAGAACGCACGACGATTGACCAATCCGGTCAATTCGTCGAAGCGTGCCTGATACTCCAATTGGTCGGTCATCGCCCGACTTTCGGTAACGTCATGGGCGAGTAGCACGATGTACTGCAGCCGGCCTTCATGATCGCGAATGGCCGAAGGATGAAAATCGATGCGGAGTAAGTTCCCGTCGTGAGATCGGCAGCTGACTTCCATGCTGGTGGAGCGACCGGAGTCAGCGCTGTAGTTGCTAAGGAACGTCTCGAACCTCGCACGGTCTTCCACGTTTACAATGCTAAGAAGCGGCACTTTTCTGTTCGGGCGGTAATCAGGCCAGAACAATGTCTGCATACGGGGATTGACGTCGTAAACCAGCCCGTGCGGGTCAACCAACGCCATGCCCATGGGGGAGTTTTGATAGGCCTGGTGAAACCGGGTTTCTACTTCTGCGCGAAGTGCGTCCGATTTTTTACGTTCCTGAATCTCGCTACTGAGCTGATTGTTTGTAGCCTGAAGCTCGCGGCGACCTTTTTCCAGCGAACGGGTGCGCTCGGCGACCTGTTCGCGAAGTCTTTGGTTGATCCTAGCGATTGATCGCAACCTCAGATGCACCAGAAACCCACCGAGTGCAAGGGTGCCTGCGACCACGGATGCTATAAACCAGGGTTGCCTCCAGAGCGGAGTCGGTACGGTGAACGACCAGACAGATGGTGTACTCCAGATGCCTCCAGGCAGTCGTGCACGCACGCTGAACGCGTAAGGGCCCGGCGGTAGGTTTGAGTAGGTAATCGATTTGGTCTTGGCGGCACGACTCCAGCTGGAATCGTGCCCGGTCAGCCGATAGCTGTATTCGATGCCGTTGGGTCGTCGAGTGGAAACAGCGGTGAACTGGATCAGAACCTGGTCGAATTTGAGCTTGCTCTGATCGGTTCCACTTTTGCCAATTACGACTGAATCAACTTCCCGCCGCGTTATCTGTGCTTTTGGTACTGCGACACCATCGAAAGGCATAGAAACATCCATGGCCGTAAAGCCGCTGGCCGTTCCAATCAATAACTCCTTGTCGCCATCGAAATAGGTTGCGTGAACTTTAGCTTCAAGCGCGACGAAGCCATCGAGAGCGCCATAATGCTCCAGCATGCCGCTCTTTTCCGAGTATCGGTAGACACCGCGACTGGTCGCGACCACGATGGTAGAGTCGGGCAGCGGCTGAATGGCGTAAACCGTCATCTCGTCTACAGTCCGACTTAAGACGTTCGTTAACTCACCATCTTGGAGCTTGAACACGCTCCCCTTGATTCCGGCAAACCATACGGTTCCTTGATCACCCGCACCCTCGGCCACCACTTGCGTATAGTATTCTTGCTGTGCGTCGTCTTCGGCCACCATTAACTCTGGTTCTGCGTTGGGGTCACTGGTGTCAATTCGATAGATTCCGGCGAAGTTAACGCCGAACCAAAGATAGTTATCGTCCGCCATGTCCAACGAGTAGACACTGGCGCCTTTACCCAGATCGTAAAGCCTCACTTCACCGGTGATCGGGTCCAACATCGTGAGCTGACCAAGAAACGTACCTCGCCAGACCCGATTCCTGTGATCAAGCGTCAGGCTGAGAGTAAGCGCGTCGTCGCCTCCCACCTTGCGAACGCTTGCCTTCGTTATCCGTCGAGCGCTCAGGTCGATCCCATATGTTGCACCCTGAACCTGGCCGAACCACAGGGTCTTTTCGTCGCTTGAGATGCGAATGTCCCTGACCTCGCGCCGCTCGATACCCAAGGTGTCAGAAACATTCGTGATTGAACTATCG
>JBCCNK010000285.1:0-4698 GCA_039025875.1 Pseudomonadota bacterium
CCTGGATTCCTTACGCAGCGAACGTCGTGCTGTCTCTCTGCGCTTCTCGGAGTTACTGCGGAAATTCATCATCCAACCCCAAAACTGCGAGCGAAACTTACGATATGGGTGTTCTAACAGACCGAGTCAGTACCTTCTAAGGCGCGACCTAAGCTTTTTGGAGCCTGCCAAGCGTTACTTGAAGTTCACTACGGGGCATTACGATCGCACCTCAAGCGATAGTTACGGCCATACCTATGTAGGCGAAGAACACGGTGGTGAAGCTCGCTGAACTGGAGTCGTGCAACGCGTCTGTTCCTTCACGCAATTTCCTAAACAGGCAGCACCGTATCGAATCAGGATTGGTGCATTGACAGATGCACCCTTAACACAACGAACTCGGCCGGGCGAAGGCAGGCGATGCCGATCTCAATAATTAACCGGCCAACTTGCAGATCCTGCTGTGTCATTGTCTCACCGAGGCCGCATCGCACGTAAAACGCTTCTTCCATTTTGACGCCGCTCAGAGCCCCGGCTCTCCAGAGAGTCGTCAAATAGAGACTAACCGCGTCGCGCAGTTGACTCCACGTATTCGGTTCGTTGGATTCAAATAACAGAGGTTGCGCCCCTCTCTTGATTGCAGTTTCGATCATCATGATCAATCGCTGCACGGGCACGTACAGCCGCTCGTGCGAAGGTCCAGCAAGCGTCCGGGCGCCCCAAATCCGCACTCCAGTCTCGGATAAGCTGCGTATCGAATTGAGTGATGCCTCGCCATGGGAAGTGCCGCTGAGCAACTGAAGTTCAGCGTCAGTAACCTGCGCCATCAGTGTGGTGACAGCGCGAAGCTCCACGTTCGCCGGTGCTTTCCAAATGCCTCGCTGCGAGTCGGTGCGTACATAGGCACCTAATACTGCGGCCGATGGGGGTAGTATCAGCTCCGCAGAATCTGCCGAGTTCTTGGACTTAGCCCGTGGTGTTAGGTACCGCTTCGGTTTGCGCAAATATTGTGTCGGTCGATCGGGCTTGCGACCGACGCTGAGCCGTCGAGCGGCGGATTGTGCTTTTGACCTGGCGGCCTTGCTATAGGTGGTTGCTAGCGCGGGGTAGTAAGCAGCACCGTAGCTTCTGTGTATCGGATCGATGTGAGCCAGGCCTTTTGGCCAATCGGACGATGTGGGTTTAGCCGAAAGCGGCAAATCTAGGATGGCGAAGCGATCACTGGTTCCGGCGCACATCTTGAGCATCGCGGTCGCGGTGGACTCGTACTCTGTCCCCGAAAGCAGGGATATTTCCGGTGCTGACACAAGCGTCGGGCCGTCTGTATCGGCCGCGGCGCTGATCCCCCTTCGCAATAGGTGGCCCAAGCGCGAGGAGGACTGCGGGCTACCGACTGAGAGCACAAAGCAGGTCATTCCGCCATTCGCGTAGAAATGGCGGATACAGTCATTCAGTGAAAACGACGACGCTTTGGCGCTGTTTCGCGATCCTTGCCTGCTATTCGGGTTCCTGATCGGGGTTAAACGTCGCCGGCTCTCTGCGATGCCAAACACCGATTCAAACTCACCTAGTGTATCGACGCGCCTTGCGACGTTGATCAGGGCTCCACTTTTGTCCATGGTGTTGAACGTGCGCCCGATAAACAACGGTACCGCGGTCGCAGTGGGTGAACTGATACTAAGACTGGGGTTGTCAACCTCTGTGACATAAACCCCGGGTGTCAGATGTTCAACCATGAATTGCGTTTTCTACTGATTCAGAAAGTTCAGAAAGTTCAGAAAGTTCAGAAAGTTCAGAAAGTTCAGTGCTGAGGGCAGTACGACCGCTTGCGATGAGGTTAATTCAGGGGTGACACGACGTCGAGCTGTACCTGTCGCGTTCGTAATTCCCTGTGCCAAAGAATCTGGTGCCAAAGTGCGGTCGAGTGATAACGAGTCCTACGCCGGCGACGGTATGTCGTGCCGAGAGATCGACACGGCTAATCCTGACGCCAACGCAGTCCTTCGCCAAAGTTCAATAAATGTACTGGTTTGATTCTGGGGCGCACCATGACGGCTTCTGCCATGCGTATCAATTTAGGGCAGGACCAGTTCGGAAAGAGCCGCTTCGACACATGCCGAGCCAGACCCCGGGTTGGCGTAGATTTTCATACGAGTTGCCGCTTACAAACGTCACTAATGGTGCTGCCGAAACTTATGAGAAATTTTCGTCGAAGGCCACGTCGTGTTGCACCCACCAAAACGGGCTCCACGAAGACAGAGTCTGTGCTCCGATCCAGGAATAGAAACCAGTACCAGCAACTCCCCAGCTAGTTGCACATTCGTAGCGAGCTTGAGCTCATAGCTTTTTATCGACCAGATCCTGGAGTTGTTCGAGCTTCTGGCTCAAATCATAAAACATGCGCTTAAGACGCTGGCTTTCATCTTCGAGTTCTTGCAGGCGATGGCTATCCGCCGATTTGGTTCCAGCGTTCTTACTTTTCGACTTCGCGTAGCTCGCCTCTGAGATACCTGCTTCGCGACAGGCTTCTTTGACCGGCTGTCCACCTTCGATTTTTTCGTGGGTTTCGACAAGCGGTGCTTCGCTGCGTGACTTACACACTTTTTTGTTCTCTAACGCTGATACGCTCGCGTATTTTACGTTATGTCTGCTCTTAATGTGAGCGAGCAAGGCCGCTCGAAGGTGTGCGGCGACATCAAGTTACAGTAATTAGTAATTGTTAGGTGTTTTTGTGGCGCGCCGTACGTCGACCACACGACCAGCCAGCGTCGCTGTATCGAATGGACCCGCTCGAACTACTTTCTTGCCGTCTCTACTTGGAAAGCGCACATCGATATAGATCTCGGAGGCGTCGGCAGGTGCGACCACATGCACTGGTATGACGTGTTGAGAGTTGTAACCTCCGCCGGTATCTACAAGCCGTACGCCACCCCGACGACCTCGCTCGTCCACAACCTCAACTTCAGCACCTGGTATGAGTCCGGTCCCCAGATGGTCGAGAGGTCGGACGTAAAAGCCTCGCGCCAGATTCGGACCGGTAAGCTCATTTCGAAAGATCGGGTGGCCTCCGCGTTGTCCATATCCATCGGTCAGCGAAAGATCGATGTCTCCGTCGCGGTCAAAATCGATCCACGCCACCCCGTGATCGGCGGCGTTCACGGGGTGGTCTCTGGGGAGTACGTTTGTAAAAAAACCTGCATCGTTACGCAAGAGCCTACCCTGGGGTTGGCGTACTCCGTCGATGCGCTCGTAGGCCGATGCGAACAAGTCAAGGTCACCATCGTTGTCATAGTCACCCCAGGCAGCGGCGACGACGCTGTGTGGTTCATCCAAACCTCTTACGGCGCCTTCCTCTACGAATCCTCCCTGGCCGTCATTAACATACAGAAGGTTCTTGCCGTAGGTCCCTACATAGATATCCAGATCACCATCATTATCGAAATCGCCTGGTGCGCAGCCGACACCACCCTCAGCGAGAGAACGCCGGGTTTGATCAAGGCCCAGTTCTGGCGCAACATCTACGAAATCACGATTGTCGTTGCGCCAGAGCGCATCGCTGTCGCCATTCTGGTTAGCTAGAAATAAGTCAAGGTCGCCATCGCGATCATAGTCGAACCAGCAGGCCCCCACGGTGCGTCTGGGATCGACTGTACCGCGCCCGTTGGCATCGCGTTCAAAATACCCGTTATTTGCGCGATAAAGGCGATTCACGCCAGCGCGGTTCGCTGCATAAAGATCGAGATCTCCGTCGTTGTCTAAATCAACCCAGTTTGCCTGACGAGCGAAACGACCCGGATCGGCTAGCCCGACGTCCCCAGCTATTTCAATGAATCCATCGG
The DNA here is from genome assembly GCA_039025875.1 of Pseudomonadota bacterium. Lineage (GTDB taxonomy): Bacteria > Pseudomonadota > Gammaproteobacteria > Pseudomonadales > Halieaceae > Congregibacter. Next base: position 3,819 of record JBCCNK010000285.1, read on the forward strand.
GACCATCGTTGCGGTAAAGGTAGCTGCGAGATGGGATGGGAGTGACGTTTGATCCGGCGAACAGGTCGGGATCACCATCGCCATCGAAGTCTCCCCACGAGAGACCGCGAAGTTCAGCGCCCTGCGTCGGAAGCCCCATTGATGCTCCCACACTGACAAAGCCCCCAGCGTCGTTCCGGTACAGGCGAATCTCACCGCTTTTGGTCGAAACAGCGAGATCCGGGTCTCCATCTCCGTCAAAGTCCGCCCAGGCGTTGGATAAAGATCCGGGTAAGGAGAACATCTCTGCCGGTTCAACAGCGCTGAACGCAGGCATGGTCGGGCTTTCGTTATCGTTCCTGAGTGTTTCAGCTAACGAAGCAGTGTTTGCGACCAGAAGAGCAAGCACCGGAAAAACAAACTCGATGCTAGCGCCGCGAAAAATTCCGATCAGCGAGTTGGCGTTCATCTACTTAGATGGTTCGCCGCTTGCGCGTTTGTAGATTTGCAGAAATGAATGAAGTTTGTCGTTGCTGGCCCGGCGCTTGGTATCCTGGTTTTGGACATACGCTGAGGCTCCTCGAACGAGTTGGTCACTTGGTGCCGGGGAATGCTGCAAATTCAAGAGGCTACGCCTCAAACAAAAAGCCCGCCACGGTTGCCCGCAGCGGGGTTAGGGTAGGCTCGGCTAAGCCTCAGAAAACGATGCGTGCACCCAATCGGAACGTCCTGCCCAGAACGTCGTAGAAGCGACGACTAGTGGGTAAGTAACCCGCTCGGTTCTCCGACCCTTGTGATCTAGGGAAGGCCACCATTTCTGGGTCCTCGTCAAACAGGTTGCGAACCTGAGCGAACAACTCGGTCGTGGAATTGCCAAACCCAAACGTTTTTGCGAAGTAAA
>JBCCNK010000286.1:0-4665 GCA_039025875.1 Pseudomonadota bacterium
CAACGAATCACGGTTTTGATGAATTTTTCGGCAACCTGTATCACCTCAATGCCGAGGAGGAGCCCGAGGACCCCGATTACCCAAAAGATCCCCGTTTTCGTCAGATGTTCGGCCCGCGGGGGGTGATCCGTTCTTACGCCGATGGACGGGTAGAGGATACGGGTGCGTTGACGCGACTGCGTATGGAGACTGTCGACGAAGAGTTTATCGCAGCGGCACGGAGCTTCGTTGATAACGCTGTCGAGCAGGAGAAGCCCTTTTTCGCATGGGTCAACACGACTGGTATGCACTTTCGGACTCACCCGGCCGAGAAACATCTGGGGCGCTCCGGCCAGGGTTTTTACAACGACGTGATGCAGGCTCACGATGATCTCGTCGGCCAGCTTCTCGATCAGCTGGATGAGCTTGGCATTGCCGAGAACACCCTCGTTTTTTACAGCACTGACAACGGTGTGCATTTCAATACCTGGCCCGACGCTGGCATTACGCCTTTCAGAAGTGAAAAGAACTCCAACTGGGAGGGAGCCTACCGAATCCCGGCGATCGTGCGCTGGTCAGGGCAGATTGCGCCGGGGCAGGTCTCGACGCAGGTGATGTCGCACCTCGACTGGATGCCTACCCTGGCGGCCGCAGCGGGCGATACCACACTGCGACAGCGTCTACTTGAAGGCACCCAGGTTGGGGGCAAGAACTCACGCCTGCATCTCGATGGCTACAATTTTTTGCCTTATCTACTAGGTGAAGCCCAGCGCGGACCCAGGCGGGTTTTTCACTACCTGAGCGATGAAGGGCTACCGGTCGGGGTGCGTGTCGGAGACTGGAAGGTGGTTTATGCGGAGAACCGAGCAAAAACCATGGCGCTGTGGGCCGAGCCCTTCGTAACTCTGCGCTTGTTTAAGCTCTTTAATCTTCGCCGGGATCCTTTCGAGCGCGCCGACCACAACAGCAATACCTACTGGGATTGGCTGATCGATAAGGCGCCGTGGGGCTATGCGGGCTCCGCCGCAACGGCTCAGTTTCTTCAGTCCTTTACCGATTATCCGCCGAGTCAACGTCCAGATTCGTGGTCCATCACAAAACTCACGGACCGCTTTCTTAATGCCGAGCTAAATGCTGAATAGGTCGTCTGCGGATTCACTCGCGCGAGATGGCGCGGGCTAGGGGTGCGTCTGGGCTACGCCGGTACCTCGGTCCCCAAACAACTTCCTAAAGAGTCGCAGCATGGCGTTTCGTACGTCCTCACCGATCAGATACAGGGCGGGTACCAGCAGTAGGCTAACAAACAATGCAAACAGAACGCCGAAGGACAGTGACAGGACCGCCGGCTTGAGGAACTGGGCGTTCGTGCTGCGCTCCGACATGATTGGAATCAGGCCCACGAAGGTGGTTACCGTCGTCAGCAAAATGGGGCGGAAACGGCTGATGCAAGCTTCGATGACCGCATCCATCGGTGCTTTACCCTGTTCGCGTAGGCGTCCGATGTAATCGACCAGCACCAGGTTATCGTTTACGACGACCCCAGCTGCAGCACCAATACCGAAGTAGGAGAACAGTGCCATGGGGGTAGCAAAAGTGAGGTGACCGATGACGGCCCCCATGAACCCGAAGGGAATCGCCGTCATCACGAGCAACGGTAACCAGTACGAGCGGAAAGCTATGGCGATGAGTGCATACATGGCGAACAGGGCGACCACGTAAAGCGCCTGTATCTCTCCCATGAATTGCTCTTCTTCTTCTTGGGCACCGCCCGTCAACAGTACCAGCTCCGGATAACGCTTCTGCAGGTCGGGCAGAAACCCTTCGTCCACCTCGCGCTTAATGTCACTGACCATGTCTTGCTCGATGTCAGCGCGCACATAGACTACCCGATTGCCGTCTCGACGCTGGATGCGCTGGACACCGGTGCGAAGTTCAATGTCTGCGATCGAGAACAAGGGGACCTCACGCCCGTCTGCGGTGCGAACGCGAAAGTCATCGAGGCTTGCAAGAGAGCGACGCGCCTCGCGGGGATAGCGCACCATTACCTTAACGTCGCCGTTGCTGCGCGGGAGGCGTTGCACTTCTTCGCCGAAGTAAGCCTGGCGCACTTGTTGCGACACGCCCGCCAGAGTGACGCCAAGCCGCTCTGCTCCCGGTTTTAAGTTGAGCACGAATTCATCCAGCTCGCCCAACTGACTGTCACGTACGTTGAGCGTTCCACGGTAGCCTCGAAGCTTTGCCTGAAGCTCCTTTGATGCTGCGCTTAGGGCCTCGCCGTTGTTGTGGCGAAGCAGGTAGGTGATGTCGGAGCCGTTGTCGTTCAGCGCGTAGTTGACTTTGATGTCCTCGGCGTCGGGAATGTCACCAACCAGTTGCTGAAAACGCTCTGCTGCTTCCCGGGCTGACAGATCGCGAACCTCTGGGGGAGCCAGGTTAACGATTGCAATGACACTGTCCCGCCGGGATCGTGTGTACCATCCCTGAATCAGTTGTCCACTGCCCCCATTGCTTTCGGCTGCTGCCTCAACTTCGGCAATCAGCTTCTTCTCGGCATCCTGGAGCTGGGAGAGGATTTCAAGCGCACGCTCGTACGGAGTGCCCGGGGGCAGCGTCACATTGATGTAGATCTGCTCGCTCTCGACCTGGGGCATAAAGTAGAACTTGAGCCAGCCGGTATTAAGCGTTCCCGCCGCGATTATAAAACCGGCGGTGAAAATACTCGCCGTTAGGTAGCGGCGGGATGTAGCGCGGCGCACGATTGGACCATAGATCCGTTGTGCAAATTTAACGATGCTACCTTCAATCTTATGCTGGCGCTCTGCCAGGCCGGTTAACGAGCCGCGGGACTTTAGATTGCGCAGGTGTGTCGGAAGAATCAGAAAGGCCTCAATGAGAGATATCGCTAAGGCAGCGGTGATTACGATCGACAATTGCCGGGTTACCTGTGCTGCTTCGCCCGTAACAAACAGCCAGGGTGCAAATGCGATCATCGTGGTGAGCACTGCGAAGATGACCGGACGAGATACGGCAAATGCCCCTTCGATAGCCGCGTCTGGCCCACCCCCGGACGCGACAGCGTGGCGGTGAATGCTCTCACCAACTACGATGGCATCGTCGACGATAATGCCCAGAACCATCAGAAATGCGAAAGTTGAAATGACATTGATGGACACGTCGTTGGACGGCAGCATGGCAAAGGAGCCCATGTAGGCGACACCGATGCCCGCCGTTACCCACAGCGCCACCTTAGGGCGTAGCGAGAGAATCAAAACAAGAAATACAAGAGCTAAGCCGAGAATCGAGGAGCGGCCAATTAGTTCCATTCGGGATGAGTAGATATCGGCCGAGTCGAACCAAACCTCAAGAAAGACGCCCTGAGGAAGTGTTTTCTGGCGTTCATCCACCCAGGCGTTCACAGCTTCGCTCGCGCGGACGATCTGCATATTGTCGCTGTTCTGAAGTTGGAGCAGAACCGCCGGTTGACCGTTCATCGTGGCCAAAATTTCGTTGTCTTCGAAGCCGTCGATAACGCGCGCTACGTCACCAACGCGCACAATTCCACCATTAGAACTCTGCCGAACGACGATCTCCGCAAAGTCCGTCTGGGTGTCTGCAAGGTTGCGCGCTCGTATCTGTACGTCACCGGTCGCAGTGCGAACTTGGCCCGAAGACAGGTTGATCGATGTCGCACGAATGGCATCGGCAACTTCAGCGAAGGACAATCCGTACTGGCGCAGAGAGTACTCGGAGACTTCAATCGTGACTTCTTCACGTCGCGTCCCAAAGAGCTCGATCGTTGACACCCAGGGAAGTGCGGCGGCCTCCCGCCTTAAGTCTTCGGCAAGTCGCGTGAGCTCACGCTCGCTAACATCGCCGAAAAGCGCTACGCGCAACATTTCTTCTCGTTGCTGCCCACGCCGCACGCGCGGGCTCTCCATGTCCCGGGGGAAAGACGGTACAGCGTCAACCGCGTTCTTTACATCGTTCAGAAACGCATTGATATCCCGATTCGGGAAGGTCGTAACGTCAATCTCCGCGAATCCTTCAGTCGCGGTCGCGTAGACGTGGTTTACGCTGTCCAGATCTTCGAGCTGATCCTCGATGCGAGCCACGATTTGCTCCTCCACTTCCTGAGGAGCAGCGCCGGGCCAGGCGATTTCGATGCGAGCTTCGTTGGGCTTGACGTGGGGAAAGGCTTCCCGCTCCATCATGAGAAAACCCAGAAGACCACTTAGCACTATCCCGATCATGAGTAGGTTGGCAGCGACCGGATTGTGCACCCACCAGGCAATCAGACGTTTCATAAAAAGTGTCCTGTATCAATGCTTCTCATGGGTTCACAAGGCCAGCTGTCGTCGGATAACTCGAATCGGGAGCAACAGGTGCGCATGCTCCTATCAACTCTCGACCATCAGGCTGTCAGCGACAGGGTATTAGTTGCTGCGCGCTGCGACGGTTCCGTTCTGGTTGTTCTGGTCATCGATGGTCGACAGGCTCATGCCCGTCACCGGGTTGCGAAGCGCCGAAACCACCACACGCTCTCCGGGGCGTACGCCAGCATCTATCAAGGCGTGCTCGCTATTGCTGAACAGAACTTCGGCCCGGCGTATTTCGAGGAGCCCGCCGGAGTCCACAACGTATAGCTGCTCTCCGGGACGTAAGCCCTCACGGGGAATTTGCACGGCA
>JBCCNK010000287.1:0-4662 GCA_039025875.1 Pseudomonadota bacterium
AGAAGGGGACGGCCCAGCACAGCTTAGAATTTCATCGTCAACTCAAAACCCAGCACCCGCGGCAGACTTATTGGCGCATAAAAGGTCCCGTCCCAGCCCGTGAGGAGGTTAGCGAAGGCCAAGCCCGATGCCATGCGCTCATCGCTGATGTTCTCCGCGTAGAGCGTGATCAGAAAATTGTCCCACTCATAACCCGCATAGGCGTTGTACAGCCAAACGGCTTCCTGGACCGCCCGACCGGTGTTTGGATCCTGTGCACGACTGCGCTCCTCAAGAGGTGTGTCGCCGACGCCGTTGAGTTCCGCCTCGGCAAAAAATCCATCGCCGAAGGTGTAGCGCGCAGAGAGATTGAGATCGTATTCAGGAACCAGCTTTACAGCCGTTCCACCGAGGTCTTCAACAACAGGTATTTGTCCGCGCTGACCAATCGCGAACTCGTAATCCCTATACTCGGCGTCTGTGTATCCAAAAGCAGCACTGAGCGTCAGTGCCTCAATCGGGCGATAAAGCGCCTCGATTTCAAAGCCCATGCTCACAATATCGGCGTCGGTAGCCAAATGGGTTGGTGTTGTGATTGCGCCCGTGTCTGGATCGACATCAACTTGAATCTCTTGCCATCCATCCGATTCGATGTAGAACGCCGCCAAATTCAGATAACCCTTGCCATCAGCGAATCGAAATTTCATACCAGCTTCGTAGCTCCAAACCGATTCTTCGTCGAAGCTTAAAATGTCTTCTGCGACCGAAGGGTCTGCCGCCGCAGCCAGATTAAAGCCACCGGGAATCCAACCTCGTGCGGCACTTAGATAGTAGTTACTGAATTCGTTCGGCTCATAGCTCACGACGAAACGGGGGAGCCACTCCTGGTAATCTTCCTCGCCTTCAACGGTGAGGAAAGTGAGTTCCTGGAACCCGAAGGCGATGGTGTAGCCCTGTTGGCTGGAAGTCCGCTCAGCCTGATCGTAGCGCAAGCCCACGGTGGCGCTGAGGCCTTCAACGCCGAGCTGCGCAGTCAAGGATCCAAACACGGCAAAATCCTCGCCTTCCGATCGCTGTTCCGGGATCGGAGAAAACGGGTTGTAGGCGTTGGTAAATGGATTGAAGAACGTGATATTTCGATCATCGATACGCTCTTCTCGATACCAGTAGCCGCCGACGATGTACTCGATCGCCTGACCAGCTTGTGAACTGTAGCGAAGCTCAGCGCTCCAAATCTTGTCGTCATCTGCGGAGAATCCCGCCTGAAACGGGAAGGCGGTACCATCGGTGTCCAAGCCCTGACTATCTTCCTTGAGATGCGAGTAGGAAAAAGCAAAATCCAACTCCCCCGCCGTGAGTTTCTGGTTGGCGCTGATCCCGGCAACGATGTCTCGTTCTTCGCTGAGCTTAGGCACGTCACTGAAATACTCAAATTCGCCCAAGGCACGTCCACCGTGATGAATGTCCTGCACCGTTCCCAGGATTTCGCCGGTCGCGAAGTTGAACACCGGCGCATTGTCGTAGGCCTGCCGATTCAGGGGAATCAGCTCATTTTCAAAAAGGCCGGGAGCCTCGACATCGAGGTAATAGGCCGTTGCCTTTACCGTTAAGCTGTCGGTAGGCGTGAACGTCACACGCCCGTGGTAGAAGCGCTCGCTGACATCGCCTGTCTCACCGTCACTAGCGAAGGGATTGGTATTGAAGGCATCTTCTTCCGTCAATCTAATCGCAAGCGACGCATAGAGTTTATCGTGAACGAGCGGTCCGCCGAGAAATCCATCAACGAGGTAACTCTGATCTCCGTTATAGAATCCGGTGGTCAAGCGCAGCTCGCCTTCGAGTTCGGCCTGCGGTTGCCGTGAGTTGACGATAAACAGTCCTGCCTCGCTGTTTGCCCCATAGAGCGTTGACTGGGGTCCTCGAAGGACCTCTATCGACGCTATCTGACTGAGAACCGTGTTGCTCAGTTCGCGAAAGGGGATGCCATCGAAATAGAGAGCGGCGCGATTAACGTTCCCCTGATTGGATTCGATCCCGCGGATTGTGGCGAATACGGAACTGATCTGTCCCGACTGATTAAATTGCACATTGGGTACGAGGTCGTCTAAACGCCGAAGATCTCGAATTCGATTTGCTTCGATATCCGCTTTACCGAAGACGGTGACGGCGATATCGCTCTCGAGCAAGGTTTCCGCTCGTTTCTGAGCGCGCACGATGACTTCCTCGACCAGCGGTGGCTCGGATGTAAGGCTTGCGGCGCGAATCGCATAGCTGCTTCCGTTTACTCGCACCCACGTTAGTCCGGTGCCCGCGATCATTTCGGATAGCGCAGCCTCTATCTCGTAGGGGCCGGAAAGGGGGTTGCTCAGTAGCCTTTGGATTAGCGCTGATTCTGCGGAAATCTGTGTTCGCGTGACGCGACTAAACTCGACGATGGCACTGGTGAGTGCTTGCTCAGGTATTGCAAATTCGACTGTTTCCAGGCGCTTTGGCTGGGCCCCCACAGAAGCCGGGTATGGAAACAGGAGAAGCGCTAGAGCCACTGATAGCGCACTGGAGGATCGAATCGTAAGCACGAAATTTTCTCCGTCCGATGAGGGATTGGCTGCACGCGTCGCGCGCAATTACATCGTTAACGGATGAGGTCCTTCACGACCGTACCTGTTCCGCGAATTTATTTTTCAGTGGGCTAGATCGCTCTACCTCAACTCCAAGACATTTCGTGTCGGACCCGAGTAAGTGAGATAGTGACTTTCCAAAATGGTAAAGAGTGCATCATCGGCCTGGTCAATAAAGAACACACCGGACACCAAGCCTGGGTGCTTGCTGATCTGCCGCATATCGATTGCGAAACTCGTGTAAGGCTCTAGGGTTCGCAGTGCATCCAGAAGCGGGCGATTGGAGAACACTAGCATCCCCTCGCGCCAGGATCCCAGCTCCTCAGCGGTCCGCGTTACAACGTCGTTGACACTGCCGTCTGTGACCGTAACGCTTTCTGATGCCACCAGGACCGCGGTTTGGTCGTTCTCCACCTCTACTTCGACGCGTCCCTCCAGAACAGCGACCTCCACTCGTTTTCTTTGCTGCAAGTCGACAATAAACTCAGTGCCCGTAACGCGCGTACGCACGCCATTGGCGTCAACCAAGAATGGGCGATCGCTAGCGGACTGGACTTGAAACGCGGCGATGCCGCGCCGCAGCGTGACGAGCCGTTCTTCTGGAGCTAAGCTGACCGCGATTTCCGTGTTCCATCCAAGCCAGACGGCGGAGCCATCGGCCAGGTCAATTTTCCGCTGTTGCTTGCCGATCGTCCGATAGAGGTTGGCCGGCGCGCGCTCTGACACAGCAAGCGAGGCAACACTGCTCTCGATCCGACTCTGGTTCATCGCATACCAGGTCCCCGTCATTGCGAGGGCGATGAGTAGTACGGATGCAAGTGCGTAGGGTCGACCAGCTAAGCGTGCCAGACAAAGCTCGGACTGGTACCAGATGCTCTGTAGCAGGCCCGGAGAGTCGCTTTGCAATCCTCTCGACAGGTTCAAAAACCGATCTGCGCTGCGTAACGCTACATCGTGCTTCGGTGACTGCTTCCGAAATTCCTCCACAGCCGCCGCGGTTTTCGCAGTGGGCGAGCGCCGGTGCATCGCGAGCAAGTCAATTGCCTGCGCCTCGATGGCTTGCTGCACAGAACGATTGTTTTCGTCGGAATCTGACACGGCGACACTCTAACTCTGCCTTTATAAGAATAAAACGTATGCGGGCACCGGACACCGTAACGGCCGGTCCGTCCCTTTTTTAAAGGGGCGGAGAAAAACAGCTCTAGAGGTGCGGTTTCACAATCTCGTAACAGTGAAGCTTGGCTTTCGCCAAACGCTTCTCGACTGCGGATTTATGCAAACCCAGCTCCCGGGCTATCGCATCACGCGGTTGATCGTAGAGATAGGCTCTCAAAAATATGTCCCTATTAAGGGGGCTCAGTTCTGATAGCGCGCGGTCCAATACCGTTACCGCCTGTTGACCCGCGTGAGTCCTATCCGGTGTGCGCTGTTCAACGAGCTGATGTTCGATTGCGTGGGATTGTTCGTAGCGATGACGCGTGCTTTCCGCACGGATCAGATCAATCGCCGCATTTCGGTACATGCGGTTCAGATAGGCGGGCTCCGTTGGCGAGTTAGCGCGAAGAAGCTTTTCTCCCACCGTCTGCAGCACATCATCTACATCTTCAGCCCGTGTAAGCCAACGCGTCAAGGCCTTGCGAATGTTGTTCAGACTGCTGTCATTGTCGGCCTCTTCGCGCAGTGCTGGATCCTCGCTGCGGATGGTGGCGAAACGCATCCGGAAAGTATTTGAGTTTGGGCTGCGGGCCGATGCGGCAACGCACGGGAATCAAGCTAGCCCAAATGCGTATGGTAATCAATTCGCAGGGATCCATCTAAGCCAATTCAGCGATGGAGCGCAAACGCCGGCTTTGGCCGAGCCGGCGTTTGCAAATCTCATAAGCTAGAAGCTATAGGAAGCATTTAGGTAGTAGATCCGACCGCGTGGATCGTGATGCTTCGGGTCGTAGCTCAGATTTACGCCATCGAACACGCGAGGCGGTTCCTCGTCCGTAACGTTCTTTGCTCCCACACTCAGCTTAATGTTGCCGCTATCGTTCAGCGCGAAGTTGTAGGCGTACTGAAG
>JBCCNK010000288.1:0-4652 GCA_039025875.1 Pseudomonadota bacterium
ACAAGGGTTCTAAACCGCGGAGCGTTCTCTGAGTTTGTGCATGAGCGTCTCGAAGGTCGGTCGCAGACGTCTCCGCTTGTCCTCCTATTTGTTGATTTGGATGGCTTCAAAGCGGTCAATGATGAGTACGGCCATCGTGTGGGAGATCAGGTGCTGGTGGAGACCACACGTCGAGTTGAGAAATTACTTCGCCCCGGAGACGTCATCGGGCGGATGGGGGGCGATGAGTTTGTCGTCGCCCTGGATCGAGCCAGTCTAAGCGTTGCTGACGCCCTGGCAGAACGGCTGCGCGGGAGCTTTGCTCGCGCTATGCACCTTGGCGAAGATGGTGACCTTGAGTTGCGAGTTGGAATTAGTATTGGAAGTGCGGTCTGGCCCTTCGATGGCAAGTGCCTGGAAGACCTGCTCGAAGTGGCCGATCAACGCATGTACCAAAATAAGCGCGCAAAAATTGAGAACGACGATCTCAGCCGCCTGGAGCCCCAAACCCCTACCAAGCACTAGCGCCACTAGGTCGTCGCTTAGGAATTATCTAGCGAAAGTTGAGCCACAGCGTAGAAGAAGCTGGCAGCGACGCTGAATCTGTCGATCCCGCTCTTCTTAACGCAGTCAGTAAAAAGCGTTGCAAACTGAGGCAATCACTAAGCTTGGATCGGGGAGTGGAATAGACCAAGTACATTGAGCTCAGACAGCAAACAGATTTGCCGGTGTATTTTTGCGATTCACGGAGTCCATCGCAGCGCGGAAGAATCGAGAGCACGAACTTTTTCGTTCGACGGTAATTTTCGAATACAACTTTCTCGCTCGGCACGCCACTTGTAAGAGGCGCTCGATAACAGATCTGTACAACTAAACGGCAGGTCCAGAAAGCCGATGCACTTCATAACGCCTGATGAAGCCTGCGAAAACAACGTAGGAAGGTGTCGCGCTGGCCGCTTCAACCGGCAGCGGTTTTTTTGGCGGCTGCGCTACCCCTTGAGCCTGCACACTTTTTTGTCCAGCCGCGCGATCTCAGCCCGCTGAGGCTTCTCCTGCCCCGCACCCCAAAAAGATTGGGCTGGATCATCATGGTGCGACCGTACCCAGCGTCGTAAGACGGACTCGTGCACATCCAAAAAGAGTCTTCCAGATCCTGCTCCGACACGCGTCAACCTGGGACAGAGGAATGGGAATTAACTGCATAAAACCAAGAATGGCCGCCTACGCAGGCAAATGGACAGTTTAGCTGTACCGTTGAGACACGATTTTGGCCGGTTCATACAGTGCGGTCTTGCGGTCGATTTAGCGCTTTTTATGCTGCTGGTAAATCAGTCTGAGGATTCTACCGTGTTACGTCCGATGCTACCCACAGTTGTAGCTGTATCGCTCGCTCTCATTGGAGTTGGTTACAGTGACGATTCAAGCGATGGCGCCGCAGTGGAGACACTCACCGACCGGTAGCTGTGGAACAAGAACTCTGCTTCCTTCCTGTCGAGGAGATCGACATAAATGCGACGGAAACAGGCATCGAGTTTGTTCGCACCCCCGATGCCTGCTTCGACGCCCTTAACGCCTACCCATTCGAACCGAACTACGTCATGGTCGAGGGTCTGCGCGTGCACTATGTTGACGAGGGGCCAGTCGACGGGCAAGTAGTGCTGATGCTCCATGGGCAGCCCAGCTGGTCATGTTTGTATCGAAAAATGCTGCCTGTTCTTGTCAATGCGGGATTTCGTGTGATCGCGGCCGACCACATCGGCATGGGGCGCTCCGACAAGCCAACCGACCCGCGAGTGCACAGCTGTGACCAGCAAGTCGCTTGGAACCAGCAGTTCGTAACCGAACTTGGGCTGAGTGATATCACCATTTTCGTACAGGATTGGGGCAGCCTTATCGGCCTGCGTATGGTTGGTGAAAGTCCCGATCTGTACGCGAGAGTCGTAGTGGCCAACGGCAACATACCGGCCATTCCTGCGGGAACTAACCCGTTTACCGTCCCCGTTTTTGAATTCGATTCCTCCCGACCCGACGCAGAAACCTTCTTCGCGAATCGCTCGGAAGATCCGGTAGAAGGTTTTCAGGAATGGATCGACTATGCGGCGAGTGCACCCGCTTTGTTCGCCAGCAGCGTGCTACAAATTGGCACCACCGTAGAGCTCAGCGATGAAGAACTTGCCGCCTACGATGCTCCGTACCCGGATCCACTCTACTGGGGAGCGATCCGTTCTTTCCCGTCCATGCTCGCTGGTATAGAACAACAAACGGTGCCGGCCATTCAGGAGTTGAGTCGCTTCGAACGCCCTTTTTTAGCGCTCGCTGGTGAGTTCGATATGTCCTTGGGTTCAGAAGCGGTTCAGAACCGACTGATCGACTTGGTACCGGGATCGCGTGGACAGGACCATCGGCGGTATCAGGCCTCACACTTTATCCAGGAAGATGTAGGAAGTGAACTGGCAGCCCAGCTGGTCGAATTCATTGATGCGACGCCCCTTCCGAAAACTGGACCGGCCTTCGCCGCCCGCTACTGTGAGATTGCGCTTGTGTCGGTACCCGATGGCGTGATCGAAGCTGCTGTCTATAACACGATCGGTCTCAACGACTGCCTGCAGGAAGAATGGGACGCGTTAGATCAGGCCGACATAGCGGAAGAATTCATGGCCGTGGCCGCGGTAAAAAACGGTCCGAGAGCGTTTCTTATGGACCTTCTGGAAGCGGGCGCTTCAGCCGCCGAGCCGCCGATCGATGACGCTGGGGCTATCGAGACGTTCGGCAGTATTGATATGCGCCTGGTGGCCGTAGTCAGGCCCGGCGGTGGTATGGGGAGCACTCAAGCGCCCTACCGGATTAGTGAAGTGGTGCGCGACACGATTTACACATTTGTCCGAGGTCGCAGGATCTACGAGCTAGAAGACTCCCAGGGCACTCGCTACATCATGCAATCGCTCAGCCAAATCGTGGACCCGAGTCTGCAAATCCATGATTTGATCGACCTTGAAGACAGGCTCGAACTACCTGCGGGCTGGAGCTACCAAACCCGCATTCTACTTGAAGACCTGGTTCTCCCCTCCAACGGTCTCGCAGAGGTATTGATGGACGACCTTTCAAATACCTATCAAAAAATCGAATGAGTCGCGCGGCCGCTGGAGCGGCGCTTGACGACGCCAGCACCTGGCGACAGTCAGCGAATTTTGCGGGCACTGATTAGGAGATGGGCGCCACAGGCGTAGCGTTATGCGAGAAATGGGTTAGAGTCTTTGTAGAAAGGCTCTCCGCTGGGTATCGGACGTTAAAAGACACTACTTTGGGTCGGCGCCATCGCTACTCTGCTAGCCTGATCTGCAGACCCGCCAAAGATTCTATCGATTGAGCCGAAAATCCCGTACCAGGCGTTAGGCAGATCATCCTTACTTGCTTGAAGTTCCCGGGGCATCGCTGGTTGCTCATAAGCACGTCTTTCGCGACCACTGTTGATGGCCGAGAGGTGTCTGGGAAACTCGTGGTGGTTGATCCTGCCATGTCCCACCCCCAACACCAGTACAATCTGCTGATCTTTCCACTTGGCAAAACTGGGTTGAATCCTATAGCGTGCGCGGCCTATTCGGTTAATAGAAAGCATATGTTCGGAACACGAGATATCGAGAGGTTACAGAAGAACTTCCCACCCTTTATTGGCTTGCTGGGTGGTAAATTGGTCAACCTCGACTACCAAACCAAGAGCGCGCACTTCACCTTCGACGTGCCCACTGACTTCTGTCACTCGGTCGATGTCATCCAGGGCGGATTTGTAACGGCCATGCTCGACGCAGCGATGAGTCATGCGGCGTTTGCAAGCGACGACACGGTGATGGGGCTTTCGTCACTGGAGATCAGTACGCGCTACTTGGACGTTGCGAGAGCCGGCAAGCTGCGAGCCATCGGTCGTGTTGTGCGAATGTCCTATAAAACCGCATTCCTCGAAGGTGAGCTTCGAGGTCTCGACGACGTCTTGATCGCAACAACCCAGAGTGTAGCCAAGCTGTCCAGACGTAAGGGAGAAAACCCCGCTTCTGCCAGCACAGACGTCTCCAGCTGACCGACAGTGTGCGGGCGATTCAATGTAAGTAGTACGCCCGGGCTCCAGGACCTCGTAGCGGCTCTAGGATTGTCAATTGACCTACCACCTCCTCGTTTCAACATTGCGCCCACCGAGACGGTGCCGCTACTCGCGTCTTTTTCCGAATCGCAGGGTATGGAGCTACGCCAGGCACGCTGGTGGTTGACACCTTCCTGGTCAAAAGGGCCGAGCACTCGCTACGCCATGTTCAATGCGCGCAGCGAAACTCTGACCAAGAGCCCGGCGTTTAAAAGACCTTTCGCAAGGCAGCGAGGGATAGTGCCGATGTCTTCGTTCATCGAGTGGCGAGCAAGTACCAGCGAAGACGCCAAGAGCAAGCAGCCTTGGCTTATAACGAATGATTCCGAGGCGCTTGCCGTCGCTGCTCTTTGGGACGTTTGGAATACACGGGGTGAAAACGACATGGACCCGCTGCTGTCCTGCACTTTGGTCACAGCAGCGGCGGCGCAAGAATTCGCGCCATGGCACAAGCGAATGCCCGTGATGCTCCGCCAGGAGGATAGAGATCGCTGGCTTCATGCTGAATCGATCTCCGAAGACGATCCACTGTTCAGCCCGG
>JBCCNK010000289.1:0-4641 GCA_039025875.1 Pseudomonadota bacterium
AATTGGTTTGCGTGTTCCACCAGGGTATCGTGAGGGCTGGTATCTCGAACTGACCGTCACGAACTGCGACAAAAGCGACGTTATCGGTTCGCAGCCCCGTAATCCCGGATTCATTGCTGACATTATTGATCGTGGGTTGATCCGGGTAACTGCGCAGCCCAGCCGCGGTAAGCTCGTCCAGCGGCGGTAGTTGGGCGCCCTGGAGGCCAACTGCCGCCACTGGACGAGCTTACCGCGGCTGGGCTGCGCAGCTACCCGGATCAACCCACGATCAACAACGTCAGCAATGAATCCGGGATTACGGGACTGCGAACCGATAACGTCGCTTTTGTCGCAGTTCGTGACGGTCAGTTCGAGATACCAGCCCTCACGATACCCTGGTGGAACACGCAAACCAATTCGCTAGCGTAAGCAGAGCTGCCCGCCAGGGTCGTGCGAGTAAGTCCCGCGCAAGTTACGGATGCTCTTAACGGACTGCAAGGCGCAGCGGGAAGTCAAACGGCCGATGCGTTTGGAGCGACCGATCCGGTCAGTCAGGGTGAGCAGGTTTTTTCAGGACAGAAGCAAAACCCGCTGTGGCCGATCATCGCAGTGGTATGCGCCCTGGGCTGGTTGCTTACAAGCCTGCTCTGGTGGCATCGATCGCGCGGAGGCAAATCTACAGGTGAGTCGGGAATCGGTCAGTCGACAGCGCGGACTCCCGCCACGCCTAAAGGAATTCTGACTGCGTGCGCGCAGAACGATCCAGCGGAAACACTACAGGCACTTCGCCAGTGGCTACGCACGCTGGGCCACTCCGGCACACTGGAGCAGTGGGCGCAAACTCAAGGCAATAGTGCACTCAGTCGGGAGATCGCTGGATTAGAGGCGGCTTGCTACAGCCAGACCCAATCGGGTCAGTGGAATGGCGCCGTGCTCGCCGAGGCTCTGAACGCAACCGAGTTTCAGAAACGTGGGGCTCGAAAGAAACCTTCGGGCAACCGAAGCGCCCTGCCCCCCCTTTACCCAACGTAAACGTGCGAGGGGCGCACAGGCAATTGATTTAGTCCTTCGCCTGATCGGCAAGCGACTTACTGACTACCTCGAAAACGTCTCGCGACAGCGAAGGCAGGGCGGACAGGCGTTCAAGTTGATGGCGCATCGCCCCACCCAGCTCCGGGTAATTGCGCCAGCGTGTCAGCGGGGTCAGCAGTCGCGACGCGATCTGAGGATTCTGGGTGTTTAGATCCTCGATCACATCCGCGAGTAATTCGTAACCCGCACCATCAACGCGATGGAAGCCCGCGGTGTTGCTGTTGGCGAAACTACCGATCAGTGCACGAATCTTATTGGGGTTGCGCGAGTCATAGGCCGGGTGCTCCATCAGAGCACGCACGCGACCTACCGGGTCACCGTCGGTCTGTTCGGCCTGCACCTGAAACCAATGATTTAAAGCAAGCGCTTCGTTTGCGAAGCGCTCAAAGAAATCCGCTAGCACCGATTCCTGCTCAGCTTCATTGCCACCCTTAAGAATTACGCGAATGGCAGCGAGGCGGTTGGTCAGGTTATCTGAGTCAAAGTACTGTTCGAGGGCAAAACCGATGCCATCCGCAGTGGCCGCGGCGCAGTATGAGAGAGCCGTGTTAGCCAGCGACCGGTGTCCGATGGAGGCGCCGTCCGGCACGTACTTCCCGATGATACGGTAGCGCTCGAACAGCGTGCGCCAAGTGTCACTCATCGCCGAAGCCACAGTGTTGTGTAGCGCAAACCGCGCTTCACGAATGGTATGCGGATGCACGCCGCCGTCGCGGCTCGCCAGCTCGGCAAGGTAGGTCTCGCTCGGAAGCCGAATTGTCGCCGCACGGATCGCGGGATCCTGGTTTTCGTCGATCGCTACGCTGCCAAGCGCCTGTGCGAGCACAGGCGTAAGCTCCCAGTCCTCGTCGTTCTGAACACTCTGGAGCTCGCTGATCATGAGTTGCTGAAGCGCGTCCCAGCGCACGAAGCCATCGGCATCACGGCTGGCCAGTGCGTTGAGCTGCTCGGTGCTAAATGGGTACTCCACTCGCACCGGGGCAGAAAACCCCCGCAGGAGAGAAGGGATCGGTCGTTCAACCAAGTTGGTAAATGTGAAACTCTGACTCGTTTCACCGATCAGCAACGTAGCTTCCCGATGACTCTTGCTAAGCCGTACATTTTCCGTCTCGGCTATATCGAGCGGTAGGTTCCCCTCGCGACCCAAAAGGCCGATAGTCATGGGGATGAGCACCGGGTACTTCTCGCTCTGTCCTGGGGTAGCCGGTGTATGCTGCTCGAAGGTGAGCTCATAGTGTCCGGACGTTTCATCCCACCGATCGCGTACCTGCACCACCGGCGTACCGGCCTGCGAGTACCAGCGGCGAAAATGGCCGAGGTCCTCTCCCGATGCGTCTTCCATCGCGGCGAGAAAGTCCTCACAGGTCACCGCCTGGCCATCGTGTCGTTCGAAATACAAGTCACTACCCTTGCGGAAACTCTCTTCACCGAGAAGCGTATGCAGCATGCGAACGACTTCTGCACCTTTTTCATAAACGGTAAGCGTGTAGAAGTTTGAAATCTCGATGAAAGAGTCAGGCCGAATCGGATGCGCCATGGGGCCCGCGTCCTCGGCAAATTGCAGCGTGCGCATAACTCCGGCATCTTCGACGCGCTTTAGGGCTCGAGACCCCATATCGGAGGAGAACTCGGCATCGCGAAACACGGTGAAGCCTTCTTTCAGACTGAGCTGGAACCAGTCGCGACAGGTCACGCGATTACCGGACCAATTATGGAAGTATTCATGCGCCACGATAGCCTCTACCCGCTGGTAGCCAAGGTCGGTCGTGGTTGATGGGCTGGCCAGTACGCAGGATGTATTGAATATATTGAGGCTTTTGTTCTCCATCGCACCCATATTGAAATCATCAACAGCCACGATATGAAACACGTTAAGATCGTACTCGCGACCGAACCTCTGCTCATCCCACCGCATAGAACGCTTCAGTGAGTCCATGGCGTGATCGCACTTCTCCAGGTCTTTTTCTTCGACCAGTATCACCAATCGCACCGCGCGCCCACTCTCGGTCACAAATTCATCTTCAACGCGACTCAGGCGACCGGCTACCAGGGCAAACAGATAGCTTGGTTTAGGGAACGGGTCTTCCCATACGGCGCGATGTCGTCCGCCCTCAAGGGCCTGCGTGTGCACCAGGTTGCCGTTGCTCAGAAGCTCAGGACACTCTTCGAGCGAAGCATCAATAGTCACGCGATAAACTGACATCACGTCCGGTCGGTCGGGGAAGAAGGTGATCTTGCGGAAACCCTCGGCTTCACATTGGGTACAAAACAGCCCTCGAGATCGATAGAGGCCTTCGAGAGAGGTGTTGTCCTGCGGCCGAATACGCACGCGCGTTCGAATCTTTCCTTGCTGTGGCACACCGCTCAGGCTGAGTGACTCATCCTGGATGAGGTAGTGCGACTGGGGGACAAGTTCGTCGTCCAGCATGATCTCCAGCATTTCCAACTCACTTCCGTGCAAGACCAGCGGCGCCCCAGGATCGGCTGACTCTGCGCGTCGAAAAAATAGCTCAGCAGAAACGATCGCCTCATCTGACCCTAGTTCAAAATGCAGATCAGTCCGGTCTATCCAGTAGTCCGGGGGTGTGTAGTCTTTCAGAAAAATCGATCTGGGTTGCGCATCGCGCATGGTCATCGCCTCATTGGCCAGGGGCCTGTCTTGCCTGGTGTTGTCATCTCGCGACGCATGACTCGGTTGCTCAAAATCAGCGCTGCAGCATTGAATTCAATCTACCCACCGCAGGGGATCAATCTCTGCGTCCGATGTCGCGTCCTGCTCCTTACCACCCGCAGAATCCTGCTGTAGCGATGAACACTCCTCGCCCGGTCCACTGGAACTTGCCCCAGACTGGTTTGCCCGCCGTTCCTCAATCACCTCGGCTTTGGGTTTTACATAGCCGGTACGTTGGTTCTCGGGAAGATTCGCCTTCTCCCAGGCAATAATCGCCTGCAGACTGTTTTCTCGCTGGTGCTGTGTCAGAGGGCGCCCATCTGGCCATCGCCCCGTTGCAACCGCCGTACGCAAACGTTCCACCAAATCCGGTGTCATCGCCTTTATGGCATCTAGATAGTCCATTCGTCGTCTCGAAATTCGTAATCGGGGCCTGAGCCACTAACGATTACTTACGATAAGCCATTCCGAAGACAATTCCCGCAGCAGACCCGCTGAGCAACCCTCCAACGTGAGCCGCATTCGCCACTGAGAAGCCGACGATCTGGGTCACGTCAGAGAGGCAGAACACCAGCCAGCCAAGCATGACCAGAGCAACCGGTGTTGGAGGTGAGAGCGGTCGCCACTGTGAGTTCAACCGCCCCGCGCAAAGGGCAAAGCCAAGTAATCCGTAGACAACTCCCGAGAGGCCACCGAAGTAGGAGGAGCCCGCAAAGACATGCTGAGCAACGTTTCCGCTAATCGCCGTAAGCAAGAACAGTCCAAGCATATTGATACTGCCCAACGATAACTCGATCCGACGACCGATATCCCAGCACCACAGCGCGTTAAACGTAATGTGCAGCCATCCAAAATGAAGAAAGACCGGTGTGACCAGCCGCCAGTACTGAGCAGCG
>JBCCNK010000290.1:0-4598 GCA_039025875.1 Pseudomonadota bacterium
ATTGCCCGCACCGTGTTGTAGAACGATCGAGCACCGGAATCGTAGAAGCACATGCCCCGCAGTCCGTAGGGAAGCATTGCATCCAGCAGTCGCCGTCCAACCGCACCATCGAAAGTTGCCCGCGCGTGCGCGATGGATCTGAACAGAAAGGGCAGCGCGAGTACCGACATTTCAGGGATGATCGAGGTCAGAGGACCGAGGTTCACCCTTGTCAGATCCAAGCCACCGAAAACAGCGATTTCTAGCGTGTCTTTTTCAGCCCCGAGCTGGCCTCCGGGGTAGACGCGAACCCGCATCTCTCCGCCTGTTCTTTCACTCAGGATTCGATCGATGGCGTACAGACCCTGAGTAGTTGGATAGTTTTCGGGCTGAGAATCAGCAGCAAATAGCGGGCGGGCACCTTGCCGCTCAGCACAAGCCGAGAGTAACAGCGGTGCGAGCAGGAAGCTCCGCCGGCAGATCATCGCCCCATCCATCCCCCGTCTACGGGAATAAGGGCACCGTGCACGTAATCGGCCGCAGAGGATGCGAGAAACACGGCAGCGCCACCTAGATCCTCTGGCTCACCCCAGCGCCCGGCGGGAATCCGCTCAAGAATCTGTCGATTGCGCTGCTCATCCTGACGCAGCGCGGCCGTGTTATTGGTCGCAAAGTATCCGGGAACGATGGCATTAACATTGATACCAACCGAAGCCCACTCATTCGCAAGCAACCGCGTCAGACCTGCAAGGCCGCTCTTGCTGGCGGTATAGGACGCAACGCGTATGCCTCCCTGAAGGGAAAGCAGGGAAGCGATATTGATGATTTTACCCCGGCGCCCGCCGTCGACCATGGAGCGCGCCGCTGCCTGGGCTAAGAAAAATGGCACCTTAAGATTGGTTGCCATAACGTCGTCCCAATCCGTCTCGGAGAACTCCAGCGCATCCTGTCTACGTATGATCCCTGCGTTGTTAACGAGGATATCCACGGGCCCCAATGCCTGCTCTGACTCCGCGATGACCTCCCGCGCCACGGCAGCATGGCTCAGATCGGCCATAACTACAGCGGCCTGCCCACCCAGTGCGCTGATCTTGCTCTCTGTTTCACTCGGAGCGGACCGACCGACCAGTACGACTCCGGCTCCGGCAGCAGCCAAAGCCACGGCTATCGCTTGACCGAGACCGGTATTCGCGCCGGTAACCACCGCTGTTCTGCCCTTCAGGTCAAATGGCTGATTCATCAGTCTCCCCCTAGTAGCGCTGTGATTAGCGCTGATTTTCTTGCGCCTGACTTTCTTAATCGGCGTCGATCAGGTACTTCGCTGGAATCCGTGTGTGGGCTTCCTAGTCACACGGATTACGTTTCGCTTGGCCTTCGCGTGGAGTCTCTTTCAACGAGCTCCGGTGTCGTCTCGTTTTTCCCAGGTGAACCATGGTCGTCGTCGTAGAACTTAAAAAGCCTCTCAGCGGCAAGGCGACCGATCTTCCGCGCCGGTGTCCGCGCCGTAGTGAGTCGAGGCCAAACTCGTGTCGCCGTCTCAAAGTCATCGAAGCCAACCACGGACAATGCCTCCGGTGGTGTGTGACCGGCGACATGCAGCGCCTGCAGAATACCGGCAGCCATCTCATCGTTTGCAGCAAAGACCGCAGTGGGCGGTGGGTCTAGATCGAGAAGGTCGGCCCCAATCGCAAGACCGGTCTCAAACGTGTAGTCGCCACGCAACATATACTCGGGTGGAACGCTCAAGCCATATTCAGCGAGTCCCTCCTCAAACCCGGCGATACGCTCGGTGGAAGAGCGGAAACTTCGACGACCAGTTACGCAAGCAATCCGTTTGTGGCCAAGCTTAGCCAAGTGCCGGGCAGCATCTCTGCCACCAATGCGGTCGTTGGTAACGATCATCCGGCTTTCCATATCAAGCGCGATCGAAGCGATGCGTATGTAGGCGCACCCTAATCCACGCAGCTCCTCTGCAAGACGCTCATCTTCCGACACGGATGGCGTAAGAATGACGCCGTAGAGTTTCTGTACTTCAATAAACCTCTTTGCTTCTTCGAGAAATTTGTCGCTCTTTCGATCACAAGGATGAACGACGAGCTCGTAGCCGGTTTGCCTTAGAACATCGAGAATCCCATGCTGGATGTTGACTACATACTGAGGCGTCGGGTTATCGGTAATCAGCCCGACTAGAAACGAGCGTTTTGAGGCAAGCCCACGAGCCTGCGGATCGGGGAGGTAGCCAATCTCTCTAATGAGTCCTTGGATCGCATTGCGTGTCGCCTCGTTGACCAGCGGGGAGTCGTTGATGATGCGCGATACCGTTTTTTTTGAGACCCCCGCCAAATCAGCCACATCTTGAATGGTTGGTTTACGACCGCCGGAATTGCTCTCAAGCCATCGCCGTGCAACTGCGGCTAAGTCCGCTTCCGCCTTTTTACTCGTGCGCCCCACCCTGTACTCCGCAGAAACAAATAACGGAGCGAAGCCTACACCGCCGGCTGTCTTTCTGTGAATTGAACGTCGAACGTCCCAAGCCCTGCGAATTCAACGCGAGCGACGGACCCCACCTTTACGTCGTGAATACCAGTCAAGGCACCGCAGGAAACCAACGTCCCCGCGGGTAGATGGATACCTCGCGCGGTACACAACTCGATCAGAAAAGTGACTGCCGCAAGCACGCCGTCATCAATCGCCACGACCACGCTACCCACCGCCTCTTTATCAACAGTAACGTTTATAGTGATTTGCTCGGCTAGTCGTTCTTGCCAATCGGTAATAGCGGGGCCGACGACCAGACCGGCATTGTTGCCAAAATCAGAAACTATCGCGGCGGGTCCCAGCCTGTTGATATCCGCCATCGGGCTGCTGGCGGTCTCAGCCCCGATGCTCAGCGATGCGATCATCTCTTTGATATCCACCAATGTGAGATCCACATCACCAGGACCGATCGGCACCGCAGTACGGACGATGAATTCGGCCTCGATAGCCGCAAAGCCGCCGTCAAAAACTGACATGGAGATCATCGCACCGTCTGCGACGGAACTCGTAGATGTCCTGAAAATGGGCCCAGATAAGCGAGTAGCATCGAACTGTTGCTGGAAGTCCGTCGAGACGCCACCGACCTTCCAACCAGAAATCTCGTCGGGCCAGGCACTGATCGATGTTGCCTGGATCCGGTAAGCACTAGCTAGACTCCTAGGAAGATCGCCAGGAAAGCTACTTAGAGATTGAGCACTAAGGCGCGCATTGACCAGACGATCAGAGATCGCATCGAGACTCACGGCCTCTTCATCAGCGTCGGCGATGACGCCATTATTACCCAACATGTGCTGCATACCCCTATTCACGCTTCGGCGAACCGGACCCGCTTACCAAAGGCTGAGCGGAGCCGGCACTGTTCGGAAGGAGGGTCGACGATCTTCGGAACAAAAAATGCTCGCCGCCCCAACGTCGGATTAGTTGAAGCGGTAGGTAGCGCCGACCACGATACGACGATCCGGAAGTCCGACGAAGCAGAGAGGGCCCGATTCGCTGACACAGCGCTGATCGATGCGCTCTTCAGTGAGGTTGACGCCCTGCACCAAGAAGCTCAGGTTGTCATTGACGGCATAGGCCACATTCGCATTGAGCTGCCCCCGATCAAGGGTGTTCACTGGGAAGCTAAACGTGCTGCTACCGCTTGTATTGGCGCCGCCACCAAAGTCCTGGGTTCGGAATCCTTCGCGCCAGGTGTATCGCATCCGGGCCGATAGGCCGTACTTCTCGTAAAACAACGTAAAGTTGTATGCATCCTCGGAGAAGTCGAGCAACCCTCGGGGCTGGCAGACTTCGCCCAGTACCTGCAGGCCACGACCTGAGGTGCAGTCTTCGGCCGAGCCGCCGCTGAATTCCTGAATCGTATAGTTGGCGATGACTCCGAAACCAGAGGCCCAACCCAGCTGGTCCTCAAAGCCCGAGAGGTCGTACTGAAACGCCATCTCGATGCCGTCAACTTTGGTGGTTTCCGGATCATTGCCAGGACGGGTAAAGTCCACACACAGCCCCACCGTGTTGGGATCGCCGAGGATATTCGGGATTACGGTGGGGTTGAAAATACCACCTCCAGGGCAGCTTGGATCTGTTTCTCGGGCCAGTCCTCCAGGTGTGATGTCACTCGGCACCAGGGCGGCGCCCTCAAAGTCCTGTCCAAAGATATTGGTTCGTTCCTTGCGGTAGTACCCGATGCTGGCAAGCGCCGCGTCGGCAAAGTACCACTCTACTGAAATATCAAAGGAATCGACTTCTTCCGGTTCGAGTCCCGGATTTCCCAGAGCAACAGCGGTGTTTTCCTGGTTATCGAAAGTGAAGGCCGTATTCAGATCATTAAAGTCGGGTCGACGAATATCAGAACCGTAGCCCATGCGCAGCAGGACACCGTCGTACACTTCTGCAGCCACGTTGATTCGGGGCAGTATGAAGTCGTAGGTACCCTTGGTGGACTGTAGCTCTCGATTGCCGTTTGCATCCTCAGGGCCGAACGCTACTGAATCGACATCGGTCTCCACGTACCGAAACCCGATATTGCCCCGGAAAATCCCGATCTCGAAGTTTGCCTGGGCATACAGCGCCGTGGTTTCTTC
>JBCCNK010000291.1:0-4592 GCA_039025875.1 Pseudomonadota bacterium
CGTGGACGTTGCGACCCGTCGGCAGAATATCGGTACTGCGCAGAAGATCGCCGCCAGCTACCGGAGGTATGTAACCACCGTCTATCGCATGGAGCAGTGCTGCAAGCTCCTGATTGACTGCGAGCTTTTGCGCCGCGGAGAAGAGCGTGGTGCCTATCGACGCAAGCTCTGGAAGGTCCGGATGTTCTTCTCGCAAGCAGCGGTCAAAAAGCGCCTTGTCTTTCGCGTCCAGCGCATCGAGCATTGATTCACTGATCGAGAGGTCGAAACTTGCCTGCGCAATTGCCTTCAGAAGACTGCGCTGTTCCTGCGGCTTCGGAGCCTGACCGACGACATGCAACCCGTAGGGAATCAATGTCTCCTCAAGTTCGAGCAGATCGCGCCGTACCTTCTCGACTTCGTCCTCGGAATCCGCATCCCAGACTGGTTGATCCGGGCAGAGATCCAGAGCCGCTGCCTGGTCCTGAATCAGTCGCGCCAGCTCGCTTCGTGCATCCGTGCTTTCGTCGCAGCGTGACCGCCATCGGTCCACTGTGCCTTTCAGTTCCTGCAGACCCTGATAGAGCTCTGCGCGTGTGACCGGAGGCGTGAGGTAACTGACCAGCGTTGCTCCAGCCCGGCGCTTGGCAATGATTCCCTCGGATGGGTTGTTAGCCGAGTACAAGTAGAAGTTTGGCAGGTCTCCGATCAAACGCTGGGGCCAGCAGTCGCCCGCCATACCGCTTTGTTTCCCTGGCATAAACTCAAGGGCGCCGTGCGTGCCGAAATGCAGTACACAGTGTGCTGCGAAGTCCTCACGCAGGTAGCGGTAAAACGCTGAAAAGGCGTGGGTAGGCGCAAAACCCCGTTCGAACAGAAGGCGCATGGGGTCGCCCTCGTAGCCGAATCCTGGTTGTACCCCGATAAAAACATTGCCGAATTGCGCGCCCAGAACAAACAGCGATTGACCATCGGTAAGCTGCTTGCCCGGAACCGGGCCCCACTGAGCCTCGATCTCATCGAGGTACGGCTCTCGCGTGACATGGTTGTCGGCGCTGATCTTGGCAAAGACATTAGCGATAGCCCCGTACTGCTCTGCATTTCCGCCGATCACCGCATCTCTCAATTCCTCGGCGTCTTTGGGTACCTCAACGGTATAGCCGTCTTCGTGGAGGGCATTGAGTGTGTTAAACAGAGACTGGAAGACCGCCAGGTTTGCAGCAGTGCCTGTATTTCCTGAGTGTGGCGGAAAATTGAAAATTACCGCAGCTATCCGCCGCTCAGACTTCGGAGCACGGCGCAGCGACACAATCTTGTTGACGCGATCGGCAAGCATGTCAATCCGCTCGTGGTGGCCCCGCATCGTGTGCCCACCCGGAGAGTTGGCGGAGCCGTCCCCTTCACTTCGGCCGCCAAATACTGTGGGTACTGTTGCTCCGTCGAGTTCGGGTATTGCCACCATCATCGTGGCTTCGACCGGCATCAAACCGTGTACTGATTCCTCCCACTTCTCCAGGCTCTGGAACTCGAGCGCATGCGCAGCGAGATAGGGCACATCAAGCGTTCTAAGAAGCTCTTCAGCTGCGTGAGCGTCGTTATAGGCAGGTCCGCCCACCAGAGAAAAGCCCGTGAGAGACAGCAGAAGATCGATGGTGGGCTCGCCGTCATGCACGAAGTATTTTTCAACCGCCGGACGAGCATCCAGGCCACTGGCAAAAGCGGTGACGACGGTTAGCCCTCGTGACCGAAGCGCCCGCACCACCGTATCGTAGTGGTCAGTGTTCTCCGCCAGCGCGTAGGATCTCATGACCAGGACGCCGACTGTTCCCTGGTTAGACGCTTTCGATTTGGCCGTACGCGGCAGCGTCTCGCTGATCGGCTTTTTCTTATCCGGGTCATAGAGTCCCGTTTCCGGATAATCGATGGGATTGCCCTGGGTCAGCCGGCCCACACTTTGCAGCGCTCCTTCCCGGGCGTAGCGAGTGACTAGGTTGGCGATCATCCGTCGAATATTCTCTTCGGATCCGGCGAGCCAATACTGCATGGTCAGGAAATACGCGCGGACGTCCTGGGCGGTACCTGGGATAAAACGCAGAATTCGGGGAATACGTTTTAGCACCGACAGCTGCCGTGCTCCTGCGCTTGCTTTACCCGCCTTACCCGCTTGCGATTTTCCCCGAAGGCGCTTTAGCAATGCGATTGGGCCGCTTGTTTCCTTGTCCATTGAAAAGCGGCCCATGCGCGTGAGTTTCATAACCTCACTGGCGCACATACAACACACCATAGCGTCGCAGTGAGGCTGGCGGTCTCTTAGCTGCGGTAGTACGGCGTTGATGTGCTCCTCCATGAACAGCATCGTGACCAACACGACGTCAGCATCACGGATATCGGCGTGGCAGCGCTCAAGTGACTCCCTGGATGTCCCCCAGTCGGCAGCCGCGTGAACGCTAACCCGCAGTTCTGGTGCTTCCTTGGCAAGACTTAGCCCCGCGCGCTCGACGCTGCCGGTGACGTGGTTGTCCAGCGTCACCAGAACGAAGTGGAATGCCCGATCAGCGGCTGAAGTGCGCTTTGGCTTCATACAACGTATCGACTTTGATAATGCTAACGCCCTGGTCGGCGGCAAACTGCTCAGTGTTGCGTCGCGCTTTGCCGCGCACGAAGAACGGAATCTTCCGGAGCTCCTTCTCGGCGTCCAGCTCCCAAGTTGGTGAGTCTGAGTTGCCGTATTCGGTATGCTTGTCTGCAATGGCGTCTGCCGCTACTCCGGAACTTCGAGGGTTCCGCAATTCGCCGGAAGTATCGCGGGCGTGCGCCGCATCATTGACAGCGTGTTCCGCCTTCGCGGCCAGGGCAGCCTCGGCGGCTAGGTGCGAGGGGATGGCCTCATCATTAAACTCGAAATCCTCTCGAAACATCGTAAGTAGATGTTCTTCTAGCCCCATCATTAGCGGGTGCACCCAGCTATCGAAGATGACGTTCGCACCTTCATAGCCCATCTGCGGTGAGTAACGTGCGGGGTAGTCCTGCACGTGAGCAGGAGTCGAAATGACAGCGCAGGGTACGCCGAGCCTCTTGGCGATGTGCCGCTCCATCTGCGTGCCGAGAACAAGCTCGGGCTGGAGCTCGGCTATGACCCGCTCAACCTCCAGATAGTCATCGGTAATGAGCGCCGAGAGATTAAGCTCCTTGGCCAGGGATCGTACTGCTCGAGCCTGTTCTCTTGAATACGTACCCAGGCCCACCACGTCGAATGCGAGCTCTTTAGCGGCGATACGTGCGGCGGCAACGACATGCGTCGCATCGCCAAAGATGAAGACTCGCTTGTTCGTTAGGTAGGTCGAATCCACGGACTTGGAATACCAGGGAAGTCGAGATCGATCCTTGGCTGGCGGTGCTTCTAACTCCAATGTCTCGCAAACCTCCCGAACGAATTCGTCGGTCGCGCCTACACCGATTGGAACGGTCTTTATCGTGGGCTGCTTAAAGCTGCGTGCAAGCCAGTCGCAGGCGGGAC
The DNA here is from genome assembly GCA_039025875.1 of Pseudomonadota bacterium. Taxonomy (GTDB): domain Bacteria; phylum Pseudomonadota; class Gammaproteobacteria; order Pseudomonadales; family Halieaceae; genus Congregibacter. Next base: position 3,497 of record JBCCNK010000291.1, read on the forward strand.
CTGCTACCTCCGGATATAGGCAGATATTGGCATTGGCTTGAGGCAGGCGCAGCAGGTCATGCGCCGTTGCACCGAGGGGTGCGGTTACGTTCACGGTAACGCCAAGGGACTCCAGCAGCCGCTTGATTTCTATCACGTCATCACGACAGCGAAACCCTAGGGAGCTTGGGCCGAGAATATTCACACTGTGCCGCTGTTCGCGTTCCGGCGGTGAACTTCCAGGGGGAGGAACCTGGCCCTGATTGAGCGCGCGAACTAGGCTGTAGAACGTCTCGCCCGCACCCCAGTTTTCCTTGCGCGAGTACGCGAGCATTTCAATGGGTATCACCGGCACATCGAGGCCAGCGCTAGATGCTAGCGTGCCCGGCTGATCCTGAATCAGTTCGGCGGTGCACGAATCGCCCACGAGCAGAACATCTGGCCGATGAGTATCGACAGTGGCCTGTACCGTTCGCAGTACGAGTTGTGCCGTGTCACTGCCAAGGTCACGCGCCTGAAACGTTGTGTAGGTTACTGGGGGGCGGTGGTCGTCCCGCTCAATCATTGTAAATAGAAGATCGGCGTAACTGTCGCCCTGAGGAGCATGGAGCATGAGGTGCACGCCCTTCATGCTGTTGGCTATTCGGATGGCCCCAACATGCGGCGGGCCTTCGTAAGTCCAGAGTGAGAGCTCCATGGATTAAAATTCCAGTTGTGCTTCGCGTACCAGCGGCCGTGCAAATAACGAGGCAAGGTCTCCAGCCTGATCGAATCCCTGGATCGGGCTAAAAATCAACTCGATTGACCATTTACTCCGCAAGCCCTCAGCTTCCAGTGGATTGGCAATGCCCATACCGCAGACCGTGAGATCCGGCCGCAGCTTACGAACGTGATCGAGACGGGTTTCGAGATCTCCACCCTCAATCAGATCGGGATGCTCACCCAGGAGTTCGGCTTCGCTTGTCATCAACTTAGGGTCGTGAAAAGGCGTGGTGATGGACTCCACCTCCATAGCACATTCCCGCGACAGAAATCGCGCGAGCGGCAGCTCGAGCTGTGAGTCGGGAAGAAACGCGATCCGCTTCCCACGAAGCTTCTCTCGCTGATAACTTACTGC
>JBCCNK010000292.1:0-4585 GCA_039025875.1 Pseudomonadota bacterium
AGGTCACGCCGGTATGCCGCTAACGTGTTTTCGCTAAGCCCGCGCTCAATCCATAGGGAATCTAAGAATCGATCAAGGAACCGTTCGAGGCCCGAAGGCTCGATGCTCACTGAGCCTGAAGCTTGTGATTCTGCAAATTTGAGCAAATTTTGAGCGGGTAGATGACCCCCTTATCGCTCATAGCCGATGGGTAAAGCACGGGTGGTCGCACCGAACCTGTGCCTTACTCGTTCCTAGCCGAGCTTCTCTTTGATTCTTGCAGACTTACCAGAGCGCTCCCGCAGGTAGTAGAGCTTCGCTTTGCGGACATCGCCGCGTCGCTTCACGGTTACTGATTCCAGAAGCTTGGAGTAAGTCTGGAACGTGCGTTCAACGCCAACGCCGTGGGAAATCTTACGCACGGTAAATGCAGAATTCAGACCGCGGTTGCGCTTGCCGATAACGACGCCTTCAAAGGCCTGCAGACGCTCACGGCTACCTTCCTTTACTCGAACCTGCACCACGACCGTATCGCCGGGTGCAAAATCCGGCAGTTCTTTATCCATTTGTTCCGCATCAAGTTGCGAAATGATCGAGTTACCACTCATGTCTTTAACTCCAAGCCAGTACTCGGCCAAAAAAAGGCCGCAACGGTATCGAAACTGCCGGTAAATTTCCAGCCTAAGATTCCCTTTTGCAAGACTTTTCGTCGGAACTGCTGATGGTAGTTGAACTCCCACTCGGCAAGGCCGCGAGAGGCACGTTGCAACTATGAGGGCTCCGTTGTTTCAGCCAATCACTGAGCAAAATGGTAGCGATTCGATCGGACGCTATCGAATCACGAGTCTCTGAACAATGTAGAGGTATCTAGGTGGCAAACGGCGCCTGCGGCAACTCTTATCGGAGGTATCGGTTAGTGGGCTTCCTAATGCCGAACGTCAGATGTGATTAATTCTCATCTAAACAGCGTAGGTCGTCGTCACTTAACGCGCCGTTTGCCACGAGAGCCCGAAACAAGTCCGGCCGTCGATCTCGAGTCCGCTTGAGTGCCTGCGTTCTACGCCAGCGCTCAATAGCGGCATGATCTCCGCTTAAGAGCACATCGGGAGCATCTCGGCCCAAAAAGCTGTCCGGTCGAGTGTACTGGGGACAGTCCAGCATTCCTTCTTCGAAGGAGTCCTGCGCTACCGACTCCGAACACCCGACTATGCCCGGAACGTGCCGCAGCACAGCGTCTAATAGGAGCGCGGAGGGTAACTATCCTCCACTGACAACATAGTCACCCACAGAAACCTCTTCATCGACCCATCCATCGATGACCCTTTCGTCGATCCCCTCATAGCGACCTGCAACCACCACGAGGCCCGGCAATCCGGCCAGTTCGGCCGCTTTATCGCGGTTGAACACCTGCCCTTGGGGCGACATATAGACGACCCGCGCACCGTCACCCACGTGGCTCCGGCCAGCGAGGATGGCGTCGACCAGCGGCTGAGGCCGCATAACCATTCCAGGACCACCCCCGAAAGGCCGGTCATCGACGCTCCGGTGCTTATCTTTGGTGAAGGCTCTGGGATCGAACGTCTGGACAGGCACCAGGCCCTGGTCAATGGCGCGACCAATCACGCCATGTTCACACAAGCTGCGAATCAATCCGGGGAAAATAGAGACAATAGAAATACGCATTAGTCGTCCGGATGCCACGCCACCCATATGCGCCTCAGTGTGAGGTCAATGCTCAATACGACATCATCGATATAGGGAACGAGGCGCTCTCGTGAATCTACACTGCCCTCGCTACTGCACAGCACAAGAACGTCGTTCGCGCCAGTCTCAAGGATTTTACTGACGCTCCCAAGCAGCACATCGCGCCCCTCATAGCTCGTAACCACACTCAAACCGATGAGCTCCGACCAGTAGTAGTCCTCATCCTCAAGTTTGGGCAGTGAGTCTTTCAGTACATGTAACTCGACGCCCCGCAATTCCTCAGCCTTGCTGCGATCACTCACACCGGCGATGCTCACTACAAGCCCGTTTCCATGAACTTTGCCCTGTTCAATGTCGACCGGCAGCAGACGGCTGCCCTGAACTCGAAAAAATGGCGATAAAGCCAGAAAACTCTCCGGTGACTCAGTAAAGGTGTGAACACGAAGCCATCCTTTTATGCCGTACGCACCAGAAATTCGGCCCGCGAGGATCAGATCGTGCACGGCTAGGCTATTTTCCGTCATTTTCAAGTTCGAGGGCGGTTTGGGTGGCTATTTGGGGGTAGGGCGGTTTGGGTCGCTGTTTGGGGATAGGGCTGTTTGGGCCGCTGTTTGGGGAAAAAGCGCGATGACTGGAAGATAAAAGTAGGAGCTGGTTCAAGAGCGAGCCCCGTAATAGACGCAACTGGCGTCTGAATAAAAGAGCTAGGACCTGTCGCAATCTGTACAGCCGTGGGATCGCTGGATTTTTGCACCGTCGGCCAATCGTTGTAGCGATCCAGGACCGACAAATTCAGAACGCCGGGGCTAGAGGCCAGGCAGTAGGGTCGGGTTCGAGGCAAGAAGCCCGGGCAGGCTAAATCCAGCTTTTGTGCTCGGCCGGAACCGTTGACGTCCCATTAGATGTTTTGGTCGATACATCTGAATGTCTTAAACCGCGCAACCCGTGGTACGAAGGGTAAGCGCGTGGTGCGTCAGCTAGTGGCTGAAGCAGCTTTAGCGCTCGATTCCGCAGGTCTGCGTATCAGGCTGCGTCCGCGGCCTGCGTCGATGGAGCTTGAGAGAGCAGCTTGGCCACCCGCTCTGACAACTGGGCGCCCTGGCCCTGCCAGTACTCGATCCGTTCTCGATCAATGCGCAAGCGCTCTTCCTTGCCACGCGCAACAGGATTGAAGAACCCGACGCGCTCAATGAAACGACCGTCGCGCGCATTGCGGCTGTCGGTCACCGTGAAGTGGTAGAAAGGCTTTTTCTTGGCTCCGCTTCTAGAAAGTCTGATTGTAACCATCGCGTTTGTATCTCCACGCCGCAGCGTATTCATTGCCCAGAGCCTTGGTTAGCAATGGGCTGGAGTGATTAAAGGCGGCGGACTATACAGAAATTGGCCTGCGTGGGAAAGGGGATCAATGCAACATTAAAGGCAAAAAAATACAGAGAAAACCGAAGCTTAGGGTCTGTCGACCCGTGTGATGCGGCTCATTGCGGCGACGAGGTGCAGTCCCCGACCGTATAGTCACCGAAAGGGTGGCATTCCACCGCCGGAACCGGCCCCTGGGGGCATCATTCCACCCATCCCGCGCAGCATTTTTTGCATACCGCCACCCTTCATCTTCTTCATCATTTTAGCCATCTGCTTGTGTTGCTTCAGCAGGCGGTTCAAATCCTGTACCTGGGTGCCGGAGCCTCGGGTGATTCGGCGTTTGCGCGACCCCTGGATCAGCTCCGGATTGCGCCTCTCACGGGGTGTCATCGAATTGATCATTGCCTCCATCCGCGCAAAAGTCTTGTTGTCCAATTGAGCGCTGGCAGCCTGCGCCATGCCTCCCATACCTGGAAGTTTATCGAGCATGCTTGCCATACCGCCCATGTTATTCATTTGCTGCAGCTGATCCCGGAGATCTTCGAGATCAAACTTCTTACCTTTTTTGACTTTCCGAGCGAGCCGCTCGGCCTTCTGTTTATCGACTTTTTGCTCGGCTTCTTCGATCAGCGACAGGACATCGCCCATGCCGAGAATTCGTGACGCCAGACGGTCCGGGTGAAAAGGGTCGAGGGCCTCGGTCTTCTCCCCCACGCCCAAAAACTTGATGGGTTTTCCCGTGACCTGACGCACGGAGAGCGCGGCACCACCACGGCTGTCGGCATCGACCTTGGTCAGAATTACGCCAGTAAGTGGCAATGTGTCGCCGAACGCCTTTGCGGTCACTGCTGCATCCTGTCCGGTCATGGCATCAACCACAAACAGCGTCTCGGCTGGATTGACCGCAGATTCGATCGCGGCAATCTCTGCCATCATTGCTTCATCAATGGCAAGCCGACCAGCGGTATCCACAATCAGAACATCGGAGAATTGGATCCTCGCGTGCTCCTGCGCCGCTTTTGCGATCGCGACTGGATCCTGCTCAGTGCTGGATGGAAAAAAGTCGACGCCAACTTCCGATGCTAAGGTTTCCAATTGCTTAATCGCCGCAGGCCTGTAGATATCCGCACTGACAACGGTAACCTTTTTCCCTTCTCTCTCCTTTAGATAGCGCGCAAGCTTGGCCGCCGAGGTCGTCTTACCCGCACCTTGTAAACCGGCAAGCAGCACGACAGCCGGCGGCTGAGTAGTCAGAACCAGAGACTGGTTGGACTCACCCATGACCGCTTCCAACTCCGCCTGGACAATTTTCAGAAAGGCCTGACCCGGACTCAGACTGGCCATTACGTAGAAGGGATGGGCGGTTTCCTTCTTCTTTCGCATCTTCAGCTGAACCGCACGCAACGCCTCTGACCGGCCATCGCCCTTGCGCAGGCGCCGGTAGTACGCCGCCATCAAGTCTCGGGTCGCCTCGTCGTCGACCTGCCACAGCGACATCACCTGGCTGCGGCTGCCCGCGATCACGAGCGCGCGTCGCAGGCCG
>JBCCNK010000293.1:0-4549 GCA_039025875.1 Pseudomonadota bacterium
GATCACAGAATTCTTGTTTGGCCTGCTGACCCTGCGCATCGTGCCAGCTCACCTTCGCTGACAATCGGCCCAACGTGTCGCCCGGCCTTCGTAGAGAGATTATCTGTTGTAGAAATCCGGCAATATCAGGTCTTTCGTGGGTGCTGGCGTGCGAAGACGCCGCGATCATACCCGGTGCAGCTCTCTTGGCTGAATAGCCAATTCCCACGAGGCATAGTTGTAAGCGGCTCAAAGTTCGAAGCAACTGAGCACTGAGCCTTTAAGGCGTACCGCCGTGATATCCTGAGGTCATGACAGTGCGTTTTCAATCAATGCAAATCCCTATCAATCCCGTCGTCGTCATACCTGCGTTCAATGAAGAGGGAGCGGTAGGGCGGGTAATCGAGAAAGTTCAGGAACAGTGTCCTTACCCCATCATCGTTGTTGATGATGCTAGTAGTGACCGCACTCGGAATGAAGCGGAATGCGCTGGAGCAACGGTCCTTCCTCTCGTTGCGAACCTTGGTGCCTGGGGTGCAACGCAAACGGGCATACGCTATGCGCTTCGTCATGGCCATGATTTGGCTATCACGCTTGACGCCGACGGACAGCACGATCCAGCGGATATTCAGACCGTTGTCGCACCGGTGCTCAATGGGTCAGCGCATGTATCCATCGGGGCGTATCCTCAGCGGGGCTCTCGGTCGAGACAGGTAGCGTGGGTTTTACTAAGGTCCGTATCGGGTATACGCTTGGAAGATCTTACTTCCGGCTTTCGAGCGTACAGCGCTGAAGCCCTGCGAGAGCTGGCGAGTTGGCGAGCTACCTATCTGGAGTTCCAGGACGTGGGCGTTCTCGCTCTTCTGACCGGTAGAGGGCTCCAAGTGATGGACGTTCCTGTCACGATGGACATTCGCCGTAACGGGCACTCGAGAGTCTTTCAAACGTGGCTGTCCGTAGCCTACTACATGTGCCATACCGTGCTCCTTGGACTTACGAAGCGACGCATTCGTCGATACCGCAATGACAAAAGTACGGCGGTATAGGCGGTGGTTTCAATACTAACGGGCACCATTGGTATTGGCGTTGCTGGACTGATAGTGTGGCTTGTTCGTAAAGACCGCTTGCATGTAAACCATGGATTTGGGTGGATCGTAGCAGCGTTCGGCTTCGCACTCCTAGGGTTCGCACCTGGAGCGATAGATTTGATAGCAGCGCGTTTTGGCGTCGCATACCCGCCGGTTCTTGGGTTAACAGTTGCTATCGTGATTCTCGTGATTAAGACGCTCTTGATGGACATCGAGCGATCGAGGCTTGACGTGCGCAATCAGCGCCTGACCCAGCGTGTCGCCATGCTAGAGGCGGATTTGAAACGATTGGAGTTTTTCCACAGCTCTAAATCTGACCCATCCGATACGCGTACTAAGGCTGGCTGCGAACCATAACGTTTGCTGCGCACTACGGTTAGTTAGACGAATGCGCTTTGGCTTATGCGTATGGTGAGCACTGTTTTGGTAGCCGTGTTTCGCGATTGTCGAGTTCACGTCCCTTCGGGATCCGGTAGCTTCTCTCCTAGTGAACCTATGGGTCCTTCAAGATCGAACTGCTCAGTGTTTATCGGGTCTCCAAGCGAAAAACCGATATTTTCTGGGCCACTTTTTGATTCTGGGTCGACTAGCCAATCGCCGACTTCATCCGGATCACCGAGCGGTATGCCGATGCTTCGCTCACCGCCTGGGTCTGCCGCCAGATTTGTCATCGGATCGTCAGGATCACCGAGCAATGGCCCGACGTTCGCACTTTCGCCAGCAGTAGCGGCGAACAACGCGTCCGTGCCAGCGTCGTCCGGATCGCGCAAAAGTGGTCCGTGATTGATGCGGTTTGTAGTAATTGGCTCTACCTCAAAATCGTCGACGTCGATCATCTGGCGCGATGACGACGGCAAGCTGCCATCTAATTCTCGATTGTCACACTTATGCAGACCATCCAGAGGCACTGCCGCCGCTCTTGAATGCGACGCATCTCGCACATCCGTCGCCTCTGCGCACCGATTAGTTGTTCTTGTTGCGGTAGCTACTAAGCCAGGTTCGTCTCGTGTCTCTACCTGTGCCTGGCGACCATCGACGGTGGTCCACAGGACACCGACTACCAGCACCGTCACAAAAGCTTGGAGCAATAGCGAACGCTGCGTCATATGGTTAGCGACCATCCAGGATACTGTTGATGGTATCGCTACCTACGTATGGGCGACTACCGACCGCAGCGGCATTGCTACTCTACGACGAATACGGCTTCCGCGAAGCAGTGTCCGTTGTGCAACTTCTGATCGTTCAGGTTCACCGCGACGTTCCGGCCAGTTACGAATGCTAGCTGAGCAAGATTGTACTTCGCGGAGGCTTCTGATTTTGAGTTGAACTCGCCGACACATGAAAAACTCACCCAATTACCACAGGCGGAAAGGGTATCAGTGGGCGTATTGGAAAGTGTTACAGCACAACCACCATAAAACACTTCCCCTCCGACTAAACGGGTATCGTAGTGGACTCGAGTTACCGCGCCCGAAACCCAAGCCGTCGTGGCGGAGGCCATGTTCGAAGCTAAGTTCGCTGTGATCACCAGCATGAAGACTGTTACTAGTCTGGGCATTAACTTTTCCTCTCGGGATTTTAAATTTTAATTATCGCAACACGCGTACGATGGTCAACAAGTCGCCGCTCGTCCTGTGACCTGCATTCTAAATGCCAATCGCCCAAGTCGCCCTGTCTACTTTGTGCCCAACACCGTGACGTTCGCAATATGCGTTTACTGCTTTTTGTATTGGGTAGCCTTGGTCGGCACCCCAAGTCCAATCGTCTCCAGTCAATATAGCGGCAGGAAAGTGCTCAGCACATAGCTCCAGAAGCGCCTCAGACTTGTCTGCATCAAGAAAAATAACGTCCGGCTTGATCGAACTGGCGAGTTCCTCACACAATTGCCGAAAATCACCAACCACGGGAAAAAAACGGCCTCTGTATTCGATCAGGTTCCGTAAAGCGCAGTTGAGCGATCCAAATTCCTGCAAACTATCGATGAGCCCCTGCACGTCCTCCACATCAGAGAGGACCTTTGCCATCCAGGGCTTATTTTGAGTTCGATACCGTTCGATGATCCGGTCCCATGAATCTTCGAATAGGTCGACGCCCACAACGGTGCATCTTGGATGCGCGTCTAGCCAACGGATTGTGGAGCCACCCAGAAAAACCCCAATCTCGAGCACCGTAGGCTTGCTAAATCCCTTGATGATCTGCTCAACAAGCTCTTTGCCGCCACCGTCTAGAGCAACTGGGTGAGAGTACACACGCTCAAGCAGGCCCTTCTTTGGCCACCAGTAATCAGAATAAACTGTAGGTTTTCCCATACCTGTCCCCAACAGTTAGCTGTCGTTTTTGAGCGGGCGAGAAGCTAGCGTAAGAGCCATATCTGAATCTACCGTACTCGTGTTCACAGCAAGTAAAGCTCCATCGTTGGTATCAATCTTCTTTCCGCAATAGTCGACTTGGGAGTTCCTCGGCCAGTCGATCAGTATGTCGAACCCAGCAGTCTGAAGGGCACCCCGCACGCTCTCATGTAGGTCTGTTGAAACATGCGTACCTACGAGCACGACGTCGCAAAGCTCAAGAGGGCAGGAGTCGCCACCTTTTACCAGGAAGTCTTCCTCACCTCCTTGTATATCAACATGCAACAGGCTGATTCGTGCTGTGCCCAGTTCTTGGTGGATGGATCTGAGTGAATAGCTTGGGACTTTTAGGAGGTTCTGATCCGCATCGTGGACAATTGATGCGCCGTAATTCGCCGTGGGGTCGTCGATTACAGGAAAGTACACGTCGCCATCCGCGCCTGCTGCGCCGTACTTACATATAGTTTTGCCGATCGAATCGAGGTTGTTGTCAATGACGTTCTGGAGAAGCCACTCATAGTGATGTTTCTCTGCTTCAAGTGCGTAGCCAGTAATCGAACCTGCCGCCCCGGCGGCACGTCTCGCCTTCATGGCAACCGACATCCAGTGACCGTATCCCGCTCCTGCCTCCACAATCGCGAAGTCGCCGGACACCAGCTCGGCTGCCAGCAGGCATGCTACCCAATCGACCATCCATTCGTTGAAAGCCGGTAGATTCGGCCGTGTCGTGCGCACCGCGGCTTCGCCGACCCAGCCCTTCTTAAACGAGGCTCTGACCCGACCGCCCAGCATGTCGTAAACGAAACCCGGTTCCGTCGTTACTACGGCCCTGTCAAACTCATCGAAGATCCGCGGATATGTGCTCTGCATTTTACTCTATCCTTCGCTTGTGTCGGCTATGACGAGTTGATTGCAGATCTCAGGGTACAGTGCCCGAAGGCGACGAGACATCAGTCTTGCCTGCTTTTCTGGAAACTCGCGGAGTAGCTCGACGAGACCTTGATCAACCTCGTCGTGCTACTCCGCGAGTTTCCAGAAAAGCAGGCAAGACTGATGTCTCGTCGCCTTCGGGCACTGTACCCTGAGATCTGCAATCAACTCGTCATAGCCGACACAAGCGAAGGATAGAGTAAA
>JBCCNK010000294.1:0-4548 GCA_039025875.1 Pseudomonadota bacterium
CCTGGATTAAACATCGAAACCAAAGTGGTCGATGACGAAGGACGCGAGGTTGCCGTAGGTGAAATCGGCGAAGTTGTGCATCGATCCCCGCAACTACTGAGCGGTTACTTTAACGATCCGGATCGTACGGCTCAGGCGTTTACCGATGGCTGGTTTCACAGTGGTGACCTGGCGACGCGGGATGAAGACGGCTACATCACGATCGTTGACCGCAAAAAAGACATGATAAAGAGCGGCGGCGAGAACGTATCGAGTCGAGAGGTTGAGGAAGTCGTGTATCAACTTGAGGGCGTATCGGAAGTGGCGGTTATTGGAATGCCCGATGAGAAGTGGATCGAAGCGGTATGCGCAGTCGTGGTTCCCAAAGCGGGAGTAACGTTGACCGAGGAAGCGATCAAAGCGCACTGCTCGCAAAAACTGGCCGGCTTCAAAGCGCCGAAGTCGGTGGTGTTTATTGAGGCTCTGCCAAAGAATCCGAGCGGCAAGGTCCTTAAACGAGAGCTTCGCGAAGCGCTTTAGGGATCCTCTGAACAAGTCCAGGCGCCCTAGTTTGTCGGGTTCGCTATTCTGCGCAGGCTGCTTGGGGTGGCACCGAAATGGCGCTTGAATGCACGATTGAAGCTGCTAACGTCGGAAAAACCACACGCAAAGGCTATTTCACCGATACCGCGGCTCTGCTGATCCGGGGACTCAAGTTGCAGGCGGCTCTGTTCCAGTCTACGCAGTCTGATCCACTTGGCCACCGACAGGCCCTCCTTTTCGAACAGCCTGCTCAAATAGCGTTCGGATATACCATGCCGTCGAGCAATCGACTTGCGACAAAGGTCGGGGTCGGAAATGTTAGCGTCGATGTGGTTTTGCACTTTTCGGAGTATGTGCAGCGGTCGGCGATCCGTATGCCCGGTGCTGACTTCCAACGACAAACTGAGCAGATCCAGCAGGGCATTGCTGATGCGCAATGATTCGCTGCTGGTCAGGCTTCCCGCTTCACGTAATGCCGCTGTAATCAACGAAGAGGCGAGGTGCCCGGTACCGCTGCGCCCGTCGACACGCTGGGCCAAAATCTCTACCGCCGATGGCATTCGTCCTTCCAGCCGATGGCGTGGTACGCGAATCCATAGAGCGTCCAGGTACTCATTTACATCGATGCGGTAAGGCCGCGTACTGTCCAGCACTGCCAGGTCAGAAGGTTGCAGTGACACATCGCGAGATGCCTGAGACAGATTAGCGATTCCTCCCAGAATGCAGGCCAGAAAGTAGTTGTTGGACGTTGACTGGGCCACAAGGCGTTCCGAACGCACCACCGAGAATCGCCCTTTGGTGACGTAGGTCCGCAAAAGCTCCATATCGCCAAAAAGCTGAGTTTCTACCTCAACTCGACCTCGTTGACTGCGATCCTGGGCGACCACATCAAGCTCGATAAACAGATCGCTGAGGTTTACCGCGAGGGTGTGCTGATCGCCTTCGATGAGGCGGTTTTGAGTCTGCGCTGTATCGGGGCTCACCAAGAGTCCTTCCTGCTGCTTTCGCTCACCTGGGACCCGCTATCCCGGATGGATTAACACGGCTAGATTAGCAAAAACTGCAAATTGTTCCCGAAATGCAAACTAATCACGTCTCATGTGCAAAGTCGACTGGTAATACAGTTGCGTAAATTCCCTACCTATAACAAAAATATAGAGCGTAATTTATGACCTCTGATCAGCTTGACGTGCTGGTAGTCGGCGCCGGCATAGCAGGTATGTATCAACTGCACCGGTTGCGCGAGCTCGGATTCAGCGTCAGAGCGGTAGATGCCGCCCCGGATGTTGGCGGGACCTGGTACTGGAATGCATACCCGGGTGCTCGCGTCGATTCCCCGGCGAATGTGTATCAGTACTGGTTCTCCCAGGATCTCCTCAATGAATGGGAATGGTCTGAGCGCTTCCCAACGCAACCCGAAATCAGACGATACCTCAAGCACGTCGCAGAAAAGTTCGATCTTTACCGGGATATAGAACTCAATACACAGGTCGAATCGGCCAGTTGGCTCGAAGAAGAGCAGTGTTGGCAGGTCGTACTGGCCGGCGGTCGGGTCTACCGGCCGCGCTATCTGGTCAGCTGTGTTGGCATGTTGTCATCGCCGAAGATCCCGGAGTTTCCGGGTCGCGAGGATTACACTGGCGAGATTTTTCATACGGCGCGCTGGCCACAGCACCCCGTCGACTTTGCCGGTAAGCGAGTCGGGGTCATCGGCACTGGTGCGACCGGGATTCAGATTGTTCAGACTCTGGCAAGTGAAGCCGAGGAGCTATTTGTTTTTCAGCGCACGCCGCAGTACGCCGTGCGCATGAGAAATCACCCGGTAGACGCGCAGGTCATGCAAGAGTGGCGAGCGCAATATCCGACGCTCAAAAACCAGGTGCACGAGACTTTCGCCGGTTTCGAATGGCATGTTCCAGAGCCCGGCTGGGCGCCCACGCTAAGTGCGGAGCAGCGGCATGCCATTCTAGAAGAGTGTTGGGCGGACGGCTCGCTCAAGATGTTTGTGGGTACCTACCCCGAGGTGCTTGCCGATCCAGAGATAAACGCCGAAGTCACTGAGTTTGTGCGCGCAAAAATCAGCGCGCAAATCGACGATCCGGAAGTCGCTGAACGGCTCGTTCCCAGCGATTATGGCTACGGGCTTTATCGCGTGCCTTTGGAGAACGGTTACTTCGAAGCGTTTAATCGCAAGAATGTACACCTGGTCGACGTGAAGCGCGAGCCTATTGAAAGTTATTCAAAGGCTGGCCTGATAGTGGGGGGCAAGGAATACCCACTCGATGCCTTAATTTTTGCCACCGGGTTTGACGCCGGAACCGGCGGGCTCGCCCGGATGAACGTCACGGGCCGCGACGGCCGCTCGCTGAGCGAGCTGTGGAGTAAGGACATTCGCACCACGCTTGGACTCCAGGTACATGGGTTTCCGAACCTGTTCACCGTCGGGGGACCTCTCGCTCCCTCGACAGCGTTTTGCAACATGACCACTTGCCTCCAGCAGCAGGTTGATTGGATTACCGACGCTGTTGTGTACCTGCGGGATCAGCACAAGCACACCATGGAACCGACCGCGGAGCGGGAAGAGGAATGGGTGCAGCATCACGATGAGGTAGCCAATAGCACCTTACTTCTGTCGGTGAACTCCTGGTACGTCGGGGGCAATATCGAAGGAAAGCCGCGACGATTGCTGTCTTATATCGGTGGCGTTGGCGTCTATCGCGAACTTTGTGACGAGATCAAAGCAAACAACTACCCAGGTTTTGTCCTCGCCTGAGGAACGTCTGGTCATTGCGAGGTGCTGATCTATGGCAGCTGATACCGAATACGATCCTATGAACGACGAGCGACTGGATACGCGTGGTCGCGCCATGCTCGCTGAGCTTCCCGGTCCTCTGTTGCATCAGCCCGTTGACGTGGCCAGCCGCGAAGAGGCGATCGCGGTTGCAAATACGCCGGACGCGCTCGCGGCGGAGCAGCAGCTCGCTGAGATGCTGGAAGCGATGGACGACGAGGCCGTTGCTCCCTCGGAGGGACTGCGAATTTCGGTTGAGACATTCGTGAGCCAGCCCGACGGGAACTCGATAAACATTCAAATCATCAGGCCTGACAACGACGATGTGCTGCCCTGCGTTTACTACATTCACGGTGGCGCGATGATGGTGATGTCCGCGTTGCTCGGTAACTACCGTGCATGGGGCAAGCTTATCGCGCGACAGAATTTGTGCGTCGCGATGGTTGACTTTCGCAATTCGCTGCGGCCGTCGTCGGCCGAAGAGGTGGCGCCCTTTCCCGCTGGTCTCAATGACTGCGTATCCGGGTATCACTGGGTAAAAGAACATGCGGCGTCCCTTCAGATCGATCCGACGCAAGTGCTGATCGCTGGTGAGAGCGGCGGCGGCAATCTTGCGATCGCTACGACGATGAAGCTGCAAAGCAGTGGGTCGCCGAATTCGCTCTTCGGTTTATACGCGCTTTGTCCCTATCTGCTTGGGCGCTGGCCAGACGATAGTGCGCCTTCCAGTCATGAGAACGAAGGCATTTTGATCAGCGTTGCCAACAACCACGCGACTATGGCTTACGGAATGGACGCCTTTGATCAGAAGAACCCATTGGCGTGGCCTGCTTTTGCCAGTGCAGACCATGTGGCCGGTTTTCCGCCAACGATGGTTAGCGTGAATGAATGCGATCCGCTGCGAGATGAAGGCGTAGCCTTTTACCGTCTTCTGCAAAGCGCCGGGGTTTTCTCTCACTGTCGTCAGCTGATGGGGACAGTGCACGCGAACGAGCTGTTCAGTGCCGCATTTCCTGATCTGTCGCGCGCGACAGCGCGCGATATCGCCGGGTGGGTTGAAGAGTGCCGTTACCTGCAAACGAGCTGACTCAGCCAGCCGGTCTGAAAAATTTACCGACATGAGTGTCGCGATGACCCTAACCAGGTCATGGCACTGACTACGAAAGCAACCTGTTTTGATAATAACTTCTATAAGGAGCTGCCCATGACCCTCTCCAGAAAACGAGTCGCGATCA
>JBCCNK010000295.1:0-4491 GCA_039025875.1 Pseudomonadota bacterium
GACATCCACGTCAGCAGCGCAAAGGCAAGGAGCAGCAAACTGGCATGCGTCCGAACCCTGGAATCGGAGTGCGCGATGGGAGGTATGCCATCGCGGATCACAGCGCTGCCGGTACTTGCGCTCACAGCCTAGCCGACGAGTTCCAGCATATCGATGCCCTGAGCGCTTATGACGCCCTCACGTACAGCGACGCGATTGGGGTTGCTCTTGATTCCCGGTCGATAGATCCCACCGATCTGTTTACTCTTTACGACATCGAGCACGATATCCAGGTCGATCGAGTCACGTTGCTGGGCGTAGGCAGATACCATCGCGCCGTCACACAAAGTGTTGATGATTCGCGGCAGCCCAGCGCTGAAGTAGTAAACGGCCTGAAGGGCTGGAGCATCGAAGATCCCCGGGGCGCCCCCGACTTTCGTGAGACGGTAGCGCACATACCCACTGGTTTCTTCAGCCGATAGCGGTCCCAGGGTGCTCTCCGCACTGACGCGCTGAGCGAGCTGCCCCATGCGTGGATCACCGAACTTCTCACGCAGCTGGTGCTGCCCAACCAGGATCACTTGAAGCAGCTGGTGACCATCGGCATTTATATTGGTGAGAAGCCGGAGCGTTTCGAGCTCATCCAAGGTGAGATTCTGAGCCTCATCCACAATGATCACCGTGCGTTTCCCTGCCGCATACTCGGCCAGGAGGCAATCCTGGATGGTTTGCAGCAGGGTCGCCTTACTGCCACTGTTTATCCTCAGAGCGTTTACGATCCAGCGCAGCAGCGTCCCAAAGGAGCGGTGGGTTGTGCTCACCAGTCCCAGGGTGAGTTCCTGATAGTCGATGCGATGCATCAGGTGACGGACCAGTGTTGTTTTTCCTGAACCCACATCACCGGTGATCAGCGTGAGCCCGACTTGCTCGTGGAGACCAAACTCCAGGGTCGCAAAGGCCGCCTTGTGGCCAGGTGAAAAATACACCGCATCAGCAGCCGGAATCAGACTGAACGGCTTGTCTCGCAGGTTGAAATGTTGCTCGTACACTCGCTGATACCCGACGAAAGTGTCGCTAGCGCGACTTGTTCAACACGGTGCCCAATAGATTCGTATGCCGCAGTAGCGTTCTACTGCGCTCAAGCTGTTCCGGTGTCGTGACGCTGTCTTCAACGACCAGCAGGCAGCAGTCGACTCCGGGTACAAAAGCCATCGCGTCGTCATTGCAGAGCAATGGGGGTAGATCGAAAATGATCAGGCGATCCGGATAGCGATCTATGATTTCCTCGAGAAACGAGCGCATCTCCGGGCTGGTCAGAAGCTCAGATGCGTGCCGGCCCTGGGGCAGGCAGGGCAACAGGACAAGTCGTGGAAACCCGGGATTTATCAGAACCTCTTCAAGGCCGACGCCTTGCTGAAGGTGTTCGATCAGACCCCCCTCGACCGGCAAGCCGAGGGCGCGATGTAGATCCGGCTTGCGCAAATCAAGATCGATGAGCATGACCGTCTGGTTCACTTCCTGTGATATGGCGATCGCGAGGTTCAGTGTGGTCAGTGTCTTACCCGCATTCTCGTGCGGACTTGTTACCGCAAGCGTCCTCCACTTTTTTCGCTGCATGGCCCCAAGGACCTGACTGCGCAACTGACGATAAACCTCGACTCGAGGATCAAACACATCTCCGGCAATAACCCGATTTCGCGCCAGTGCTCGACTATCCGGTGTCATTTGTCGGGTAGTCGTATATTCGACTTTAGCCGGCAGCGGCAGCTCTTCGCGCGCTACGTGCCGCCCTCCATCTGCCGGGGCTGGCTCCGGTTCGCTGTGCCGGGAATCCGTCCGACCAAACAGAGGAATAGTTGGATCTGTGGTGCGACCAAGCCGTCCGTCTCGCTCCTGGCGCGCTCGTTCAGTGGCTCGCTGCAAATAGTCCATCACCCGATACCCACTTTGTTAAGAGCTATGTAGAACAGCACATCCAGCGGCTTCACGAAGAGGTGCACGGACACGCACAGAAGTACCACACTGGTCAGAGCCGCTGTCGCGCTAATTGAAAACGTTCGGGTGCGCGCGGCCACCTCACCGGAATGTTCGAGGTACGGTATGACAACGAGTGGCGCCTCACCGCCCATGGAGCGGGTAAATTCGCGAACGCCGTGAAGGGCTCCGTCGAAGGCCTCGCGCAGAAGCGCAGCTCCAAGTCCCAGGCCTACAGCCAACACAAAACCTACAAGGATGATGGCCGGTCGATTGGGGCTGACGGGGTCAACCGGCAGTTCGGGTGGTTCAATCAGAACGAAGCGTTCCCCTTTTTGCTCCTGTTCAAGATTACGGGCGACGGCTGCTTCACGTTGTTTCGCGCGGATCTCCTGATACTTCAGGGTTGCATTCTCGTAGTCCCGGAGCATCCCCTGATACTCTTTCTCAACATTGGGAGCCCTCTTTAGCAGTGCTTCGTAGCGAAGTATCTTCTGCTGCAGCTCGGCGACTCGGAATTCCAAAGCGTCCTTCTCGCTGTCTATAGCCGAGATCTGGGTTTGCAAGACAACATAGGCTGGGTTGTCGGCAACTTCGGAAGGACCCGCGCCGAGTTCTCCACGCTGCGCCGCTCTGAGCTCAGCACGAACCTCGTCGACGAATCGTCTCGCTTCGACCACCTCGGCATGGGTATCGCTGTAGCGCTGCTGCAACTGCAACAATGAATCCTCGGCTGCGCGGAGCTCCCTGGCTATCGCCCTGGGGTCCATCCCCACACGCAGCTCTGAATTCAACGTGCTGATCTCACGCTTCAGACGGATGATGTCTGGATGCGTATCGCGGTAGATCGCGCTCTTTCGCCGCAGCTCGCTCTGTAAGGTCTTCAGCAGATCCGTATCCGACAGCACCACTTCGCCGTTAGGCATCACCACCGCCGCGCTTGGGCTTAGCGGTGCAATTTGTGACTCAAGTTCAATCCGTCGTTTCTCCAGTTCCTGACTGCGCAAGCGAGCATCAGAGATTTCACGCTGTGTTCGTTCCAAGGTGGCAAGATTGAATTGATAGAGCTCTGGCAGACTTCCCTCGTTTTCACTCTTAAAGGCGGCCAACTCGACCTCCTTCAATACGAGTTCGGCGTTCAGTCGCTGGGCCTCGGAGTCGAGGAATTCGGCGGTGCTGACCGCCTGATCAGTTCGGTCGCGCAAGTTCTCGTTTAAGAAAAGTGTGACCAGCTCGTTTGTAACTTTCTGCGAGGTCGAGGGGCCATCCGCCGTGAAAGACAAGGTGAAAGCTATAGTGGCTTCCGTCGGTCGACCACTGCGCGGATCAATAACATCAGCACTGACCAGCTGCAGGTCCATCTTGTCGCGAAACCTGCGAGCGAGCTCGGTCCGCGGACTGCGAGAAGTAGAGTCCGGGTCCTGATAAAGCTCGAACTTCTCAACTATGCCGTTGATATTGTCGACCGTAAGGACACGCTGGCTAACGATTTGAACCTGCTCAGCGGCAAAATTGCTTATGGTCGATCGGACGAAGTCCTGCGGTATGGCCTGCCGCTCGATCAGAATCGTCGCCACGGACTGGTACGAAGCCGGCAGGGCAAACGCAAGCAGCAAAGCCAGGAGGAAAACGCCGATGGCGGGTGTAAGCAGCCAGACAAGACGGCGCTTGAGCATGGCCAGGTGCTCTCTTAGCGAGCGCCCTTCCTGCCCCTCTTCGACGTACTTTATGTCGGTTGGCATCATGACTGATTCGATCTGCGCCAGCTTGCGCAGTCCTTCAGGAAGATAGGGAGTGGTGCTTGAACGTGGCGGCTATCGGAGGACAGGCCCTGCGGAGGGTGCGGTTCGCCGGCCGGACAGTTGCATCCGCTAGCGCTTGCGGATACGAAGGTTGATTTACCGTCTAGCCTGAGCACTAGCGCGACCAGGTCTTCATGATAGGTTCGTAGAGCACGCTGACGAAGGCGGCATTACTGTCGGCTTCTTCGGCGAACAGCTCCGAATCCTGCCAGCGATAGACATAGCTGGCCGCCAGGGACCAGCGTGGATTCAACTTGAGGGCAACTCTCGCGCTGCCGTTAAAGAAGTCGCGATCCCTGGAGAGACGCAAAGCAGCTGATTCTCCCTGGACCTCCTGCGTGCCGACCTTGGCCGACATCTCGAAGGTGAGGCGCTGCGACGCTCGATAACGATAATCCGCGTCGAGTCGATTGGTATTCAGTAAAACGCCGAACCCGGACGGAGACGGTCGACTGATCAGTGCCAGCTTCCACTGAGCGCGCTCGGCCTTGTAAGTCAGGGACCCGTCAAAAAGGTAACTGTTCTCACTATCACCAGGGGCGTCGGTAGTGTCGGGGGCTCCGCCCACATCATTTTCAAGCGTAATCCAGCCACCCTGAACGGAAAGCGTGACACGTTCGTTCAGCTGCGCGTCCAGAACACCCTGCGCACTGATGCCATCGGAGCGCAAGCTTTGTATTCCGCTATCACTGGAGAAGCGGCTCGCCCCCGCCTGCAAGCCCCACTCCGTTCGGCC